>JBOGYJ010000289.1:0-5873 GCA_050696795.1 Solirubrobacteraceae bacterium | reverse complement strand
GGCGGCCGTCAGCGTCGTCTTGCCATGGTCGATGTGACCGATGGTCCCGACGTTCACATGGGGCTTATCGCGCTCGAACTTGGCCTTAGCCACTTTTTGGTGCTCCTTCTTCTCAGATGAATTCGGTTCGCCATCTCGGCGAACCTCAAGAATTTATCGGACTTCCGTCCGACTGGTCTGCTACTTGCCCTGCAGCTCGCCGATGACCTTCTCGGCGATGTTCGGCGGAACCTCGTCGTAGCGCTCGAACTGCATCGTGAACGTAGCTCGGCCCTGCGTGTTTGAGCGTACATCAGTTGCGTACCCGAACATCTCCGCGAGCGGCACGGTGGCCGTCACCACCTGCGCGTTGCCGCGCGCCTCCATGCCGAGAACCTGACCACGACGGCGGTTCAGATCACCGATCACGTCACCCATGAACTCCTCGGGAGTGACGACCTCGACGGCGAACACCGGCTCGAGCAGAACCGGCTTGGCGCGCCGTACCGCCTCCTTGAGGGCCAGCGACCCGGCCACCTTGAAGGCAATCTCCGACGAGTCCGTGTCGTGGTACTTGCCGTCAACCAGCGTTACCTTCACGTCAACCATGGGGTACCCGGCCCGGGGACCGTTCGCCAGTGCCTCCTCGACGCCCTTCTCGACGGCGGGGATGAACTCCGTGGGAATCGACCCGCCCTTGATCTGGTTGAGGAAGTCAAAGCCCTCGCCCGGGTTCGGCTCGACGTTGATGTAGACGATGCCGTACTGGCCCGAGCCACCGGTCTGGCGTACGAAGCGGCCCTCGATCTTCTGAGCGGTGCCACGGATCGTCTCGCGATAGGAAACCTGAGGACGGCCGACGTTGGCCTCGACCTTGAACTCGCGCAGCATGCGGTCGACGAGGATCTCCAGATGCAGCTCACCCATGCCCGAGATCTCGGTCTGGCCGGTCTCCTCGTTGGTCTGGACCTGGAAGGTCGGGTCCTCCTCGGCCAGGCGCTGCAGCGCGACGCCCATCTTCTCCTGGTCGATCTTGGTCTTGGGCTCGATCGCGACCTTGATCACGGGCTCGGGAAAGTCGATCGACTCGAGCTTGATCGGTGCGTCGACAGCGCACAGCGTGTCACCGGTGACGACCTGCTTGATGCCGACGCCGGCGGCGATGTCGCCCGCGTAGACCTGCTGCAGCTCCTCGCGCTCGTTGGCGTGCATCATCAGCAGTCGGCCGATGCGCTCGGACTTGCCCGTCGAGACGTTGAGCACCCGGCCACCGGCCTCGAGCTTGCCCGAGTAGACGCGGAAGTACGTGAGCTTGCCGACGAACGGGTCGGCCATGATCTTGAAGGCCAGGGCGCTGAAGGGCTCGTCGTCGGCAGCGTGGCGCTCGGCCGGGATCTCGTTGCCGTCCTCATCCTTCTTGCCGGGCAGGACGCCGTCGATCGCCGGGACGTCCAGCGGCGTCGGCAGGTAATCGAGGATCGCGTCCAACAGCGGCTGCACCCCCTTGTTCTTGAAGGCGGAGCCGCACAGGACCGGGGTCAGCTGGCTCGAGAGGGTGGCCTTGCGGATCGCCGCCCTGAGCTTGGCCGCGGGGATCTCCTGATCCTCGAGGATCATCTCGACGAGCTCGTCGTCATAGTGGGAGACCTCTTCGAGCAGTTGCTCGCGGGCGGCGGCTGCCTCGGCCTGAAGCTCGGAGGGGATCTCGGTGATCTCCTGCTCCTTGCCGAGGTCGTCCTTGTAGATGATCGCCCGGTTCTCGACCAGGTCGATGATGCCCCGAAGATCTGCCTCCGCGCCAATCGGCAGCTGGATCGGCACCGGATGCGCGCCGAGGCGGTCGATCATCGTCTGCACGGCGTTGCCGAAGTCGGCGCCGACGCGGTCCATCTTGTTCACGAAGGCGATGCGCGGGACGTGGTACTTGTCGGCCTGGCGCCAGACCGTCTCGGACTGGGGCTGGACGCCGGCGACCGAGTCGAACAGCGCGATCGCGCCGTCGAGCACGCGCAGCGAGCGCTCGACCTCGGCGGTGAAGTCGACGTGGCCCGGCGTGTCGATGATGTTGATGCGGGTGCCGTTCCACTCGCAGGTGGTCGCGGCGGAGGTGATCGTGATGCCGCGCTCCTGCTCCTGCTCCATCCAGTCCATGACGGCAGCGCCCTCGTGCACCTCGCCGATCTTGTAGGTGCGCCCGGTGTAGAAGAGGATGCGCTCCGTCGTCGTCGTCTTGCCGGCGTCGATGTGGGCCATGATCCCGATGTTGCGGGTGTTCTCGAGGCTGAACTTGCGGGGCATCTCTTCTTCGCTCGTCTTGGTGTGGCTGGGTGTGGCTGGCTTGAAGTTCTCGGGTGGCTGCTTGACCAGGCGCTTGCGGGCGTGAAAAAGGGCCCCAGGGGCCCTGATACGACGCGGATGTCGCCAGGGGCGGTTCGTCTAGTTCTGCAGCGTCTCCATGAGGCAGGTCTGTCGCCCGGACTGAAAGGCGCGCGTTCATACGCGCAGGCCCTGTCCGGGGCGGCCAAGGAATATAGCAGGGATCGACCGCCGCTCGACGCCCAGCCGATCAGCCGCCTCGGCCCCTCTCCCCGCGTGAGGCGGAGGCCGCCGAGCGAGGCTCGGAAGGGAAACGCGAGGGTCGCCCACCGCACGGGACCGGGGGCTGCAGTGAAACAACCCTCGCGTGGAAGGAGTGTACAGGCAGCCTGCAGATGGTGCCGGTCCGAATTACGACGGTGTCGCCGTCCTGGCGCCGCGATGTCGTTTCACGATACGCCGCGAATGTCGTTTCACGATATGCCCCGATGCCATGAATCGACCGCTCGGCCGATTCGATCAAACGGCATTGACACAGATTTCGAAGCCCCAGCGAGCACGAGGGTGCCGCGCGGGCCGCTGGTCGATCCGTGCGAAGCGATTGGGCTGGCCGAGCCCGGCGAGTCGAGGACATAGCGAGTCCGGACTTGCCGCCGCCCGGCGGGTGCCGGGACGGCCGCGGGCGCGTCTACCAGCGGTAGTGCGCGAAGGCCTTGTTGGCCTGCGCCATGCGGTAGATGTCGTCCTTGCGCTTGAACGCGTTGCCCTGCTGCTGCTGAGCGTCGAGCAGCTCGTTGGCGAGGCGCTGCGCCATCGTGCGCTCGCGGCGCTGGCGCGCGAAGCTGACCAGCCAGCGGACGGCCAGCGTACGTGAGCGCCGCGGCGGGACCTCGACCGGCACCTGGTACGTGGCGCCACCCACGCGGCGGGAGCGAACCTCCAGCACCGGGGTGAGCGCCTTGACGCCGGCCTCCAGAATCTCGAGCGCCGGCTTGCCCGTGCGCTCTTCGAGGATCGCCAGGGCGTCGTAGACGATGGCCTCGGCGGTGGACTTCTTGCCGTCCAGCATCACCTTGTTGATGACCTGTTGGACAAGGCGGTTGCGATGGACTGCGTCCGGCTCGATTGTCCGGATCGCTGCTGCTGCGCGGCGTGGCACTTGAAAGAGCTCCTTACTTGGCCTTCACGCCGTACTGCGAGCGGGCCTTCTTGCGGTCCGACACACCGGCGGCGTCGAGCGTCCCGCGGATCACCTTGTAACGGAAGCCAGGGAGGTCCTTGACACGGCCACCGCGCACGAGCACGACCGAGTGCTCCTGCAGGTTGTGACCCTCGCCCGGTATGTAGGCGCCGACCTCCATGCCATTGGTGAGCCGCACGCGCGCGACCTTGCGCAGCGCCGAGTTCGGCTTCTTGGGCGTGGTCGTATAGACACGCGTGCACACGCCGCGGCGCTGGGGCGCAGCGACCTTCTTCTTGCGGCCCTTGCCGGACTTGAGGCCCGGGGTGGCAAGTTTCTTGGCGGGCTTCTTGCGGCCCTTGTGGATTAGCTGGCTGGTTGTCGGCATTCGGCGTGCCAATGTAGCAGGCCGGGATGGTCGGGGGCTTCGCGCAATACGCCCCGTTTGCCCGCCCGTGCGAGCGGGTTATCGGTGAGTGCGGCCGCGTATCACTGCAGCCGGCACCAGGCCGGCTGCCGATCGTCTCGAGATGCACGCCCGCCGTCTGCGACGAGCTCATGGTGACGGGAACGGGAAGCTGGAACGGCGGTCCGGCATCACACCACCTACGTGGTCGCGCGCGGCAGCGCCCACGCCGACCTGGACCGGTGCGGCCTCGAAAGCGATCCAGCGAAGCGCACCCTCCTCCCCGACGTTTACGCTGACGAGGTGAGCAACCCAGAGCTGACGCCCTCGGCTCCAGACGAGCTTCGCGTGAAGTTCCCTGGCGACGACCTCGTCGCGGCCGGATTGGCCGACATCGCCGCCGGCCGCAGGACGGTCGAGGCTCTACTGGTCGCTGCCGCCCAACCGCGGCTGGAGCGCGCCGGGGTCCACGTGCCGCAGCATCGGATCGACCAGAGCGGCCGGGAGCTCTACGCGCTGCTCGAGGCGGAACTCGGCGCGCGCGCACATTCTCGCTACAACGCGCTGCAGCGCCGCGTGATCGCCTACTGCTCGGCCAAAGCCCAGGATGCGCGCAGACGCCGATAAGGCACGGATCGACCGCCTGCTTACCGAGTTGGGCAAGCACGGTCGAGGCGGCGACCGAATCTACGTGGCGGGCGGGACCAGCGCCGTTGAGGTCGGCTGGCGGGAATTCACCCAGGACGTCGATATCAGGATCGAGTCCGCCACCGACGAGCCCCTGCTGCGGGCAATCGCCTCCCTCAAGGAGCGGCTCGACGTCAACGTCGAGCTGGCCAGCCCGCTCGATTTCCTACCGGCACCGCCCAACTGGGCCGACCGCAGTCCCTTCATCGCCAGATTTGGGGCCGTCGACGTCTACCACGTCGACTTCGCGTTGCAGGCGCTGGCCAAGCTCGAGCGCGGGCTGGATCGGGACCTGCGTGATCTGGCGGCGATGCTCGACCTCAAGCTCACGAGCCGTGAAGCGATCCGCGACACATTCGAGTCGATCGAGCCCGAGCTGTACCGCTTCCCGGCGATCGACGCCGAAGAGCTGCGCAGCCTCGTGCAAGCCTTCACGGCATTGCGCGGCGCCTGAAGCCGCCGCCACCGCGCTTGCCTCAGCCCTGCCCTGACGCGCGCCGCCCGGCCTCAGGCAAACAAAGGGCGGCCAAGCGCGGCCGCCCCTCGTCTCAGTGATCGGCGGCTGAGGACTACGCGGCGACCGCCGAGAGGCCCAGCGCCTCCTCGGGCGTGACGTAGGGGACGCCGGCTACGGCGGCGACGGCCTCGTAGGTGACCTGGCCGTGCGCGACGTTCAGGCCAAGGCGATGACCGGCGCTGCGGGCGACGAAGGCCTCGGCGCCCTCGTTGGCGAGGTCGATCGTGTACGGCAGGGTCGCGTTGGTGAGCGCGTAGGTCGAGGTGATCGGCACCGCGCCCGGCATGTTGGCCACGCAGTAGTGGGTGATGCCGTCGACCTCGTAGGTCGGGTTGGTGTGCGTGGTCGCCTTGGAGGTCTCGAAGCACCCGCCCTGGTCGATCGAGACGTCGACCAGCACGGCGTGTCGCTGCATCAGCCCGAGCTGCTCGCGGGTGACCACGCGCGGGGCCCGCGCCCCATGCACCAGCACCGCCCCGATCACCAGGTCCATGTAGGGAAGGCGCTGCTCGATCTCGAGCGTCGAGGCAAAGCACGTGTCGGCGCGGCCGTTGAAAGCGATGTCCAGCTCGCGCAGCCGGTCGATGTCGCGGTCGTAGACGAACACCGTGGCCTCCATGCCCATCGCGATGAACGCCGCGTTCATCCCGACCACGCCGCCGCCGATGATCATCACCTCGGCCCCCGCGACCCCGGGCACGCCCCCGAGCAGGATCCCGCGTCCCCCGAGCGGCTTCTCGAGCATGAACGCCCCCGCCTGCGTGGCGATCTTCCCCGCCACCTCCGAC
>JBOGYJ010000288.1:0-2606 GCA_050696795.1 Solirubrobacteraceae bacterium | reverse complement strand
ATGTTGTCCGCTGCCCTGCCGGCCGTTGACGAGCTGCTCGTGCGCAAGCTTGGCGACGCGCTCGAGCAGCTCCACGAGCTGCAACGCCAGTACGACGAGCTCAATGCGGCGCGCACCGAAGTGGCGGCACTCGTCAGCGGAGAGGCACGCGCGTACGCCCGCGGGCTGCTAGCGGTCCGCGGCGAGCGACTGCGCGCCGGCAACAACGCGTACGAGCGAGCGCGTACCGCCGTGCGAGACGCGGATACGGCCTTCACAGACGCCACCGGCGCTCTGCGGGCTGCCGAGGACGAAGCTAAGCGGTTGCACACTCGCTACCGCCACGTCGACGAGGAGCACCTCGAGCTTGTCGGCTCCGACGCCTATAAGGCGGTGGCGCGGCTCGAGGACTGCGCGCGAGAGCATGAAGCCGCGCAGCAGCGGGCGCTCGGTGCGCAAAAACGCCTCGCCGGCCGCGAAGCGGAGCTGAAGCGGGCCGAGGACGCCCAGGCAGCCGAACAGGACAATGCCGCCACCGCCGATGCTCGCCTGGCCGAAGCTGCCGGCGAGCTGAACGCTCTACTGCAGATAGTCGGGATCAAACCGGTCGAGCCGGATCCGCCAGCGCTCGACGCGTTGCCTGCACGGCTCGAGCTGCGCAAACAGGACGTCGACCGAGCGCTCGATCTCGCCGCTGCGGTAACGGACGCGGAAGCGCAGCTGCGGGCGGTCGCCGATCCGTTGGCACAGGCCGCTCAGCGCCGCGATCAGATGGGCACGGCTGCTGCCCACGCCCAAGAGCTGCTCGAAGCCGCCGTAGAGGGGCTCGACGCTGCCCTGCACGACTGGCGACTCACCCTCACCGAGCTGAGGATCGCGGACGAATCGGTCGACTCGATCGCCGCGACCCTGGTCGCCGGCGGCGACGCCCGCACGCTGGTCGAAGACTGCGCGGCGCCGCGAGCCGCCGAGCTGCGTACCGAGCGCGCGCAGGCCGACGCCTGTCAGGCGGCGCTGGGCGTGGCCCTCCGCGACGCGCGGGAGCGCGTTACCGAGATCGAAGGTCAGCGAGAGCCCGAGCCCGCTCCTCGTTCTGCCCGCCGAGGGTCGCGCGTGGATCGCCCGGGCGCACCGCTCTGGGCGGCGTCCGACTTCCGCGACGAAGTTTCCGCTGACGACCGCGCCGGGCTCGAAGCTGCGCTCGAGGACGCAGGCCTGCTCGATGCCTGGATCAGCCCCAACGGGACGATTCACGAGGCCGATCTGACGCTCCTCGCGCTGGCTGACGGACCGTCGGCTGCTGCCGAGCACGGCACGTTGGCCGACCTGCTCGCACCCGATCGCGCCGATGCGCGCATCGAGCCCACAATCGTCGCCGCGGTGCTGCGTTCGATCCCGCTGCAAGGTCCGCTGAGCGTCGCGCCTGGCCGGTTTCGCTTCGGCGCGCTGCACGGTCGCGCGCTCAAGCCGGCGCCCGAGTACATCGGCGCCAGCGCCCGCGCGGCCCTCCGCACGCGACTGCTACAGGAAGCGTGCGCAATCGTCGAGGACCTCGAATCGCAGACGGCGGTACTCAGCTCGGAAGTCGACCTGATCGCCGCGGCCCAGGCTCGCCTCGACGACGAGCAGCGGCGGCTGCCGCCGGTGGAGGCACTGCGCAGTGCCCAGGCAGCCGAGCGCCGCACGGCGGAACGACTGACCGTTGCGGAGGAGCAGCTTGCGGCGGTGGTCTCACAACGCGACGAATATGACCGGACGGTCGCGACCAGCCGCGTCGTGCTCGTCCAACACGCGGGTGCCGCGAACCTCTCGACCGAACCCGTCGGGCTGCGATCTGTGGCGCAAGCGGTCGAGCGCGCAGGCGGCGCGATCGAGGCGGTCGGCCGCGCGCTCGAGGGGGCCGATGCCGCAACGCAGCGTGTCGCACAATCGGCCCAGCGGTTCGATGAGGCACGCGCAGCGACGCGCGAAGCCCGCGAAGACGACACCCGAGCTGCCGATGAGCTTGCAACGGCCGACGGCCGCCTCGCCGCCGCCCAGACCGCCGACGGCGCGAGCGCCGCAGAGCTACGAGCCCGCGCATCCTCGCTGCGCACCGAGCGAGAGCAGCTCGACCGCGCCAAGTCAGAGGCCGAGCAGGAGCTTCGTCGACACGTCGAGGCACGCAAGGACGCCGAGCGCGCAGCTGCAGACGCGCAGACCGCGGTGACGACGGCGGAGACCGAGCGCGTGAGCGCGCTCGACAGCTGGCGGGCGCTCGGGGCTCATGACCTATTCAGCGCCGCGCTCGGCGCCGACGCCCCGGCCGATGAGCGCAATGCCGCGAATTGGACGCTGACCACAGCGCTGGAGCGCCTGCGCGCGCTGCCCCCATTGCAGCAGGACGTCGACCTCGGTGCGCGGGCGCGGCGGGTCAGCGAGGCGGCCAGCCGAGTCGCGACCAAGCTGGTCGCGTTCGACATGGACGCCGCTACCTATACGAGCGGCGACATCACGCTCGTGGATATCACCCGTGAGGGCCACCGGCGCACGCCGACGGCGATGCTCGATGAGCTCAACGGCGACCTCGAGCACCGCGAGCAGGTTCTCTCCGCCAAACGTCGCGAAGTGCTCGGAAGGGCGCTGCT
>JBOGYJ010000287.1:0-11749 GCA_050696795.1 Solirubrobacteraceae bacterium | reverse complement strand
CATCTGGGCACCTTCACGCGCGCGGAACTAATGCCGCCCTCCACGCGAGGTCCCCACTGACGCGCGTATCCACGCCCCCCCACGGGAACTACTTCGACGCAGTGCCATCGGCGTCGCCGTATCTGGCGCGGGCGTCTGGCTCCGGCATCCGCGAAGGCCGTCGGGGCGTGGTTCGTTGTCAACGCGATGTCAACGAACGCAGCCGAACGGGCGCATACGAGACAGCACGACGCGGCTGCGGATGACCGTGTTTCCCCTGTAAACACCGCACTTCTGAGCACAGGCCATAATTAGCCGTCATGATTTCCAAGAAGTACAAGAAGTGTCACGGCGCCTGACGTAGGCTGTGTCAGGACATGGCTGACGAGCCGCAGCTTCGAGCCTCCGACCACGACCGTGAGCAGACGGCCGCGGCGATCCGTGAGCACTACGCGGCGGGCCGGCTCGACAGTGGTGAGTTCGAGGAGCGCGTCCACGCGGCGTACAGCGCACGGACGCAGGGTGAGCTGAGCGCGCTCAGCGCCGATCTGCCGGCGCTACCGCCGAAGCCGCCGAAGCCGCCGACGACGATGGAGCTTGCGCGCCAGACGTTCAACACCAGCGTCCTGGTCCGCAATGCCTCCGCCGGTGGCGGTGCCTTCCTCGTCTGCACGGCGATCTGGGCATTGACCGGTGCTGACGGCGATGATTTCTGGCCGAAGTGGGTGCTGATCTTGACGCTGGTGACGATCGTGCGCGGCATCAGGCGCGGCGCGCGCGGCCCAGGTGCGCGCGGCCCTGGGCCCGACCGGGGCGGTGGTGACCGCCCCGGTCACGGCCACCACTACTCATACCGGTACGAGCACCGCTACGGGGACCCGCCCGAAGCTCACAAGCACGAGTAGCTACTGCTTGACGAAGCGCACCCGTGTGGGCTCGAACACGAACGTGACGCGCTGCTCGCCGGGTTGCAGCCACGGATAGTCACGCCCGATGTACTTATTCGCGAGCCAGTTGATGTCGTCCGTCCCGTGCTCGGTTGAGCTGGTGACGGCGCCGCGCACCTCGACGAAGCTGTAGGGGTTCTGCGGATCCATCACGACCAGCGTTGCGTGGGGATCGCGCTCGAGGTTTGACGGCCAGCGGCGGCCGAGTGCGCTGTTGACGAACAGCTTGCCGTCGTCGTGTCCGACCCAGACGACGGTCGAGAGGATGTTGCCGTCGCCATTCTGGGTGGAGAGCACCGCGTGATTGGGCGCGCTGAGCAACGCCTGTACTTCGGGATCAGTTAGTTCGGACATGCTCACGACTGTAGGGACCGCGCCCTTGCTAGGTTTCAGCGCGCATGTCGACCGCACCCTCAGAGCCGCTCTCGCAGCGCCTCACAGCCATCCGTGGGCAGCTAAAACTGCTCTCGGACTATCTTTGACCCGGCTGGACTGGGTGAGCGCGCCTCTGCGCTCGAGGCGCAGATGGGTGAGCCGGGCTTCTGGGAAAACCAGGAGCGCGCGGCGCACCTCTCCACCGAGCATGCTCGCGCGTCGCGCCGGCTGACGAGTTTCCAGACGCTCGAGCGCGACGTCGATGACCTCGACGCGCTGGCCGAGATGGCCGACGAGGACCCGACGCTGCAGGGCGAGGTCCTGGAGCAGGTTGCCAGCGTCGAGCTGCGGTTGCAGGCGCTCGAGGAGGAGCGTCTGTTCTCGGGGCGCTACGACCCCGGCGACGCCTTCGTGACCGTCAACGCCGGGGCCGGCGGTACCGATGCCCAGGACTGGGCGGAGATGGTGCTGCGCATGGAGATGCGCTGGGCCGAGAAGCGCGGCTTCGGGGTCGAGTTGCTCGAGGCGTCCCCCGGAGAGGAGGCGGGCATCAAGTCGGCCACCTTCCTGGTCAAGGGCGAGAACGCCTATGGCCTGTACGGCAGTGAGAAGGGCGTGCACCGGCTGGTGCGGCTCTCCCCGTTCGATTCCGCCAACCGCCGCCAGACGAGCTTTGCCGGGGTCGAGGTGTCCCCCGTAGTGGAGGACGTGGGGGAGGTCGAGATCGACGAGGACGACCTGCAGGTCGACACCTACCGCGCCAGCGGCGCCGGTGGCCAGCACATCAACAAGACCGACTCGGCCGTGCGCATCACGCACAGGCCGACGGGCATCGTCGTGCAATGCCAGAACGAGCGCTCGCAATCCTCCAACCGTGCCGAGGCGATGGCGATGCTGCGCTCGAAGCTGGCCGAGCGCGCCGAGCGCGAGCGCCAGGAGGAGATCGCGCGCGAGAAGGGTGCCGCGCAGGACGTCAACTTCGGCTCACAGATCCGCTCCTACGTGCTGCACCCCTACACGATGGTCAAGGATCACCGCACGGACTTCGAGATGGGCGATGCCAGCCGCGTGCTGGACGGCGACCTCGACGGGTTCGTACGCGCGTATCTGCTTCGAGCAGCGAATGCCCCCTGAGCCCGATACGCGACCGGCGGAGCAGCCGACGGCCCCGTATCTCGAGGCCGTCGCGGCATACGGCCTGCGCGGCTCCACGCGCTTTGACGTGCCCGGCCACAAGGGCGGCGCCGGCGCCGATCCCGGCCTGCGCAGCGCGCTCGGGGTGGCGGCGCTGCTGCTCGACGTCCCTCAGGACATCGAGGGCATCGATGTCGGGCCTTCGCCGACGCCCTACCAGCGGGCAGAGCGGCTGGCCGCGGACGCCTACGGGGCCGAGCGCTGCTGGTTTTTGACCAACGGCGCCACCCAGGGCAACCATGCGCTCTGCCTGGCGCTGGCCGGGGGCGGGCGCAATCCGAAGCACGTGCTGCTGCAGCGCAACTCGCACGCGAGCATGATCGACGGATTGGTCTTGTCGGGCGGCCTGCCGCGATTCGTCGCGCCCGAGTACGACCCCGAGCTCGGCATCGCGCACGGCGTCACGCCCGAGACGCTCGAGCGTGCACTCGCGCACGGCGGGGCGGACGGGTCATATTCGGCGGCGTTCATCGTCTCGCCGACCTACTACGGGATGGCGGCTGACGTCGAGGCTTGCGCCGAGGTCACCCATCGCGCCGGTGTGCCGTTGATCGTCGACTGCGCCTGGGGTGCTCACTTCGGCTTCCACGCTGCGCTGCCGCGCTCACCGCTGCAGCTCGGCGCCGACGTGATGCTGGCCTCGACGCACAAGATCGTCGGCAGCCTCACGCAGTCGGCGATGCTGCTCGTCGGCGACTCTGCCCGCGTCGACGTGGGCGCGATCGAGCGCGCCGTGCGGCTCGTGCGCTCGACCAGCCCGAACGCGCTGCTGATGGCCTCACTCGACGCCGCGCGTCGCCAGCTCGCCGTTCACGGCGAGCTGCTGCTCGATCGCACGATCAAGGCGGCCGCGCGCGCACGCGAGGCGATCACGCAGATCCCCGGCTGTGCGGTCGTCGACGAGCGGTGGATCGGCCGACCCGGGATCGCGGGTTGGGATCCGCTGCGGATCGTGATCGACGTGCGCGGCACGGGCCTGACCGGCTATCAGGTGGCGAGTGCACTGCGTGCCTCCTACGACATCCACGTCGAGCTCGCGACTCACGCGACCATCGTGCTGGTACTCGGGATCGGCCAGCCGGTCGAGCCGCTCGACCGCGTCGCTCACGACCTGGCGGAGACCGTCAAGCGGATCACACCAGATGCCGCCAGCGCGGAGGCCCAGCCCGAACACGGGGCGCTCAGCCAGTTGCCGGCCGAGCTCGGGCCGGAGCCCTTGGTGCCTCCGCGCGAGGCGTTCCTGGGCACGAGCGAGGCGGTGGCGGTCGAGGCCGCGATCGGCAGGATCTCGACCGAATCGATTGCCGGGTATCCGCCGGGCGTGCCGACGCTGTTGCCCGGCGAGCTCGTCACGGCCGAGGTCGTGGCCTATCTGCAGGCGCTGGTGGCGGCCGGAGCACGGCTGCATGGCGCCGCCGACCCGAGCCTGCGCACGCTGCGCGTGCTCGTCGAGCCGCACTGAGGTAAGGCGCAGCTGCTGCGGCGTGGCGATCTGGGCGCTATCGGGCGGGATCACGAACCAGTAGCTGCCGGTGACCGGTGTGACTGTCTGTGTGTGGGCCGTACCCTGCCACGTGCCGCTGGTCGAGATCGCCTGTGCACCGAAGCTGGCCGACTGGCCATAGGGAGTCGGCGCGGTCAGCGCGTTGACCGTCATAGGTACGGTGGTCGGCATCGCGACACGGACGCGTACGCGGTGGGGCGTGTCGTTGATCAGCGGCAGGGTGTAGCCCTTGTCGGACTGCACGGCCCAGATCTTGACATTGCTCGGCAGCACACCGTTGACCTGGTTGAGATGTGAGCTCGGCCCGAGCGTACTGGCAAGAAGGCTGCCTACGAGCTGCTCGAACAGGTCGCGGGACACCGCTGGAGCGCAACCGTCACGAGTGCGGCCACGCTCGGCACCGTGAGCGGGAATCTGCTGGCGATGACGGGCCCCACGCCGCCGAAGCCGCAGCAGAGGCACAAGCACAAGCCAAAAAGCACGGACACCAGTAACGGCGGCAACGCTCCGCGCGTGCGCTGAGCAGGTTTACAGCGCGCCGCTGCGCGTATCCTGCCGGCTGTGCAGCAGCCGGAACTCGACGCGCTGGTGAGGCGCGCGCTGGCGGAGGACATCGGTAGCGGGGACGTAACCACCCAGGCCACGGTCGCTCCGAGCATCCACGCGATCGCGCGCATCACCCAGAAGGCGCCGGGGGTGGTCTACGGCCTTGACGTTGCGGCAGCGGTCTTCTGCGCCGTGGACCCGGACGTGGTGCTCACGCAGACCGGACCGGAGGGTGTCTGGCGGGAGAATGGCCCCGTGCTCGAGGTCGCGGGGTCCGCAGCCGGCCTGCTCGCGGCCGAGCGCACGGCGCTGAACTTCATGCAGCAGCTCTCGGGTGTGGCCACGCTCACCGCGCGCTGCGTGCAGGCGGTCGAGGGCACCGGCGCGCGCATCCTCGACACGCGCAAGACCACCCCCGGTCTGCGGCTGCTGCAGAAGCAGGCCGTGCTGGCCGGCGGCGGCCTCAACCACCGCATCGGGCTCTACGACGCGATCCTGATCAAGGAGAACCATGCGGCCATGGCGGGCGGGGTGGGGGCAGCCGTACGCAGGGCGCACACACACGCGCCGGCGCTGCTGCTGGAGGTCGAGTGCAGCACCCTGGCCGAGGTCGACGAGGCGCTCGCGGCGGGGGCCGATCTCGGTTTGAAGAGCGGCTTCCGCATCCTGCTGGACAACATGACACCGGCGCGGCTGGCGGAGGCGGTGCAGCGGGTCGCGGGACGCGCCGAGCTCGAGGCCAGCGGCGGCTTCACGCTGACCACGATCCGGGAGGTCGCCCAGACAGGCGTAGACTTCATCTCGGTGGGAGCGCTGACCCACAGCGCCACCGCCCTCGATCTCTCGCTCCTACTCGAACCGCTCCCATGAACCTTCCGATGCTTGGCCAGGTGGAGGCTCCCTCGCCCGCGCCGCTGATGCTCGAGCACATCCCAGCGTTGCGGGACGAGGTGCGCGCCCTGGCTCGCGACCGCAGCGCCGTGATCCTCGCCCACAACTACCAGCTGCCCGAGATCCAAGACGTGGCCGACTATGTCGGCGACTCGCTCGGTCTGAGCCGCCAGGCTGCCGTCGCTGACGCCGACACGATCGTCTTCTGTGGTGTGCATTTCATGGCGGAGACCGCCTCGGTCCTGTCGCCGGACAAGACGGTGCTGATCCCCGACCTCGCGGCCGGCTGCTCGCTGGCCGACTCGATCACCGTCGAGCAGCTGCGCGATTGGAAGCAGGAGCACCCTGGTGCGGTCGTCGTCATGTACGTCAACACGACGGCGGCGGTGAAGGCAGAGACCGACTATTGCGTGACCTCGGCCAATGCCGTGAGCGTGGTCTCGCACATCCTGCGTGAGCACGGTCCCGACACGGAGATCCTCTTCGGTCCCGACATGTTCCTGGGCGCCTATGTGGAGAAGACGCTCGGTTGCCGGATGCACGTCTGGGACGGCGAGTGCCACGTGCACGCCGGGATCCGCCCGGACGACATCAACGCGGTCCGGGCCGCCCACCCCGAGGCGGACTTCCTGATCCACCCAGAGTGCGGCTGCTCCACCAGCGTGATGGAGTACGTCGCCGCCGGGGACGTAGCGGCCGACGGCGTGCACATGCTCTCGACCGGCGGCATGCTCAGCTATGCCAAGCAGCATGAGGGCGCCGGCCGCACCGCGATCGTCGCGACCGAGACCGGCATGCTGCACCCGCTGCGCACGGCCGCTCCCGGCGTCGATTTCATTGCCGCCAACCAGGCCGCCTCATGCCGCTTCATGAAGATGATCACGCTGCCCAAGCTGCGTGACTCGCTGCGCGATCTGCGCCACGAGGTGAAGGTCGACGCTGCGACTGCGGATCGCGCTCGCGTCCCCATCGAGCGCATGATCGCGATCGGCTAGCGCCGGGGGCGGGCACGGATCCCGATCGAGCGCATGATCGCGACCGGCTAGCGCCGGGGCGGTGCGCCTGGCGTGCTCGTGGGAGCGCTGACCGGCTCAAACCGAAGATCTGGACCGATCGTCGCCAGAGATTCCATCCTGTCCCCAAAACCGTACACATCTGGAAGAACTGGCGGGAACCGCGCCAGATTGTCGGTTTAAGCCGTCTCGCTGGGGCGGGGCGAGGCTCAGACGAACACAAGCAGGTCGAGCCCGTCGCAGGCTCAGATGAACACAAGCAGGTCGAGCCCGTGCCAGACCGCGTCCCTGATCGCGGGCATCGAGTCCCGCTTGCGCTCGAACTCTGCGCGTGTGTAGCAGTGGAGACCCGCGGGGGCGCCCATCTCGAGCGCGTCCCACAGCGAGGTCGCCACGTAGGTCCGCTCGAGCCAGGGGACCTCGTCAAAGGCATCGGAGACGAGCACGACGGTGAACTCGGGCGCGGGCCCTGCGAGATCATGCTCGCTGGGGCCACCGGTCAGCGCCGACCCGCCCAGATAGGCGCCGTCTAGACGCCAGCGATCACTGATCCGCTCGAGGTAGCGACGGAGTTCTGACCGGTTGAGCCCGAGTGTCGCCCGCACAGCTTGATTGTCGTCGCGTCGAACCTCGCCGCGCAAGGGGGAAAACTCCCAAACAACAGGGCCTTAACGCGCGCTCTAGGAGCGCGCAATCGCGGCCACGACGCGGCTCAACATCGGCATCGCGATGTAGTTGGCCGGGCCGTCGATCATCAGCGCGAACGCCAGCGACCCGCGGCCACGCGCGCGGCAATAGCCGGCGAGGTTGGTGACGCTGTCGAGTGTGCCGGTCTTGGCGACACAGTGATCCTGAGCGGGGGTGTGAACGCCCAGCGACTGGACTGTCCCCTGCTTGCCGACGATGGGCAGGGCTGCATGGAGGACCTGGCCGGTCGGCGTGTTCCAGACCTGGCGCAGCAGGCTGACGACCTCAGCCGGTGATGTGCGGTCGTCGCGGTCGAGACCGGAGCCGTCCAAGATCGTCGGATGCAGCTTGTAAGCGCCCGCGATCGCATCCTGGATCTCGGTCGCGCCGGCGAGCAGTGTGCCCTGCCCGAGCAGCCGCGCTCCCAGTTGCTTGGCGAGCATGTCGGCGATCAGGTCGTCGGAGGGGACGTCCATCAGCCGTACCAGCTCCGAGATCGGCGGCGACTGCACGGTCGCGAGTTGGGCGGCGCCCGAGGGCGTCGTCCGGGTGCGACCGGCCGCGCCGACGCGCACGCCCTCGCCTCGCAGCGTCAGCGCCAACTCGTGGGCGGCGAACACCGCGGGTGGCATGCCACGGGCGCTCATGCCGTGGTCGTAGACGAGCGCACTCAACTCGCCGCCGTAATCGGGAGTGTCGGGCAGGTTGTTGGTCGCCGGCCCGCCGAGATCGTTGTCGAACAGCGAGTCGTCAGCGAAGATGTGGCCGGTGACGCGGCGGACGCCGTCGTGACGCAACTGCCGGGCCAGCTGCAGTGCCGTCGGGCCGTATCCGTCCTCGTAGGCCTGATTCCAGGAGCCGTCACCGAAGGTTGGGTCTCCGCCGCCGCGCAGATACAGGTTGCCCTGCCACACGCCGCCGTGTCTGAGCGTGCCCTGGCCGAGTGCGGTGGTCTGCAGGTGCGCGTTGGGGCCCAGCAGGTTCAGCGCCGCGACGGTGGTGTACAGCTTTTCCACCGACGCAGGTGGGCGGGCGACGTTGGGGTTGACGGAGTAGAGAATGCGGCCGGTCGTGACGTCCTCGACGACCAGCCCGACCTGTCGGCCGGCATGCGCAAGCGCGCGCCGCAGACGGCGCTGAAGCCCCTTCGGCGACCCCGGCGTGGTGGAGGTCCCGTTGACAGGCGCCCCTCCGGTGGTGCTCGTGATCGTTGTCCGACGCCTGTTCAGGCGCGAGGGTGCCGAGCGCGCGAGCGCCGCGAAGCTGCGCTTGGCGCGCGTCTTGGCGTGTGTGCGCGCACTCTGGCCGCAGGCGCTTATCAGCGCCCCCGCCAGACAGGCGGCGGCCACCAAGCGGATGGCCCTAAGCAGGCTGGAACTCCTCGACGGTGTGCGGACCCACGCAGGCCACCGAGTAATCGGTTGAGATCCCTGCGGCAACCTCACGCACCTGGTCGAAGGTGACGGCATCAAGCGCCGCGATCGAGGCATCAGGATCGACATCCTGCCCGAAGACGATCGCCTGTGTCGCAGCAGTCCGTGCAATCGCTCCCGTGTTCTCGAATGCGATCGCGCGCGCACCGGCGGCGTAGGCGCGTGCGCGCTCGACCTCGGCCTCGGTGGGGCCGTCCTCACGCAGTTCGGTGACGATCTCGCCCATGCGACGGAACGCCTCGGTGCACTTGGCGCTCTCGAGCCCCGAGCTCAGCTGCAGCACCGGGACATCTGCGTAGGCATGCGGGTAGGAGCTGACGGAGTAACAGAGCCCGCGCTGCTCGCGGATCTCGTCGAATAGGCGCGAGCCCATCGAGCCGCCCAGCAAGGTGGAGTAGATCGTCAGCGCCGCGCGCTGCGGCGCATCGGTGACGTCGATCGACGGCCGGTAGGACATGCGCAGGTGCGACTGGTTGGAGTCGCGCTCGGTGACCAGCACCCGCGCGCTGTGGGCGGGCGCGGGCTCGTAGGCGTCGGGCGCATCGATTGTCTCGAAGCGCTCGAAGAATTCGTCGAGCAGCGAGTCCGGCCCGAGCGTGTCGAGATTGCCGACAGCCAGCGCCGCGCCGCGCGAGGGCGCCCATTGACGGTTGCGGAAGGCGATGATGCCGTCGCGCGTGAAGGTCTCGGCGAGGTGCTCGGCGGGGCCGAGGACCGGCCGCCCGAGTGGGTGGCTGCCGAACACCGCCTGATCGATCAGGTGCTCGGCGACGGCGGACGGCTGATCGTTGTAACGCGCGATCTCCTGGACGACGACGCCACGTTCCTTGTCGAGCTCGACCGGATCGAGCGAGGGGCGCGCCACGAAGTCGGTGAGCAGGTCGGCAGCCTCGATCCCCTTGGTCGAACGTGCGGTGATGTGGAAGGCGACGAGGTCGTGGCTGGTATAGGCATTGAGCACGGCGCCGTTGCGCTCGGCCGCCTCGTTCACGTCGCGATAGGTCTTGTACTTCTCACCGCCCTTGAACACGAGATGCTCGAGGAAGTGCGCCATCCCGTTCTCCTCGGGCGCTTCAGTGCGGGCGCCGGCGTCAAAAGCGACCAGCAGCGTGACGGCGCGGGTGCCGTCCATTGCGATCCTGTGTAGCGGCAGGCCGTTGCGTAGGACGGAGGTGGTGATCTTGGGCATGCAGAGAAGGTAGCGAGCACGCATGATCGGGTCGGAAATCGGCTCATGCTGACCCCCGCTTTATCCAAATCACCTGCAAATCTGCTTGCATGCGGATGCGCCCCTGGAGTCGCCCGCAGACAACCGGCTACGCTGAGCCGACCTTATGGCGAACACAGATTCCAGATCCCGCAGCCGCCGGCGCACGCTTCGTCCCGATGTTGCACGTACCTATGGGAGAGAGTCCTCGAACCTCAAGCGACCCGCACCCGTGGTGGGCGAGAACACCGTGATCGAGTTCCGCGGCGTCACCAAGAAATACGGCACCGGTGCCTACGGCCTCGACCAGGCCACGTTCGCGATTGACCGTGAGGACTTCGTCTTCCTGATCGGCTCCACCGGCTCCGGGAAATCGACTGTGATGAGGCTGCTGATCAAGGAGCTCGAGCCGAGCGAGGGCGCGATCGAGGTCGCGGGCCGCGACCTCGCGACGATCAGCCGCAAGCAGGTTCCCTTCTACCGCCGCAATATCGGCGTCGTCTTCCAGGACTTCAAGCTGCTCCCCAACCGGACCGTGTACGACAACGTCGCCTACGCGCTGCAGGTGACCGGGCACTCGCGCAAGGAGATCCGCGCCAAGGTCCCCGACATCCTGCGCCTGACGGGCCTCTCGACGAAACTGCACAACTACCCAGACCAGCTCTCCGGGGGCGAGCAGCAGCGCGTCTCGATCGCGCGCGCGTTCGTCAACCACCCGCCGCTACTGCTGGCCGACGAGCCCACCGGCAACCTCGATCCCGAGACCAGCATCGACATCATGCGACTGCTGTACCGGATCAACCGCACGGGCACGACCGTGCTCGTCGCCTCGCACGACCACGCGATGGTCGACAAGATGCGTCGCCGGGTGCTCGAGCTCTCGCGTGGTCGCGTGATCCGCGACGAGGCCACCGGCCTCTACGCCCGTGACGAGTCGACGCGCGAGTTCGCACAGCGCATGCGCGGCCCCAACCAGGCCCCGCAGAGTCTGTAAGCGCCGATGCGGTTCAGTCTCGGTTTCTTCATCCGGGAGTCGCTGCGAGCGATGCGCCGCAACGCGGCGCCCAGCTTCGCCGCGCTCGCGACGATCACCGTCACGCTGATCGTCGTCGGCGTGTTCATCCCGATCGTCCAGGCGACGCAGGGAGCGGCTGACAGCGTCCGCAACCGCGTGCTCGTCGACGTCTACATGCAGGCAAAGGCGACCTCAACCGACGATGCGCGGGTGCTCGCGAAGTTGAAGCAGCTCCCACACGTCGAAAAGGTCGTGTTCGAGTCCAAGGCGCGGGCCCTCGAGCAGCAGAAGAAGCAGGACCCGATCGCGTACAAGATCCTCGGCAACGAGAACCCGTTGCCGGATACCTTCCACATCTCTCCGAGCAGCCCGGGCTACGTGCTGGGGGTGCGCTCCGCGATCCTCAACTCGGGCGGGAGCGGACAAATGCTGGACTCCTCGATCCAGAAGGTCTCCAATCACACCGAGGACACGCAGAAGCTGCTGACCGTGACGCGCTTCGTGACGATCACGGCGGCGCTGCTCGCGGCCCTGCTCATCGGGGCGTCGGTGCTGCTGATCGGCAACACGATCCGGCTCTCGCTCTACGCCCGCCGACGTGAGATCGAAGTGATGAAGCTGGTCGGCGCGACCGACTGGTTCATCCGCTGGCCGTTTGTGATCGAGGGTGTCATCGTCGGCGCGCTCGGTGCGGTGATGGCAATCGTGGTGCTCGGCATCACCAAGCTCGCGGTGCTCGATCCGCTGGCCAACAACTTCACGCTGATCGCGGCCCCGCGGACGATTCCGCTGGTGCCGCTGCTGGTGATCCTCGTCGCCGCCGGCGTCGCGGTCTCGGCGCTCGGCTCCGGGATGTCCCTGCGCCGCTTCCTGCGGGTGTAACCCCGGGACGTCCCTGCGCCGCTTCCTGCGGGTGTGGTCCCGGGATGTCCCTGCGCCGCTTCCTGCGGGTGTAGCC
>JBOGYJ010000286.1:0-16217 GCA_050696795.1 Solirubrobacteraceae bacterium | reverse complement strand
GCACGAAGTTGCCGGCGCGGTCGACGACCGCCGCTGCACGCCCGATTCGAAGTGGTGCCCGCGCGCTTCAGATCTCGATTGCACCGTTCCGCAACGCCTGCCGCACCGCACCGACTGCGCGCCATGGGCGATGGCGCCGACCGCGCCGACCGTGCCGACCGTGCCGACCGCGCCGACCGTGCCGACCGCGCCGACCGTGCCGACCTCGCTGACCTCGCTGACCTCGCTGACCTCGCCGCCGGTGCGCAGTTCGGCGATCAGCTCGAGCAGCGCGGCGATCACCGCGTCAGGGCCGTCGAGGGCCGGCGTCGGCCGCGAGCCCTCGCGCACGAAGTTGCCGGCGCGGTCGACGACCGCCGCCTTGATCGTCGTGCCGCCGACATCGACGGCCACAACCGTGGTCGCGCTCACGACGCGTCCGGCAGCTGCACGGGGAGCGTGCGCTCGGGGGCGGCCGCCGGCGGCTCGGGCAGGCTGGCGATCTCGTCGGCGACGAAGGTCATCTAGTCGCCCTGACTCACAAAATCGCCACTCGCGAGCCCGCCGTCGAATTTCCGACTCATGACACTGGCTACTTGATCGACCCGGCCGTCAGACCGCCCACGACCCGGCCCTCGATCACCGCGAAAAGGATGATCACCGGGATCGTCGCGATCACCGACGCCGCGAACAGGTGACCCCAGTCGACCGAGTACTGGCCGATGTAGCTGTCGATCGCAACGGTCAGCGGCTGGTGGCTGGCCCCCAGGCCGAGCGTCAGCGCGACGATGAACTCGTTCCAGGCGGCGATGAAGGTGAAGATCAGCGCCGTGACGATTCCGGGCGCCGCCAGCGGCATGGTCACGCGCCCGAGCGCCCCGAGCCGGGTCGAGCCGTCGATCATCGCCGCCTCCTCCAGCTCGACCGGGATCGAGGAGAAGTAGGCGTTGAGGATCCAGACGGCGAAGGCCAGGTTGAAGCCGGCGTTGACGAGGATCAGTGACAGCGTCGGCGGCAGGTTGAAGCTCAGGAACTCGCGCTGGATGCCAACCAGCATCGCCGCGGGCTGCATCATCTGCGTGGCCAGCACCAGCAGCAGGAACAGCGAGCGCCCGCGGAAGCGGTGGCGCGCCGAGTAGTAGGCGGCGGGAATCGCCACCAGCAGCACGAGCAGCGTCGCGCCGCCGGCGATCTGCAGGCTCTCGAGCAGGTTGCCGCCGAAGCCGGTCGCCCAAATCGACGTGAAGTTGTGGAAGCTGAAGTGCGAGGGCAGCAGGTTCGGTGCCAGCAGCTGCTGGGCCGGCCGCAGCGCCGCGATGATCATCTCCGCATACGGCAGCAGGAAGATCACGGCGACGGCATAGGCGAGCACGCTCAGCGAGAAGCCACGGCGGCTGATCGTGCGCCGGGCCGGCCGCTTGGGCGCCTCGACCAGTGGGGCAGCGTCGACGGGGGTGCTGAGCGCGCTCATTCGGTCACCGCCTGCTTCCAGCGGGTCGCGCGCAGGAACAGCAGCACCACGACGATCACGAGCAGGAAGTTGACGACCGACATCGCGGCCGACTCGCCGATGAAGGCCTGCTTGAGGATGAACATGAAGGTGGTGGTCGTGCTCGTCTCGTAGCCAGGACCGCCGCGGGTCATCTCCCAGATGATCGGGAACGAGTTGAAGACGTTGATCACGTTGATCGTGGTGGCGACCAGGATCGCCGGCCGCAGCAGCGGCAGCGTGATCGAGCGGTAGGTGCGCCAGGCGTCCGCGCCGTCCACGCGCGAGGCCTCGTAGACCTCATCGGGAACCGTCTGCAGGCCGGACAGCAGCGCGTAGGTGGTGAACGGCAGCGATACGAAGATCGCGACGATCATCATCCAGACGAGCGCCCAGCCCGGTCGCCCGAGCCAGTCGGCGGTGTTGGAGCCCATCTTCACGAGCCCGAGTGCGTGCAGGATGACGTTGACGGCGCCCGAGTAGGGGTCGAGTGCCCAGCGGAAGATCAGTGCGGTCATCATCACCGACGCCGCCCAGGGGGCGATCAGCGCGGTGCGCGCGGCGCGCCGGAAGGGGAAGCGCTGGTTGAAGAGCTGCGCCAGCGCGAGCGACAGGACCAGCGTCACGCCGACCACGACGATGACCCAGATGACCGTGCGGAAGACGACGCCGGCGAGCGCGGGCTCGTGCCACAGCGTGTTGTAGTTGCTGGAGCCGGCGCCGCCCACGACGAAGCCGTCAGAGGCGATGTTCTGGAACGACGCTTGCACCAGGACGACCACCGGCCACAGCACGACGACGGCGATCAGGGCGATCGCCGGGCCGATCCACAGAAGTGGTCTGAGCGACAGTGCGACCCGCGTGTGGAGGGCGGGCCGGTAGCTGAGCCTGGGCTGTTCGGTGATCACGGTGGTGGTTCGCTCAGGGTCGGTAGGGGGCGCCCAAGCGGGGGCGCCCTGGAGGTGGTGGCCAGCGGGCCACCGCCCCCAGTACCACGTTATTTCGTGCCGAGCTTCTGTGCGGTCTGCTGCAGCGTTCCCAGAACGCTCGACGGGTCGCCGGTGACGGCGGTGCCGATGGTGTTCTGGATCTGCGTCTTGACCTGTGCCCAAGCGGTGTTGCTCGGGTACTGCACGGCGTGCGGCAGCGCCTTGATGAACGAGCCGAACGTCTTGTCGCTCTTCAGGGCGTTGGCCGCCGAGACGGTCGCCGGGAGCAACTCGTACTCGCGGTCGAATTGCAGCTGGTACTTGTTCTGGTAGGCGAAGTCCAGGAACTTCTTGATCTGCGCCTGGTGGCCGTTGGACTTGAACGCGGCGACGTTGTCGCAGACGCCGAGCGTGTCGCTCAGCGGACCGTTCTTGCCGACGATCGGCACCGAAGCCCACTGGTTGGACTTGAGCGTCTTGCCGGCCTGGATGATCGGGATCAGAGCAGGCGAGCCGTTGATCATGCCGACCTTGCCGGCAGCGAACTTCTCCCACAGCGGCGTGCGGTCGACCGTGCCCGGGTTGGGCTCGGTGTCACCGGCGCTGACCAGGCCCTTCATGAAGGTGAATGCGCTGACATTCGCCTTGCTGTTGATCGTCCAGGCCTTGCCGCCCTTGCTCATGTAGTTGCCGCCATCGCCCAGGAACCACAGGAGTGACTCGGCCTGAGCCTCCTCGGGGCCGAGCGGCAGGCCGAAGCCGATCTCGCCAAGCTTCTTGATCTTGGCGGCGTCAGCCTCGACGTTCGCCCACGTCTTGGGCGCCGACTTGATCCCGGCCTTGGCGAACAGCTTCTTGTTGTAGAACAGCGTGCGCGAGCTCGTGGTCCACGGCATCCCGTACTGCTTGCCCTTGTAGGAACCCTGGCTTGCGAACACCGGCAGCAGGTTCTTGGAGTTGCTCAGCACCTGGCTTGCGCTGTAGAGCAGGCCCTGCTGCGCATAGGCCGAGAAGTAGTCACCCTCGGTGATGTCCGGATAGCTCTTGTTCTGAACCATCGTCTGAACCTCATTGTCGAAGTGAGTCCAGCTGATCGTGGTGACCTTCACCTTGATCGACGGGTTGTCCTTCTCGAAGGCGTTGACGATGCCCGCCCAGTACTTCGCACTGGTGTTGCTTGCACCGGTGCCGTAATCGGCGACGACCAGCTTGAGCGTCACGCTCCCGCCGGCCTTCGATGCGGTCTTGGCGGTGGCGCTGCCCACGGCTGCGACGACGAACGCCGCGACTGCCGCGGTCAGTACCGCGAGCCGCACTCCGAATTTGCGTTTCCTCATCCCTTTGGTCTCCTCTCCAGTTGGGACTGGTGTACAGGTGAGCGGAAGCTACAGCTTCCTTGGTGAGTTGTCTAGACCAATCTGTTAGTTGGCCGTTAGCTCGCACCACGAACCGCTCGCCATGACGCTTGTGACGCGCAGGTCGTCGTCGAGCACGACCAGGTCGGCGCACAAGCCGGGTGCGATGGCGCCGAGCTCCCTGTCGAGCCTGAGCGCCCGGGCCGGGATCAGCGAGGCGGCGGCGGAGGCACGCTCGACGCTCAGGCCGCTTGCCTTGACGGCGTTGCGCAGTGCCTCGTCCATCGTCAGCGTGCTACCGGCCAGCGAACCGGTGGCTGCCAGGCGTGCCTCGCGGTCGTGCACGATCACCTCCTGGCCGCCGAGCTCGAAGCGCCCGTCACCGACGCCGGTCGCGTCGATCGCGTCGGTCACCAGCGCGGGGGCCTCGACCAGCTCGAAGACGAGCCTGACGATCGCCGGATGCACGTGCCTGCCGTCGTTGATCAACTCGCAGGTGATGCCGGCCTCGAGCGCCGCTCCGACCAGGCCGGGGTCGCGGTGCAGCATCGGTGGCATCGCGTTGAAGAGGTGGGTCGCGTGACGCGCGCCGGCGCGGATGCCCCGCAGCGCCTGCTCGTAATTGGCGTCGGAATGGCCCATGGCGGCGATCACGCCCGCCCGGCTGAGCGTCTCGATCAGCTCGAGCGCCCCAGGGAGCTCCGGCGCGATCGTGACCATGCGCAGCGTGTCGCCCGCGACGGCCTGCAGGCGCGCGAGCAGCTCGGGATCGGGCGCCACCATGTGCGCCTCGTTCTGGGCACCGCAGCGCCGAGCGGAGAGGAACGGTCCCTCCAGGTGCGAGCCGAGCACGTGGCCGCGGCGGCTCGGGCCACGCCGCACGAGCTCAGCCGCCCAAGCGAGCTGCTCGCTGAGCGCGTGCTCGGGAGCGGTGACCAGCGAGACGAGCGTCGCGGTCGTGCCGTGGGTGTGGTGGAAGGCCACCGCCTGCTCCATCGCGGTGCGCGAGTCCGAGACGTTATGGCCGCCGCCGCCGTGCATGTGCAGGTCGATGTAGCCGGGTAGCAGCCAGGCCCCGTGCAGGTCGACGACGGGTGCATCGATGTCCGGGCGGGCGTCGGTGATCTCGGCGATGCGACCTTCGCCGATCCTCACCCAGGCGTCACCGAGCACGCCGGCGGGCGTGACGACGCGGCCGCCGGCGAGCAACTGTGCAGGGGCGTCGATGCGGTCGGTGACGGTCATCGGCGCCGCGAGGCAAGGTGCGTCACCAGCGTGACGCGGTCGCTGCGGAACCAGGTGCGTCCGAGCTCGATCGGCGTGCCCTGCGAGTCGAAGTTCTGGCGGCTGACGATCAGCATCGGCGTGCCGACGTCGACCTTCAGCGGGCCCGCCTCACGCGGGGTCGCGGGCGCGGTCTCGATCCATTCCTCACCGGTACGCAGGCGCGTGTCGTAGAGCTCGATCAGGATCGCGTGCAGCGACGCGTGCGCGCGGATCTGCCGGGTCAGGCCGGGGAAGCGACCGGCCGGAAGCCACGAGGTCTCGACCGCGATCGGGAAGGCGTCGGCGAAACGCAGGCGCTCGATCTTGTAGACCGGCGCGCGCGGGGGCAGCCCGAGCTTCTGGGCGAGCTCGACGCTGGCGGACACCCGCTGGGTGCCTAGCACCTCGGCCGAGGGCTTGAAGCCGCTGGCCTCGACCTGCTCGGTGAAGCTCGCCAGATACAGCGGCCAGGTGATCTTCGGCTCGGCCACGTAGGTGCCGGAGCCCTGGCGTCTGACCAGGCGTCCTTCGACCACCAGCTCGCTCAGCGCCTGGCGCACCGTCGTGCGCGAGGTCAGCATCTGCGCCGCGAGCTCTCGCTCGGTCGGTACGGCCGAGCCTGGCTCGAGCGAGCCGATGAAGTCGAGCAGATGCCGCTTTACCACGTAGTACTTCGGCTCGGCGGTCTCGGAAGCGCCAACGACGGTCATGACCGCTCGTGGGAAGCCATTAGTCGAGCCGAACCCCAGTCGCAGGGTTGAAGACGTGTGCGGCCCCGCCGTCGACGGTGATGCGCACCCGCGCGCCGATCGTCGGCACCGAGCGACTGTCGCAGCGCAGCACCCAGGGCTTGTCGGCGGCGCCGTCGCCCTCGATCTCGCCGTACACATACGCGTCGGCGCCAAGCTCCTCGACGAGCGTGACGGTCAGCGGCAGCGTGCCGCTCTGGGCGTCGCTCGCGAGCGTCGTCGCCTCCGGGCGCAGGCCGACGACGAGGTCGCTGAGCCCCGCCGTGCGGCCGGCGGCGAGCGCCGCCGCCGGTACGTCGATTCTCGCGCCCGCGAGCGTCGCACCGTCGCCGCCCAGCCCGGCGGTGCGGAGGTTCATCGCCGGAGAGCCGATGAAGCCCGCCACGAACACGTTGGCGGGGCGGTCGTAGAGGTTGCGCGGGGTATCCACCTGCTGCAGCTGACCGTCGCGCAGCACGGCCACGCGGTGGCCCATCGTCATCGCCTCGACCTGGTCGTGGGTGACGTAGATGGTGGTGGTGCCGAGCCGCGCCTGCAGGCCCGCGATGTTCGCGCGAGTCTCGACCCGCAGCTTGGCGTCGAGATTGGACAGCGGCTCGTCCATCAGGAAGACGCTCGGCTCGCGCACGATCGCGCGACCCATGGCGACGCGCTGGCGCTGGCCGCCGGAGAGCGCCTTGGGCTTGCGGTCGAGATAGGGCTCCAGATCCAGCAGCTTGGCCGCGTCGCGGACCTTAGCCTCGCGTTCGGGCTTGGGCACGCCGCTGAGCTTGAGTGCGAAGCCCATGTTGTCGGCGACGTTCATGTGCGGGTAGAGCGCGTAGTTCTGGAACACCATTGCGATGTTGCGGTCCTTGGGAGCACGGCGTGAGACGTCGGTCCCGTCGATCCGGATCTCACCGTCGGTCACCTGCTCCAGGCCCGCCAGCATCCGCAGCGCGGTGGACTTGCCGGAGCCCGACGGCCCGACCAGGACCATGAACTCCCCGTCGTCGACATCCAGGCTGAGGTTATCCACTGACGCTGCGCTCGCTCCGGGGTAGACGCAGGTCGTGTTGATGTAGCTGATCGTTGCCATCGCTTACTCTCTGATGCCGCTCTCCTGATGCCTCGGAGCCCTTGACTGCGCGGCGGTCCGGGCTCCGACGTTCCTGATCGCGCTCACGGCGCTGGCAAAGTGGTCTAGACCAGTGTGCGGAACGGTACAACACGGCACGAACCGCCGTCAAGCTCCCGGGGAGAAAGCCTGCCGAAGCGGTGGCGAGGCAGACCTGGTAATGGCCTCGGTGTCCAGTCTCACCTTGCAACGTTTCTTACGAGGGTGTAAACCCAGGTTGCAGTCGGGCATATAGCAACAGGCCAGGAAACACCCCACCAGATAGAAGACCGACACCAACTCGTCATGGAGGACGCGTCTTGAGGCCGATGGAGACAGCGGGCACGGTCCCGACTGCTGATCCCACGGGCGCCTTTCTGCACGGAGACGCCCGCGATGCATTGACGGGCCTCGGCAGTCGCGAGGTTCTGGATAGCCCCGGGTACGCCCACGCGGGCGTGCGCTGTTCGGTGATCCTGGTCGATCTCGACCAGTTCAAGGCGATCAACGACACCTACGGCCATACCAATGGCGACCGGGTGCTGCGCGAGATTGGCCGGCGCCTGCAGGTCGCGGCGGGGCGGCATCTGCCCGTGCGTCTCAGTGGCGACGAGTTCGCGATCGTCGTCTGCTCGGCGGAGCGCTCGGTCTGCGAGGACCTGGCGAGCAGTCTCTATGACGCGATCCGCGAGCCGCTCCAACTCGACGGCAGCACACTCTTCCTGGACGCCGGAATCGGCATCGCCCTGGCTCATGGTGAGCTGACGCTGTGGGAGTTGGTCAGCCGTGCCGGTGCGTCGATCCGGCCGCTCAAGCGCAGGGGTCGGCTGCCGCGGATCGTCGTCTACCAGGACGCCCACCACGGCGAGATCCTCGACACGCTCGCGCTCTCGCTCGATCTGCGGGCGGCGCTGGCCCGCGACCAGCTCATGCTGCACTACCAGCCCCTGGTCGACATGGCCTCGCGCAGGGCGCTTGGCTTCGAGGCGCTGGTGCGCTGGATGCATCCGATCCGCGGCATGATCGCGCCACTGCGGTTCGTGCCGCTGGCCGAGGACACCGGACTGATGTCGGAGCTCGGCGAGTGGGTGTTGACGCAGGCCTGCGTCCAGGCGCGCGCGTGGGAGGGCCGCGAGGGCGCCACCGGTGAGGACCTATACGTCAGCGTCAACATCTCGATCCGGCAGCTCGAGGATCCCGGTTTCATCACCCGCTTCGAGCGTGCCCTGGAGATCTCGGGCCTGCCTCCCGCTCGGCTCAAGGTAGAGATCACCGAGAGTGTGCTCGCGGGCGGGGTGTCTCCCGTCAAGTCGCAGCTCGACGCGGTCCGCGCGATGGGGGTCGGTGTGCTGCTCGACGATTTCGGCACCGGCTATTCGTCGCTGGGTTACATCCGCGAGCTCCCGCTCGACGGCGTCAAGCTCGATCGGGTCTTCACCCGCGACCTCGCCGTCTCCGCCGGCGCCTGGGCGCTGGCACGGGCCGTCGTCACGATGATCGGCCAGCTTGGGCTGGAGATGATCGCCGAGGGCCTGGAGACGGCGGCGCACCTCGCTCAGCTGCGCTCGCTCGGTTGTCACATCGGTCAGGGCTTCTATTTCGCGAAGCCCACGTCCGCGGACGCCCTGCAGTTCGACCAGTTGGGGAGGACAAACACGTGAACATCGTGCAGACGGCGCCGATCCTATTGCTCGAGGACGAGCGGGCAACCGCCGCCCTGATCGCCCAGCTGCTCGCCGCCGAGCGCATCACCAACCCGATCGAGGCCGTCGACACCGGTCGCGGTGCGCTCGACTACCTGGACCGCGTCGTCAGTGGGAAGGCGCGCATGCCGGTGTTGTGCGTGCTCGATCTGTCGCTCCCGGACATGTCTGGGCTCGACGTGCTGCGCCACATCCGCTCGACCGCGGCGCTGGCGCGTCTGACCGTGATCATGCTGACCGGCTCGGGTAACGACGCCGACATAGATTCCGCCTACGACCTCGGCATCGACGCCTACCTGATCAAGCCCGCGGGTGTGCACGGCCTGCCGGACGTCGTGCGCGAGCTGCATCTGCCCTACGAGCTGATTCTCGAACGGGAGCTACCCGGTGCCTGACGCAACCGCCGGCGCACCGATCGGGCACCGCGGCGCGTACCTGCGTCGCCGCCGCAACATCCGTGCTCTGATCGCGGTGACCGCGGTCGTCGTGATGGTCGACCTCGCCGCCGCGGTATTGCAGATCGTCAGCGACAATCACAGCGGCACTGCGCGTGCCGAGGTGACTGCGGGTCTCCGCTACGAGGCCAACATGAGTTCGATCATGCAGTACACGCTCGATGCCGAGACGGGCGCGCGCGGCTACCTGCTGACGGGCGCATCCAGCTACCTCATCCCCGCCGAGCAGGCGGTCAAGCAGGCGCCCAGGGTGCTGCGCAAGATCAGGAGCGGGAGCCGCAGCGATCCCGTGCTGAGGCACGACTTCCCGAAGTTGTTGTCGCTGCTCGAGGCGCGCCTGCGCGATCTGGTCAAGAGCGTCGACCTGTACAGGGCCGGCAATCACGCCGGAGCGATCAGGCTCGTCAAGTCCAACCACGGCAACCGCATCACCGAACAGGTCAGATCGCTGACCGGCACGATGAGCGCTCGTTCGGCCGCTCGCGCGAGCCGGGCGCGCGCGTCGTCGCGCAGCGCACAGCTGTGGGCCGAGCGCGCCGCGATCGCCGCCTACCTCTCCTCCGCGCTGCTGCTGGTGGCGATGGTGACACTGCTGCGGACCTACCGGCTGACCGAGGCGGCGCGTCGCGAGTCGCGGCTGGCGCAGCTCGAGGCCGAGCGTCTGAGCCTGGCCAAGTCGGGATTCCTGTCGCGCGTCAGCCACGAGCTGCGCACGCCGCTGAACGCGATCCTAGGCTTCGGCCAGCTGCTCGAGCGTGATCTGGTCGAACAGGGGGAGCAGGAGACGCTCGGCCATATGCTCGGTGCCGGGCGCCACCTGCTGGCGATCGTCGACGACCTGCTCGACCTATCGCGGATCGAGAGCGGCGAGCTCCGGTTGTCGCTGGAGCCCGTGCAGCTCTCCGATGTGCTTGCCGAGGCCAAATCGCTGATCTCGCCCGCCGCCACGATCGCCGCCGTCGGGGTCAGGCAGCGGCCCGTCAACGTCGACCTCTACGTCCGCGCCGACCGTCAGCGTCTGGTCCAGGTGCTGCTCAACCTCGTCTCCAACGCCGTCAAGTACAACCGCCGCGGCGGCAACGTGGTGATCAGCGCGGGCCGCACCGAGGCTTCGATGGTGCGGATCGAGGTCTCGGACACCGGCACCGGCGTCTCGCAGGACGCGATCACGCGCCTGTTCACGCCGTTCGAGCGGCTCGATGCCGCCAGTCGCGGGATCGAGGGAACCGGCCTCGGACTGGCGCTCGCTCGCGGGCTGGTCGAGGCGATGGGCGGCGAGCTCTCACTCTCATCTGAAGCGGGTGTCGGGACCACGGTCTCCTTCGAGCTGCCGATCTCGAGTGCCGGCGAGGTTCTAGCCCCGCGGGCCCAGCGCTCCGACGCCGTGGCGGTGGCCGCCTCCGGGCTGGGCGAGGCCGGCCGGGGTCTGCGCGCGGCGATCTCGGTGCTCTACATCGAGGACAACCCCTCCAACGTGCGGCTGGTCGAGAAGATCTTCGGGCTCTCCAGCGACCTCGGCCTGCATGTGGCCCGCGAGGGCTCCAGTGGCGTCGCGCTGGCCCGCGAGCTGCGGCCGGATCTGGTGCTGCTCGACCTGCATCTCCCCGACATCCCAGGCGAGCAGGTGCTAGCGGCGCTGCGCGGCGATCAGCAGCTTGCCGACACGCCTGTGATCATCGTGTCCGCCGACGCCTCGCCGGTGCAGGCCAAGCGCCTGCTCGCGGCGGGCGCGAACGGATACCTGACCAAGCCGTTCGACATCGATCAGCTGCTGGCAGCGGTCAGGACGCGCGCGACGCCGCCGCCGATCAGCGAGGTCGCTGAGGTCACCAACCGCCTGCTCGATCCGGCGATGGTGGGATCGTTGCACGTGCTCGCCAACAACAGTGCGGTCGGCCCCGCGCAGATCGGGCAGATGCTCGAGACCTTCCGCTACGACGCGCAGGGGACGCTGAGCGGTGTGCACGAAGCGATCGCGGAGCAGAACCTGGCGGCAGCCGAGCGTGAGGCCCACCGTCTGGCAGGCGGTGCCGGTGCCGTCGCCGCGGGCCGCTTCCGCGCGCTGTGCAAGGACGTCGAGATCCAGGCCCGCGCCGGTGAGCTGGAGCGCTGCCAGGAGCTCGACGGGCGGCTCGACGAGGCCTTCGAGATGACCTGGAACGCGCTCGCGCGTGAGTTCGCGGACGAGCTCGGTCATCAGCCGGTACGCGCGCAGCCGCCGCGGGCGCGATGAAGCCCTTCAGTCACCCGCTTGTGCTCACCGGCGTGCTCCGCCGTCCGCCTCTCGACGCTGCGTAACAAATCCACCTATGCAGCCCATAAGCCCCCCAAACGCTCGGTAGAGTCCTAGCAGGGTCAGCGCGCCGTCGCTGACCCTCAGGTAGTCACAGACGAGAGCAGAACTGGAGGCATCCGAGTGGCCCCACAACTAGGTACGTTCGCCCAGGGCTCGGCCCTACTTCACTTCACGCGCAACGGCAGCTTTGGCCCCGACGGGCAGGAGCTGATGGTTGTCGAGCGCGGCGAGGGTGCATACGTCTTTGACACGCATGGCAACCGCTACGTGGACGGCCTCTCGAGCCTGTTCTGCGCGCAGATCGGTTACTCCTTCGGCGAGGAGATGGGTGCCGTGGCAGCCAATCAGCTGCAGCAGCTCGCCTTCAACACCCTGTGGGGCACCGCGCACCCGCCGGCGCTCGAGCTGGCCGACAAGCTCGCCGGCCTGGCGCCTGAGGGCATCAACCGCGTGTTCTTCACATCCGGTGGCTCCGAGGCCGTCGAGTCCGCCTGGAAGCTCGCGCGCATGTATCACGTCGCCAACGGCGAGCCGCAGCGGCTCAAGGCCATCGCGCGCAACATCGCCTACCACGGCGTCACCATCGGCGCACTGTCCTTCACGGGCGTTCCCGCCTACAAGGAGCAGTTCGGCCCGCCCGCGATCTACACCCGCCACGTCTCCAACACCAACGCCTTCCGTTCCGAGCTCCAGGGTGAGGATCTCACCGCCAAGCTCCTGCGCGAGATCGAGGACGTGATCCTCGAGGAGGGCCCCGACACGGTCGCCGTGATCATCGGCGAGCCGGTGCAGAACGCCGGCGGCTGCCTCGTGCCGCCACCGGGCTACTGGCAGGGCCTGCGCCGTATCGCCGACAAGTACGGGATCCTGCTGCACGCCGATGAGGTCATCACCGGCTTCGGCCGCCTGGGCGAGATCTTCGGCGTCACGCGCTTCGACACCATCCCCGACCTGATCACGGTTGCCAAGGGCCTGACCTCGGCCTACGCGCCGATGGGTGCGGTGATGGTGGCCGATAAGGTCGCGGCGCCGCTTTATGAGGACAATCGCACGCTGCTGCACGGCATCACCTTCGGCGGCCACCCGCTGTGTGCGGCGATCGCGCTGAAGAACCTGGAGATCTTCGAGCGCGAGGGTGTGCTCGAGAACGTCCATGCCCAGGAAGAGGGCCTGCGGGCCCGGCTGGAGCAGCTCCAAGACGATCTGCCGATCGTCGGCGACGTGCGCGGCATGGGCTTCTTCTATGCGGTCGAGCTCGTCAAGGACGACGACAACACGCGCTTCGACGCCGAGGAGCGCGAGCGGTTGCTGCGCGGCTACATGGGACCGGCGCTGCTGCGTGCGGGCCTGATCGCGCGTGCCGATGACCGCGGCGATTCGATCCTGCAGATTGCGCCACCGCTGATCGCCGACGATGATCTGCTCGATGAGATCGTAGACAAGATGCGCTCGGTGCTGGTCGGCGCGCAGCAGGAGTTAGCGCTCGTATGAGTGACGGTGCTCATGGCGGTGCGCCCCGCCCGAGCACCGCCCAGGATGCACAGGACGGCCGTGCCGCGCAGCTGCGGCGGGCGCTGCAGCTGTCCTGGTGCTCGATCGGCTTCGGCCTGATCGCGGGCTCGGTCGCGGTCGGCTCGGGGATCGCCGAGCACAGCCTCGGAGTGCTCGCGGCCGGTCTCTCGGTGCTCGCGGACGTGACAGGCTCGGTTGTGCTCGTCTGGCGCTTCCGTACGGAGCGCTCCGATCCAGTGCGGGCTCAGCATGTCGAGCAACTCGCGGCGAAGGCCGTTGCGGGTGCGCTGGGGGTGATCGCGATCGGGCTGGCGGTCGAGTCCGTCAACGCGCTGCTGGCGGGCAGCCACCCGGGCTCGAGTGCGCTGACCGTGATCACGGCGTGTGTCTCGATCGTCGTGCTGATGCCGCTCGCCTATCTCAAGCGCGTGACCGCCACGCGGCTGGCCAGCCACGCGCTGCGAGGTGACAGCACGCTCAGCGCGATCGGTGCGACCACGGCCCTGCTGGCGCTGGTCGGCCTGCTGCTCTACCACGCCTTCGGTTGGTGGTGGGCGGACCGCGTGGTCGCGCTGGTGATCGCGGCCGTGGCGGTGCTCGAGGCGCGCACGCTGCTCACGGCGGAGCACGCGGCCGATTGAAGTTTCTACCTCTCTGTCAATGGGGCACTAGGGACCCAAGGCACTAGGGACCCAAGGAGGTCAGACGCGATGTCACGTGCGGTCAGGTTCGAGCAGTACGGAGGAGTCGATGTGCTGGACGTGGTCGATGTCGAGCCGCCGCAGCTCGGCGACGGCCAGATGCTCGTGCGCGTCAGGGCCGCCGGGATCAACCCGTTCGAGGCCAAGCTACGCAGCGGCCTGTACCGGGCCGACATCCCGCTGAGCTTCCCCGCCGCGCAGGGCAGCGACTTCGCCGGTGTGGTCGAGCAGCTCGGGCCGGGCGTGCAGGACTTCGCGGCCGGCGATCAGGTGCTCGGAAGTGCCGCCAAGCGTGGCAGTCACGGGGAGCTTGCGCTGGCCAAGCAGGGGCAAACGATCGCGCGCCCCGGGGCGCTCGCTTGGGAGGTCGCCGGCGGGCTGTGGACCGTATCCACCACCGCCTACGCCGCGGTCGTCGCCGTCGAGGCCGGTGCCGGTGACCTGGTCGTGGTCTCCGGTGCCTCCGGTGGTGTCGGGGGGTTGGCCGCGCAGCTGGCACGGTACCGCGGCGCGACGGTGATCGGCGTGGCGGGCGAGCGTAACCACGAGTGGCTGCGCTCGCGGGGAATCGTTCCGGTCGTCTACGGCGACGGCATCGCCGACCGGCTCGGGCGGGCGGCCGCTGAGGTGGGGAGGCCGATCGATGCGCTGATCGATACCTCCGGGCAGGGCTACGTCGCCCTTGGGGTCGAGCTCGGGATCGCCCCCGAGCGCATCGACACGATCGCCGACGATGCGGCGGCGGCCGAATACGGCGTCAGGACCGATGGTGGGCGCGCGGCCTCCAACCCCGAGGTCGTCGAGGAGTTCGTGCAGCTGATCGTCCACGGCGAGGTCGAGCTGCCGGTCGCTGCGACGTTCCCGCTCGCACAGGTGCGCGACGCCTACACGCTGCTCGAGAACGGGCATCCACCGGGAAAGATCGTGCTCATCCCATGAGCGGCGCCACAGCTGCGGAGCTCGTGCGCCCGATGGCCGAGGAGGACGTCGACCAGGTCGCGAGCGTCACAGCGGAGGCGTTTGGCACCGACCTTGGCACCGCGGTGCTGCGCCGCGCCTGGGAGGAGCGGTTGCGGCACTCGCTGCACAGTCACCCCGAGGGCTCGTTCGTGAGCGAGCGCGGTGGACTGGTCACGGGCGCGGCGCAGGCCGTGGTCCGCGACCGCATCTGGATCCTCTCGCTGATGGCCGTCAGCCCGACGCTCCGCGAGGGTGGCGAGGGGCGGGCGCTGATGGACTCGACGCTCGGCTACGGCAGCGACTGCGAGGGCGGGCTGATCATCGCCTCCGACGACCCTCGCGCACTGCGCCTCTACGGGTCATCCGGATACGCGCTCGGGCCGATCTCCCGCGCCGCCCGCGGCGCCCGCGGCGCGCCGCACACTCCTGACCTGGAGGTCGCGCTGCTGCGCGGCTCGTCGATCTGGCGGCTCGAGGACCGTGGCTTTGTCGTGACGATGCCCGGCCGCCGCGTATGGGCGCTGGCGGCCCGTGACGAGGACGCGGCCACGGCGCTGCTCTGGCACGGGCTCGATCAGCTGCGCGGAGAGCCGCTGATCGAGATCGGCTGGATCAGCGGACGCCAGCAATGGGCGATCGATGTGCTCCTGGCGGCGCGGCTCTCGCTCAGCACGTACAGCGCGATCGGCACGCGCGGCGCGGTCGGTCCGCTGCACCCGTACATCCCCAGCCCGCCGTTTGCGTGAGCAGCGCCGCCGGGTTCCGCAGCGCAGCCGCCAGGTCGCTGGTGGTCGGCCAGGCGTTCCGGCAGGCGGGCCAGTTCAATCGCGCCAAGATCTCCGCCCGCGCCGGCGTGATCGCGGCGGTCCCGGTGGCCGCGATGATGGCGCTCGGCACTGCCGCGGGCTCGCCCGCGGCAGCGGTGACGATGGGCGCGGGGGCGATGCTCTCGGGTGTCGCGTGGCGCGCAGGTGACGGCCCGGTCGTGCCACCCCTGGGCACGATGGTGGGTGCCTCGCTGGTACTCGCTGCCACCGCCTTCACCGGCATGCTCAGTGGCCGCTGGGCCTGGCTGCACCTGTTGCTGCTGGCGATCTTCTGTCTGATCGCCGGCGTTGCCGCCTGCCTCGGCCGCCGCGGCATGGTCGTCGGCACGCAGTCGTTGATCGGCTTCATAGTCTTCGGTCGCTTCCCCGAGGGTCTCGGGAACGCCGCCGCGCTGACCGGCCTGGTGCTCGCCGGCGGCGGGGCACAGTTGCTGTTCGCCGCCGTGGTCGCGGTGCCACTCGCCTGGCGCCGCCAGCGCGACGCGCTGGCCGACGCCTACCGCACCCTGGCTGCGTTCACCGACGAGATCACCTCCTCCTCGGCGATGCCGCTCGCCACCGCGCTCGACGCCGCCGCGCAGGTGCTCGCCACGCCGGCGCTGTTCGCCGATCCCGATCGCCACGCGCTCTCCGATCTGGTCAGCGAGGGCCGCCGCATCCGCCTCGAGCTGGTCGGCTTCAGCACGCTGCTCGACCACGTGCGTCGCTCGCAGCCGGAGCTCGCAGAGGCGTCGCACGCGACCGTCAGCGAGACGCTCGAGCGCTTGCGGCAGCTGCTGGCGCTGACGGTCGCGGCGATCGCCGGCGATGGCGCGACGATCGCGGCGCTGCCCGGCGAGGCGGCCGAGCTCGGGGAATGGGGCGCGGCCCGCCCACCGCTGGCGGCCCTTGCGCTCGACC
>JBOGYJ010000285.1:0-2144 GCA_050696795.1 Solirubrobacteraceae bacterium | reverse complement strand
GCTCGCGCGCGATCGCGACTGCGACGACGCCAGCGGGTTTGCGGCGCGCGTCTTTGAGCTGGCGCCAGCGGGCGTTTAGACGGCGTTGCGCCTTCCAGGAGATGTTGATGATCTCGGGCGGCTGTCCGCACTGGCGGCGTTCGAGCGGCGCGCTGTTGAGCGCCGCTGAGTTTGGGCACCCTCGCGCTGTTGGTCGTGATGATGGTGGTGTCTGACGTTCGAACGTTGAAACGTTGAAAGGGGGGTGCAGAGCCGGCAAAGGCGGCGATGAAGGCGCTGGGCCGGGGGGCGTGTGGTGGTGCGTCACGCGTTGTGACCGCTTCGCTTTCGCTGGGATCGCTCGTCGCGACGGTTGTTGGGGTTCGCGAGGCGCGTGAACAGCGCGGACCGGGTTGGGCGAGCGATTCGATCCACTCGCGCGTACCGATCGCGGGTTCAGGTGCAGGGTGCTGCGGCGGTCCAGAGCTCGGCGGGCCGTCCGGCGGTGAGAACGCGGCTGCTGGTGATCTTGCCGTCGTCGGCGAGCATGTGGAGCGCTCGGTCGAGCTGGATGGTGGTGGGGTTGCGGTGCAGCAGATCGCGTAGCTGAGTGCGGGTCAGCCCGCCTGGCAGCTGGTGGTTGAGAGCGGCGTGGATCTGGTGGGCGAGCGGGTCGCCGCTGCTGGCCTCCAGCGCCCAGGTTGCTGAGCGCTGCGCGTAGTCGTGGAGCGCGAGCGCCGCGGTCAGGTGCTGCGGCTGGATCTGCCGGTCGTTGTCGAGCAGCGCGTAGATCAGCGCGAGACGGATCGTGTGCGCTTCGGCGCGGGCGCAGATCGCGCCGGCGATGCCTTCACCGGGCTCGGTGAGCTGCGGGTAGGTGTGCCACCACAGCTCGCGCGCGGCGGGGTCGAGCTTGACGTGCCCGGCGGCTTTGGCGTGTTTGAGGACGGTCGCGAGGTAGCGGGCGAGGCCGGTGTCCTTGAGCGGGTTCGGGTTGCCGCCTTCTGGCAGCAGACGCACCCGTCGGACCGACGCGAGCACGAACCTGTTCATGAAGCCGTTGGCGAGCTCGACCCGGGTGGTGTGGTGGCGAAGCTCGGTGACGGTGATGTGCCCGATCACGGAGATGTGCGCGTCGGTCGCGCGCGCCGGGGCGGTGCGGGTCAGCAGCGCGAGCGGCCGCCCATCCCACGCAGAGCGCAATGTCGGCGACAGAGTCGAGATCTCCCTGCTGGTGGATTTCAAGACGGACGCGAACTCGGGCTCGATCACGAGCAGCCGCTTGTCGCCGGCACCGGGGTCCTGGCCGTTGGGGTCGCGGACCTTCCACACCAGTCCCTCACCACTGGAAAGACCGGTAGTGAGCCTCGACGGGAACGCGGGATCGACCTCGGAGAGCAGCTTGGTGACGTGGTCCAGTGAACTGCCCTTCCTCGCTCGGCTTGAGTCACCGATCAGCAGCAGAAACTGGTTGGGGTGATGCAGGGTCGCTTCGACTTGGAAGTGCGCGCCGCGTCCGATCAGCGCGCCACAGCAGACCAGCAGCTGGGTCAGGATCGCGACCGGGTCGGCCTCGGTGTTCGGCGCGATCTTCGCGACGATCGCGCCGGGCAGCCCGTGGTAGGCCGCCTGATCAGGTGGTGCGGGCCAGCCCGCCGGCGCCGGGAGCGTGATGCCTGCAGGCTGGACGCTCGCCAGCTCTGCTGGTGGCGTGTTCTGGTCGAACAGAGAGATCAGCTCGCCGGTCATTCGGCTGAGATCTCGGCGACGGCGGCGCGCGCGGTGCTCTCGTCGCAGATCGACTTGTTGCTCACGCACCCGGCGATCAGCGACTGGGTCGCGAGGTTGTTCACGGCCCGTGGCAATCCGCGGGACGCTTCGTGGATCAACGCGACCGCATCATCGGAGAACAGCGTGTCGGAGCGACCGGCGAGCTTGACGTGATGCGCGATGTATTCGCTGGTCTCCTTCAGGTCCATCCCGTCGATCGTGCAGCGCAACGCGATCCGCTGGTCAAGCGCGGCGAACACGCCCTGCCTGAGCTTGCGACGCAGCGTCGGCTGGCCCAACAGCAGGCACGCGAACGTCGCACGGGAGTCCATCTCGGAGTTCGTCAGCATCCGCAGCTCCTCGAGCTGCTCGACCGACAGAAGATGAGCCTCGTC
>JBOGYJ010000284.1:0-7575 GCA_050696795.1 Solirubrobacteraceae bacterium | reverse complement strand
CACAAAAACTGCAACCCACGGGAGGCATGGCTGCGGAGTCCATCGGGGGCTTCCGGGCCGGTTACGGACTGGAAAGGGGTGCTCCAATGCGCTTCAACAGAATGACACGGATCGCCGCTGCAGTCGCCGTAGTCGGCGCGGTCGCAGCGGGTGGCGCCGCGTTTACGGCAGGCGAGACTTTGCCGGCGAATGTCGCCGGCTACGGGACGGCCACCGTGACCGGAGGCGTGATCACAGACCTCAAGTACACGCTCTCCTCCGACGGACAATACATCGACTCGGCGAGCCTCACATTCACCGGCGACGTCAGCGCGGACACGATCGGGATCGGCTTTGACAGCTATTCGTCGGGCGATCTTCAGAGCTGTACGGTCGGGACTTACACCTCACCCAGCACCCCGGTGACGTGCACCTTCACCGACGGCACGATCACGACGACGGATCAGGACAACGTCCACGTGGCGGTAACGGGACCGTAGATTTTGCGGTAGACGCGGTTCCAAGGCTGGCCCGGACTCGTCCGGGCCAGCCTTTACATTTGGGCCGGTTCTGGAGTGAACTACCGCGCCCATGAGATCCAGCCGCACTCGTTCCCTAGTCGTGACGGCTGTCGTGCTGGCGCTCGGCGGCCTCGGCTGGTTCTACCTGGCCCCCACCCAGATTGGGGGATCGACCAGGTACATGATCACCCACGGGATCAGCATGCAGCCGATGCTCCACACCGGGGACCTGGCGATCGTCCGCCCCGCCGGCAACTACAAGGTCGGGGAGGTCGTCGCCTACCACAGCACGCTGCTGCATACGGTGGTGCTGCACCGGATCCACGCGATCAGAGACGGCCGCTACACCTTCAAGGGCGACAACAACGACTTCATCGACCCGACGCATCCGACGCGAGCACTGCTGGTCGGACGGATGTGGTTGCACATTCCCCATGGCGGCACGGTGCTGGAGTGGGTGCACAAGCCGTGGGTGGCTGCAGTTCTGACAGGTGGCGTAGCCATGCTGCTCCTGTTCGGAGGCGATCAGACGCGGCGGCGGCGGCGACACCGGCGCCAGGACGGCGAGTCGAACCGGGCGAAAAGGCCGCCTACCTCGATGGGAAATAGGCGTCTGCTGGTCGCATCGATCGCGGGCGTGTTGCTGTTCGCTGCGCTCAGTGTCTTCGCGTTCGTGCGGCCGGCAGCCGGCACAACCACAGTCCGGACCCCATACACGCAGGAGCTGAACTTCGGCTACCACGGGCCCGCGCGGGTCGGGTCGGTGTATCCAAACGGAACTGTGACCACCGGCGAACCCATCTATCTCCAGTTGGTCCGCCAGCTCACAATAACGGCCGCCTACAAGCTCGCCACGACGGCGCCGAATCAGGTGCACGGAAGCATCAGGGTTAAGGGCACCTTGTCGAACGACAGCGGCTGGCGCCGCCGCTTTTGGCTCGGGTCGCTGATGCGGTTCAGCGGTGATCGTGGCGTCGCGCGCGCACATGTGGACCTGTCGCGGCTGCAGGCGCTGAGCAACCGCGTCTCGACGCAGATCGGGGAGGCCGGAGGCGGCAGCTACACGCTTACGGTGGAGCCGGAGGTGAAGCTCGCAGGTGAGATCAGCGGGAGCAAGGTCGCCACCTCGATCAGCCCTCCACTGAATCTTGCGCTCGGCTCAGATCAGCTCGTGGCGGGCGGCTCGGCGATGCCGGCGGCCAGCTCGCCTGCGGGCTCGGCGTCGGGTTCGGGCCAGCAGGGGCTCGATCACAGCACCCCGGGCAGCGTGACCTCGACCCGCCGCGCCGTCAACAAGCTGGCAGGCGTTCCGGTGAAGACGGTGCGCGTGATCGCGATCGCTGCGTTTGTCCTGTTCGCCCTGCTGGCCCTGCTGGCCGGGGGGCGCGAGCTGCGCGGTACCGCAGACTCTGCGGAGAAGATCAACAGCCGCTACAAGCATCTGATCGTCCCGGTCGGCCAGATCACGCCGGACGAGGAGCATCCGCCGATCGACGTCAGCACCATCGCTGCGCTTGCCCAGTTGGCCGAGCGCAGCGAACGGCTGATCCTGCACGAGCACCGGGATGACGCCGACAACTACATGATCGACGATCAGGGCACGGTCTTCCGTTACCAGGCATCGCGACTCGGCGGGACGCGCGGAAACGGCAACGGGAGCAACGGCACCGTCGGCACGAGCGCCCGAGATGTCAGCGCCCATAACCACAGTCTCGGCGCCGTCGCAGAGACTGACGAAACGGCTGCACCGGCCGCAGCCGTGGCTGCGGCCACCGTCACGGGCTCCTCAGCGCCCGGCGAGCCGGCAGATGACCCCGGCGCAGCGGCCGCCAGCGGCCCGGGCGCACCCGGTCGACCCGGCTCGGGCGCGAATCCCGGTACTCAGCGCGGCGCCCGTCCGGCCCCCGCGACCAACTCAACGCATTGGAGCAGACGTCCGGAGGCACGCGCGGGCTTCGCGGTCGGGCCTTTGGCCCTTGCCCTTCTGGCGTGGCGGCGCCTGCGGAAGCGGCGCCTGATGAAACGCCAAGCCGAGCTTGTCGGTCGGTGGTATACGCCAACCGACCGTTCGCGTGCCGCCAGGCCGCAACCGCCTCGCGGGCCCGGCGACCGCCGCCGCGGCGAGCGACGCCACGACTAGCCCGCTGACGCGGATCCTCGAGAAGGTGAGCGACCGGATTCGAACCGGCGACCGCCTGGACCACAACCAGGAGCTCTACCAACTGAGCTACGCCCACCGCGGACGTACGAATTTACCAGCGCGCGGCCAGTGCCGCCCTGCGGCGGCGCGAGTGCCGGCGTCCACCTTCCAGCGCAGCCTCGATCGCGCGCTGCCGGCGCGGCGGGCCGAGCTCCAGATCTGGCGGCGCCAGGCTGATCAGGATGCCGACGATGACCACGAGCGCACCGAGGATCTGCCACACGCCGACCGGGTTGGCGAAGGCGACCCAACCGACCACCGCGCCGACCAGCGGTTCGAGGTTCACGAAGGCGCCCGCCACCTCGGGCGCGACGCGTGCCTGGCCGTAGGCGAACAACCAGAACGGCAGGATCGTGCCGACTAGCGCCAGCGTCACGAAGGCCACGACCGAGCCGGCCGCGCCTGGCGCATGCGGAAGCGGACTGCCGAGCAGCGCCACCGGCAGCGCGACCAGTTCGGCCGCGAGGAACTGCGCGGCGGTAACAGCGGCGGCGTCGCGTCCCTTGAGCATGCTCGGCTGGATCGCGATGAAGGCACCGGAGAGAACCACCGAGGCGAATACGAGCATGTCGCCCGAATCCGTCGCACCACCGCCGCCACCCTTGGCCACCAGAACCACACCGATCAGCGCTACGGCGTAGCCGAGCCACACCAGCGGGCGTGCATTGCCCTTACCGAGCCCAGCGGCGACCAGCGCAACCACCACGGGCAGCGCGCCGACGATGATCGCGCCGTGGCTGACACTCGTGTGGTCGATGCCGACGTTCTGGAGCAGCACGACGGCGCCGTAGCCGACCGCCCCCGTAGCCAAGATGCGCGGCGTGAACGCCTGACGCAGACCGTGGCGGCCGATGATCGCGAGGATCGGCGCCGCCACGAGAAACCGCATGGTCGTCAGCCAGCTCGGGTCGAGCCAGCGGAGCGAGAGCTTGGACAACGCGACGGTGACGCCCCAGAGAGAGCCGGCGGTAACGAGCGCAAGGATGGCACTGCGGTTCTTCATATGTACTAATGATGATGCAGATGCGTGATGATTCGCCTATATATTTGACTTCTAAGAGTTATTGCGATGGAATCCTCTAGATGAGCGATGTTTCACTGGATTTAATTGATCTGGAGCTCCTCAAACAGCTGCAGGTCGACGCTGACCGTTCGAATGTCGAGCTCGCGAGACTCGTGGGACTGTCCCCGACCGCGACGTTGCATCGTGTGCGGCGCCTGAAAGCGTCGGGCATCATCCGCGCCGTCGTCGCCGAGTTGGATGCGGCGCTCGCCGGTTTTCCCCTGCACGTCTACCTGCTGGTGACGATCGAGCGTCACGACGACGCCGGCCACCGCCGGTTCATGGCGGCGGTGCAGACGATGCCCGAGGTTATCGCCGCCGACTGGGTCACCGGCGAGATCGACGCGATCCTCGTGGTCGTGGCGCGAGATGTCGCCGAGTTGCAGCGCGTGATCATGCGCCTGTCGTCCCGCGGCGGCGCGACGCGCGTGACCACACTGTTGCGGCTCGAACAGTTGAAAGCCGACTCTCCCCTGCCGATCGAGTCGAACGACCGCTGAGCAAGCCGCCTGAGCGGTTTGCGGCCGAGAAGCCTGGGGCAGCGTCCCCGCGAGCGCCCGATCCTCAGACTTACTGACTACCATCGAAGTCTTGGGGCGGGAACCGAGCCGCCGGCGAACCTGAGGAGCCAGATGCCCGGCCTGTCTAGCGAAACCGATGATGTGGCCGCGGAGCGGTACCGAATCGCGTTCGAGCACGCGGTACTGCCAGCCTGGTTCTGCGACACGGAGCTGCGCCTGACCGAGGTCAACGAGGCGCTCTGCCAGATGCTCGGGCGCCCACGCGAGGTTCTTCTGGGCAAGCAGCTCTCGGAATTCACCCATACCGACGAGCGCGGCGGCGGCGGACAGGACAGCGCGCCGCTGCTCTCAGGCGAACGCGTCGCCTCCGCACGTGAGCAGCAGATGCTGCTTCCCGACGGGAGCGCGCTGTGGGCGTTCGTGGTGATGAGCGTCGTGCGCGACGCTGACGGTCGGCCCAGCTATCTCGTCGGTCAGGCGACCGATCTCACCGAGCACCACACGCGCGAGCAGCGTTTGCGACATCTGGCCGACCACGACCCGCTCACCGGTCTGGTCAACAGACGCGGCTTCGGCCGCGAGCTGCGCCGCCACGTCAGCAGGATTGCTCGTTATGGCGCCAAGGGCGCGCTGCTGATGCTCGACGTCGACAACTTCAAGGGCTACAACGACGTCAACGGCCACGCCGGCGGCGACGCGCTCCTGCAGGGTGTCGCGCAGAGGCTCAGCGCGCGGCTGCGTGGCGGCGATGTGATCGGCCGAATCGGCGGCGACGAGTTCGCGGTGCTGCTGCCGGAGGTGACGCCGGAGCAGGCGGAGATCGTCGGTGCGGCGCTCGTCCAGTCCGTCCGCGAGCTAGGAGCGGGCACGGAGCCGCGGGTCACCGCCAGCGTGGGGATCTTCTGCTTCGACGAGCGGCACGGGCTCTCGGAGCACAGCGCGATGGTGGGTGCGGATGTGGCCATGTACGCGGCCAAGCACGCCGGGCGCGACCGGCACGCTCCGTTCACCCTATGGACATCCACCTCCGCATCGCCGAGCATGTGAGAAGCACTGCTCGGGCGATGCCCAGCGTCAACGAAAGGTGAGACCAACATGGCCATTAGTGAGGCGGTATCCACGCCGCTGTTGATCGACGGTGAGGAGCGGCTCACCGGTGAGAAGCTCGCGGTTCATGACCCACACGACGGATCGCTGATCGGCCATGCGGCGGCGTCGAGCACGCAGGACGCGCTCGACGCTGTGGCAGCAGCGCAACGCGCCTGGCCGGGCTGGGCCGCGCGGCCGGCGGCCGAGCGGATCGAGATCTGTCTGCGGGCGCTCGAGACGCTCCCCAACGACCTCGACGAGCGCGCCGAGGTGCTCTCGCGGGAGAACGGCAAGATTCGTTTCGAGGCCTCGATCGATTTGCAGGTGTTCGTCGGGCGCTTCCACGAGGCGGCCAAGTACGCCAAGGCTCTCGACACGCCGCAAACGATCCCGGGGCCGCCATATAACACGACGATCCGGCACGTGCCGCAGGGCGTCGTGACGATCATCTACCCGTTCAACTGGCCGCTGGCGATCCTCGCCGCGAGCCTCCCGCACGCGTTGATGGCGGGTAACACCGTGATCGCCAAGCCGCCGCCGAGCACGCCGCTGTCCTCGGTGCTGACCCTGCGTCATCTCGCGCAGAAGCTGCCGCCCGGTGTGCTGAACGTCCTCACCGGCCAGGACGCGGTACTCGGGCCGGTCGTGGTCGGCGACCCGCGGATCAAGCATGTTGCCTTCACCGGCTCGACCGCGGGCGGTAAGCGGATCATGGAGATGGCATCCAAAAACGTCACCAACGTCACGCTCGAGCTTGGCGGTAACGACCCGGCGATCGTCCTGCACGACGCCAACCTCGACGAGGCCACGCTCACCAAGCTGGCGCTCGCGACGTTCATGACCACCGGCCAGGTGTGCATGGCAGTCAAACGGCTCTACGTGCCCCGCGGCATGTACGAGCAGGCGGTCGAGGGGTTGCGCGGGTTCATCGACGGGCAGCGGATCGGCTCAGGCGTCAATCCCGACGTGACGATGGGCCCGCTGAACATGAGCCGCCAGCGCGACTACGTGCAGCAGCTGCTGGCCGAGTCGCGCTCACGCGGCAGCGAGGTGATCGAAGGCGGTGAGTACATCGACGCGGACCCGACCGAGGGCAACTACATGAAGCCCGCGCTGGTGCTGAACCCCTCTGCCGACGAGCGCATCGTGACCGAGGAGCAGTTCGGCCCGGCGCTACCGATCATCCCCTACGACAGCGAGGAACAGGCCGTGCAGGCCGCCAACGACACCTGGGCCGGGCTATGCGCGTCGGTCTGGTCAGACGACGACGAGCACGCGGTCCGCATCGCCCAGCAACTCCGTGCCGGTCACATCTTCTTCAATAACCACAACGCGACCGCGGTCGACGAACGCGCCATGTTCGGCGGCTTTAACCAAAGCGGCGTCGGTCGCGAGCTCGGCAGCGAGGGCATCCTCAGCTTCACCGAAACACAAGTACTCGCCGTACCAGACGGCACCTCGCATTGACGTTGTGCCCGGGGGCGCGCTTCGCCCCCGGGCACGCTTGCCCCGGGCTGCTCGTCGTCGCGGTCGGCATTCGAACTGGTCGAACCCAGCGCCAGGCTGCCGCGCTGCGCCGCGGCTGGCTGGCGAGCCGGGGCCGGCCAGCCAGCGGGCGGCCGGCCCCGCATCAATCGTCAGTGGAATCGCACCCTGGAGGCGTAATTCCCGTGCGAATCCGGATAGTGCTGGGTCTCGAGCGTGAAGCCGGCGCCCTGGCGGTAGATCGAGCCGCTGGTGCCGATCAGATAACCCACGAGGAAACTGCTCGTGTAGAGCTGAACACCCGGCTGATCGGTGTACTCCCACAACGTCACGCCGTTCTGGGGATCCTGCGCGACCGCGTCCAGGCGGTACGTGCCCTGGTCGTTGAGGACCCAGTTGCTGTCGGATCCGTGCGCGATCTGTAGCTGCTTGAGCGGTCCCGAGGTGCCGTCGGGCAGGCTCGCATCGGTGATGTATTGACCGATTGGGTGCATCGAGCGGAAGTCGTACGCGGTACCGGACACCGGCACGAAGTACGGCGACTCCGGGATCTGGTTGATGTCCGTCGGCGTATAAGCGTCGCTGTTGATGCGCAAGCAACTGGCCGTAGATGTCGCCGCCCGCCCTCACCACCGAGGTTGAAGTACGTGTGGTCGGCGAGAACCGCTCGCTAGCGGAAGCTGACGAGGGACATCAGCGCCATCGTCAGCTTGGTAG
>JBOGYJ010000283.1:0-4823 GCA_050696795.1 Solirubrobacteraceae bacterium | reverse complement strand
CGGTCGGCGAAGTCGCGCAGCAGCGCGCGCATCCAGCGCATGCCCTCGGGGTCCAGGCCGTTGGCCGGCTCGTCGAGGATCAGCACCTGCGGATCGCCGAGCAGCGCGTGGGCGATGCCGAGGCGCTGGCGCATGCCGAGTGAGTACTTGCCGACGCGCTTGCGCGCGGCGGAGTTGTCGAGTCCGACGAGCTCGAGCATCTCGCCGACGCGCTTTCTGTCGACGCCCATCAGCTGGGCGGAGGTCGCGAGTACCTCGGCGCCGCGGCGGCCACTGTGCTGTGCGGAGGCGTCGATCAGCACGCCGACCCGGCGGCCGGGGTTGGGGAGCTGCGCAAACGGCGTGCCGAATACCGTGGCGCCGCCGCTGCTCGGCAGGGCCAGGTCGCAGAGCATCTTCAGGGTCGTGGACTTGCCGGCCCCGTTGGGCCCGAGGAACCCGGTGACGGTTCCGGGCTCGCAGCGGAACGAGACGTCCCGCACGGCGGTGCGCCCGCCGTAGCGCTTGGTGAGTGAGTTGGCTTCGATCATGCTGGGAAGCATCGGCTCTGAGCAGGGGGTGTCGCTACGGCCCTGTGGCGAGACTTGGAGCGACCAACTGTGGTGTTTCGCGCCGCCTTTGGGCCAGGCGTGATCGACTTAAGTTGGTGGTGTTTGCCGCTGCTTGCGCCTACCTTCAAGGACGTGAACGCGGTCGCATCCGACGATCGGTCAGGAAACGCTGCCGCGCTGCCGCGCTGGCAGCGCTGGCTGCTGCCCGCGGTGATCGGGCTCGAGGATGCTCGGCGTGATCCCGAGGGCGGCACGCGCCTGCCGCGGTCGCTGCGCGACTGGCTTGTGGACCTCGTCTTCTTCGGGTTCGCGCTGATCGTCTGCTTTGGCGAGCTCTGGACCAACCATCGCGAGGTCGGCACCTCCACGTTCGTGCTCGACTCGGTGCTTGGCGTGCCGTCCTGCCTGCTCGTGTGGGTGCGCCGCCGCCATCCGCTGACGGTCGGCTGGCTGGCTGTCGCGCTCGCGACCTTCAGCGAGGCCGCGGGCGGGGCCGCGATCGTCGGGCTGTTCACGGTCGGCGTCCATTGCCAGCCGCGCCGCACCTTCCAGGTCGCATCGCTCTCGGCTTTCACCGCCGTCACCTGCGGCGCGATCTACACGCACGCCGGCGGCTTCAACTTCGGCACGTTGTTCTTCTGGCTGGTGGTCACGATCGCCGTGGTGGGCTTCGGCTCGTTTGTGCGCGCACGGCGTGAGTTGCTGCTGTCGCTGCGCGAACGAGCCCATCGCGCCGAGGATGAGCAGCATCTGCGTGTGCGCGAGGCGCAGCTCGCCGAGCGTGCTCGGATCGCGCGGGAGATGCACGACGTGCTCGCGCACCGGATCTCGCTGCTGAGCGTGCACGCGGGCGCGCTCGAGTTCAATCCACACGCCTCGCCGGAGGAGATCGCTCGCGCCGCCGGCGTGATCCGTGTCAGTGCCCGCGCCGCACAGGAGGAGCTGCGCGAGGTGATCGGCGTGCTGCGAGCGGGAACGGAGCTCGAGGACGTGCAGCCGCCACAGCCGACGATCGTCGACATCGCGACGCTGGTCGAGGAGTCGCGCGCGGCGAGCATGGACGTTTCGTTCAAGAACTCTCTGGCCGACCGGTCCCTGTCGCCGATTCTCGGGCGCACCGTCTACCGCGTCGTGCAGGAGGCGCTCACCAACGCCCGCAAGCACGCGCGCGGGCAGGTGGTCACAGTCACGCTCGGTGGTGACAGTGTGAGCGGCGTCAGCCTCGAGGTCGTGAACCGCCCGTGGGTCGGCCAGGCCGACGCTCGTGCGGCGGGCGCCGAGGGCCACCGCGATGAGGCCGGGCATGTGGGTTCGGGCATGGGCCTCGTTGGCTTGACCGAACGCGTCACGCTGGTCGGTGGGACGCTGGTCGGCGAGCAGCTTGCGGGCGGCGGGTTCAGACTGATGGTGACGCTGCCCTGGAGCGATGCGGAGAGTGATGAGGAGCCGGCGTTTGAGCGCTGATCGAGTGGCCGGAGCCGCGGCTGCCGGTCCCGACCTGATCCGTGTGCTGATCGTCGATGACGATCCGCTGGTGCGATCAGGGCTGACGATGATGCTGGGCGGAGCTCCGCGCTTGGAGGTCGTGGGCGAAGCGGCCGACGGCAGCGAGGTGCTTGCCGCGCTCGATCGCCACCGCGCCGACGTGGTGCTGATGGACCTGCGCATGCCGAAGCTCGACGGGATCGCGGCGATGGAGCTCGTGCGCCGCCAGCCGCAGTCGCCGGCGGTGCTGGTGCTCACCACCTTCGACACCGACGACCAGGTGCTGCGGGCGCTGCGTCGTGGCGCCGCCGGGTTCCTGGTCAAGGACACGCCGCCGGCGGAGATTGTGCGCGCGATCGAACTGGTCGCGGCGGGCGAGAGCATGCTCTCACCGACTGTGACCCGGCGGCTGATCGATCGGCTGGCCGGCGATCAGGACGCGGATGCCCGCCACAACGCGGCGGCGGCGCAGCTGAACGGGCTCTCGCCGCGCGATCGTGAGGTCGCGGCAGCCATCGCCCAGGGCAAGTCAAACGCCGCGATCGCCGCCGATCTGCACCTCAGTGTCGCGACGATCAAGAGTCACGTCTCGGCGATGCTCGCCAAACTGCAGCTTGACAACCGCGTGCAGATCGCGCTGTTGGTGCAGGACGCCGAGCGCGTGTGACCGAGCAATTGACAAGCGACACCACAACAGATCTTCCGTCGGACCTCTCCGAGCTCGGCGTGCTCGAGGCGGCGTCGGCGCTGCGTAGCCGCCGCGCTTCAGCGGTGGAGCTCGTGCAGGCGCTGTTTGCCCAGATCGAGCGTGTCAACGGCGGCCCGCCCAGCGAGTACGGCTCCGAGGACATGATCAACGCCTGGGTCAGGCTGTACCCGGAGGTGGCGCTGGAACAGGCGCGCGCCGCCGACCGGCGGCTGGCCGCGGAGGGCGATGAGGCTCCGCTGTTGTGCGGCGTGCCGATCGGGTTGAAGGATCTCTACGCCGCCGCCGGCCTGCCGCTGACCGCGTCCAGCCGCGTGCTCGAGGACAACGTTCCCGATGTCGACTGCACCGCCTGGGCGCGGCTGCGGGCTGCCGGCATGGTGCTGATCGGCCATCTGCACACCCATGAGTTCGCCTGCGGCGGCACCTGCGATCAGGTCGGCAACCCGTGGCGCACCGAGCTCACGCCCAGCGGGTCGAGCGGCGGGTCCGCTGCCGCCGTCGCCGCGCGCATGGTCCCGGTCGCGACCGGCACCGACACGGCCGGTTCGATCCGTGCGCCGGCGGCGATCTGCGGCGTGAGCGGCATCAAGCCCACGACCGGGCGGATCCCGCTCGACGGGGTGATCCCGCTGGGCACGACCTTCGACACGCTCGGTCCGCTCGCGCGCAGCGTCGCCGACTGCAGCGCTGTGCTCGTGGCTATGGCCGGCGGTGGCGCCGCCACCGTGGCGCACGCGGCTCCGGCGGGCTCGCTTGGCGAGCTGCCGCTGGGCGCCCGCGGCGGCGCACGGCCGTTGGCGGGATGCACCGTGGCCGTGACGGACCGCTTTGCCGACTTCGAGCTGGATGCAGATGTGCAGGCCGGCTACGCACGGGCGTTGGAGGCTGTGCAGGCTCTGGGCGCCCGGGTGGTCGAGCTGCGCGCCCCGGTCAAGGCCTTCACCTTGGATTCACCCGAGTTCGCGCTGGTGCTGGTCGAGATGTGGGCCTACCACCAGCAGTTCGCCGACCGCGAGCAGCTCTACCGGCCGCAGCTGCGCGAGACCCTGCGGGCGGCGCGCGCGGTGATGTCCGCCAGCGACTATGCCCAGATCCAACTCCGGCGCGCGGCCTACGCCGCCGCCTGGGAGAGCTGGATGGACCGACACGCTGTCGATGTGATCCTCGAGCCAGCCACGCGCGTGGTCGCCTACCCGCGCGGCGACGGCTACGACTACACCGACTACAACCCGCTCGCCGACATGACCGTCGGCTGGAACGTCACCGGTCACCCGGGCGTGGCACTGCCCTGCGGGCTCGGGCCATCCAGCGGACTGCCGGCGGGCATCCAGCTGATCGCGCGCCGCGGGCGCGAGGCGGACGCGATCCAGGTCGGGATCGACCTGCAGCAGCACGAGCTGCCGCCGCTGCGCTGGCCGGGCCTCGGAGCCTGACAGCCGGCTCTGGGGGGAGCCTGACGCTCCGGCGAGCGCGGGAAGGTCCGGCAGCCAGCGGAGAGGGCGGGATTCGAACCCGCGAAGGAGGTTTCCCCCCTTACTCGCTTAGCAGGCGAGTGCCTTCAGCCACTCGGCCACCTCTCCGGACAGCCCGATCCGGGCGCGTGGGTGAGTGTAGAGGGGCGCGCGCCCAGGCGCCGACTCACGCCGCGGCGCGGTCAGCCGGCCTGACCGGGCCCCGTTTGTCGGTCCACCACGGGTGAGAGGTGTGGTGGATGTGAGGGCCGGGAAGTTACCGTTCCCGGTGGACGGACACCTCTGAGCTTGCCACCGCGGCTGTCGTCGCGTAGGCGGGAGCGGAGCGAGCGCCGGAGCGGCGACAGCCGCGGGCGCGCCGTCTCGACGGCCCCGCCTGGGGATGGATGCTGGGCACGATCATGCCGCGAGCCGGGCGGTGTCGTGGTCGGCGAGCGGACCGAGCACCGCCGGCGTGATGCCGTGGCCGGCGGCGAACTGGGCGGGGGTGTGCATCCCCAGCGCGCTGTGTGGTCTGCGGTGGTTGTAGTCCTCGCGGTAGTCCTCGATCACCACTCTGGCCTCGGCGAGGCATGAGAACTCCTCGACGCCCAGCAGCTCATCGCG
>JBOGYJ010000282.1:0-4556 GCA_050696795.1 Solirubrobacteraceae bacterium | reverse complement strand
CGACCTCGAGCGCACGCTCGCGCTCGAGACCAACCGCGCGGGCGAGGCCGACCGCCAGGTCACCGCGGTGATCGACACGCTGCCGCCGGAGACGCGCAGGCAGGTGCCGCTGAGCATCCGCCGGCCCAGCGCCGCCTACGCGGTGGCGTTCGTGGCGCTGCTCGTGATCGCCGGCGCGATCGCGGTGCTGGTGCTGCATACGCGACCCGGCGGCCCGCACAGGGGCAGCGGCCACGATGGCGGCGGCGGAACCGCGACGAGCCTGGGGCTCTGCCCGACGTGCGCCGCGGCCTACAACCCCGATGCCCAGGGCAGCAAGGCGCAGAACAATCAGGACGCCAAGTACGCGATCGACGGTAAGCCCCGCACCGCCTGGACCACGCAGCAGTACTACGGCGGCAACCTCGACGGCAAGCCCGGTGTCGGCATCTACGTGACCGCCGCCAGCGCTCCCGCCGCCGTGCAGATGATCGTCGACACCACCACCAAGGGCTTCGACGCGAAGATCTACGCGACCAACACGACGCCCAACCCGAACAGCTTCAGCGCCAGCGGCTGGCACCCGGTCGGCATCGCCACCGGCGTCGCCGCGACCCAGACGATCCCGCTCAGCACCGGCGGCAAGCACTACCGCTACTACCTGTTCTGGATCACGACACTCCCGCCGGACAACAACTACATCTCGGTCAACGAGATCAAGCTCTACAAATGAACGCTTGACGCCGGGGCCGGCCCCGCTGGGCCGCCCCTGGTTGCGGCCGGTCCCGCTGGGCCGGCCCTAGAACGTGTAGCCGCGCTGACGCTCGTAGCGTTCCAGCGCGAAGCCCACGAGCCGATCGAGCAGCTCGAGGTAGGGCACCCCCGAGGCGGCCAGGAGCGCGCCGTAGACGCTGGTCTCGGTGAATCCAGGCATCGTGTTGAGCTCGTTGACCAGCACTGTGTCGCCGTCGACGAAGAAGTCGGCGCGGGCGAGGCCGGTGCAGCCAGAGCGGATGAAGGCCGTGCCGGCGAGCTCCTGCACACGCTCACGCGCGAGCTCGGAGATGCGGGCGGGGACGATCAGCTCCATCGCGCCGGGCGTGTACTTGGCGTCGTAGTCATACCAGGCGGACTCACCGGCAGCGAGCAGGATCTCACCCGGGAGCGAGACGAGCGGTTCGTCGTTGCCGAGCACGGAACACTCGACCTCGATCCCCGTGGCCGACGCCTCGACGATCACCAGCGGGTCATGCGTGAATGCCTCCGCCAGTGCCGAGCGCAGCTCGCCGGCCGCGAGCACGCGACCGATGCCCACCGACGAGCCGAGCCGGGCGGGCTTGACGAAGACCGGCAAACCGAGCTCGCCCACGGAGCCGACCACGCCGTCCGGGTTGAGCTCCCACTCACGGGCGGTGACGGCGCGGTGGTCCACCTGCGGGACACCGGCGCTTGCCATCAGCTGCTTGAAGGCGACCTTGTCCATGCAGGCGGCGCTGGCGAGCACGCCCGCCCCGACGTAGGGGACATCGAGCAGTTCGAGCAGGCCCTGCACGGTGCCGTCCTCGCCGAAGGGCCCATGTAGAGCCGGGAACACGACATCGATCCCGGGCCAGCCGCGCCCCGGGCCGAAGCTCAGCTCGGCGCCGTCGGCGCGCCAGATGCCGTCGCGCCCGACCTCGACCTCGAGCACCGTGTGGCCGCCCCCGCGCAGGCCCGCGGCAACGGACGACGACGACGCGAGCGAAACCTCTCGCTCGGACGACCGCCCGCCGCCGAGCACCGCGATCCGGTGGACTCGACTCAAGTCGTGGTGGTCGACGTCGTGGTCGGGGTCGTGGTCGCCGGGCTGGTGGTGGTCGCCGGGCTGGTGGTGGTGGCCGGGGTGCTCGTCGTAGTGCTCGCGGGAGCCTGGCCGATGTAGATCGTGATCACGACGCCCTTCTTGACGGTCATGTTGGAAGTTGGGTACTGCTCGACCACGAGGCCCACCATATTCGGATTGTGTGTGGTCTTCTGAATCTGGTTGGCGTTCAGGCCGCGGGTGTTGAGCTCAGCCACGGCCGCGCCAGGAGTGTCGCCCACCACCCGCGGCACCCTGGCCGTGGTCGGCGCCTTGGCCACCGTCAGCGTGATCGAGTCGCCCTTCGGCAGCGGCTGGTTGGCGGGCGGCGACTGGTCGAGCACCGTGTCGGGCTCAGCTGTGGTGGTCGTCTCGGGCCTGGTGATCACCTGCGTGCCCTGGCTCGTGAACTGCGACAGCGCGACCTGGGCGTCCCCGAGGTTGTCGCCGACGACGTTCGGCACGGAGACTCCGGAGCTGACGATCAGCACCACCTTCGTCCCCTTCCCCACGCTCCCGCCGGCGCTCGGGTTGGTCCCGATCACCTGTCCCTGCTGGACGCTCGTCGACGTCTGGGTCTGCACCTTCAGCACCTTGAGCCCGTTCTGCCGCAGCTGAGCGCGAGCGGTCGCCGGGCTGTCTCCCACAACCGTCGGCACGGTGGTGTTGCCGGGGCCGGTCGAGTACGTCAGCGTGACGGTCGAGCCCTCCTTGACGCGCGCGTTGCCGAGTGGGCTCTGCGCGATCACCTCGTTCAGCGGCTTGTGGGAGGGCTCGGGGAACGGGCTGGGCGTGAAGCCGGCGTTCTGGATGCGGGTCTGTGCCTGTTGTAGCGGTAGATATACGACCGTGGGCACGAGCGCCTTCTTGGTGCGCGTCAGCAGGAACGCGGCAACTCCGCCACCGATCAGCACGAGCAGCAGCAGCACCACGATCCACGGCCAGACCGGCGAGCCGCCGCGCCGATCGTGGCGGTCGTCGTCGTCGTAGCGGTCCAGGCGGTCGCCGTTGTAGGCGACGCCGACGGCACCGTGGTAGGCACCGGCCGCCTCGGACGGCATGACGCTCGTCGGCTGGTAGCCGCCCGTCGGGATCAGCGCGCCGCCCGCGGCGATCGCGCGCATGCTCGCGGTGACCTCGCCCGGCGGCGCGGCCAGCGACTCGCGCACCTGCTCGAGCGCCATGATGAACTGGTCGGCATCAGCCGGGCGATCGGCCGGGTTCTTGTTGAGCGACCAGAGCACGACCTGCTCGAGCGCCGACGGGATCTCGGGGTTGATCTGGCTCGGTGGCACCGGCGCCTCCGAGACGTGCTTGAGCGCGATCGAGACCGGCAGCTCGCCGTCGAACGGGACGCGCCCGGTCAGCATCTCGTAGAGCACCACCGCGATCGAGTAGAGGTCGGAGGGCGCACTGACGGCCAGGCCCTGCGCCTGCTCTGGTGAGAGGTACTGGGCGGTGCCCATGATCGAGCCGGTTTCGGTCATGTCAGAGGCGCCGGCGCGGGCGATGCCGAAGTCGGTGACCTTGACGTGATCGTTGTCGTCGATGATCACGTTGTGGGGTTTGAGATCGCGATGGATGACGCCGCGGCGATGCGCGAAGCGGGCAGCCTTGAGCATCTGGATGGTGAGATCGATGGCGCGGCCGGTGTCGAGCGGCGCCTGCTCGCGGATCAGGCGCTTGAGCGTGGGCCCCTCGAGGTACTCCATGGCGATGTAGTAGGTGCCCTCGAAGCTGCCGCGGTCAAAGACGCTGACGACGTTGGGGTGCTGCAGAGAGGCGGCAGCCTGCGCCTCGCGGCGGAAGCGTTCGACGAAGCCGGGGTCCTCGGCAAAGCGGCGGTGCAGCAGCTTCAGCGCGACCTCACGGTCGAGCTGCTCGTCCTGCGCCAGGTAGACGTCCGCCATGCCCCCGGCACCGAGCCGGTGCAGCACGCGATAACGCCCGTCGATGATGGTCCCGGATTCGAATTCGCTCATTGATGTTCCGCTAGAAGTCTCTGTATCACTTTCGCTGCGATCGGGGCGGCGTAGGTCCCGCCGAAGCCGTTCTCGATGTCAGTCAGCTCGACCGCGACCGCGATCTTCGGATCCTGCTCGGGAAAGCCGACGAACCAGGCGTCGTCGAGCGGCTGGCCATTTCTGGTTGCGCCGGTCGAGGCGGTGCCGGTCTTGCCGGCGATCGGCAGGCTCGGGAAGTTCACGGTCGTGGCCGTGCCCTCCTCGACCACGTCACGCATCATCGCCTGAAGCTCGGCGGCCACCTTCGGCTGCATCACCTGGTCGTCCTTCTGCGGTGCGACCCGCTCGAGTGTCTGGCCGGCGTTGTTGACCACCTTGCTCGTGAGCCGTGGCTGCATCAGCTTGCCGTCGTTGGCGATCGCGGAGACGACCATCGCCATCTGCAGCGGCGTCACCGCGAGCTTGTCCTGACCGATCGAGGTACGGCCAAGGTCGACGCAGGGGTTCGTGACGGGCAGCAGCTTCGAGGTGCTGGAGGCATTGCAGGGACCATGGAAGAAGAGGGGGCCGCTGGCGACCATCTGGCTGGCCGGATAGTCGAGCGGCGGCACCGAAAAGAAGCCGTAGCGCTGCATGTACTTCTGCATCAGGGGCGCGCCGAGCGTGAGCCCGAGTGGTCCGTAGACGGTGTTGATCGAGTCGGTCAGCGCCTTGGTCAGCGTCACCTGGCCGTAGCTGTAGTTGCTGTCGTTCTGGAGCGAGTGACCCGAGAT
>JBOGYJ010000281.1:0-4824 GCA_050696795.1 Solirubrobacteraceae bacterium | reverse complement strand
GTGCAGAGTTCGCTCGGAACCAGCCGGTCACTCACCACCAGTCCGCTGGTGACCCGCAGCTCAAACGCTGATGCGGCCTCGAACAGCGCCTCGACTGCCGGCGCGAAGTGTGCCCCGAAGACCAGGGCGGTTGTGGTGCCCGCATCTATCAGAGCGCCCACGAACTCTTGGGCCACGTCGCGGGCATAGCCGACGTCCGCGAGCCGCGCCTCCTCAGGCAGGGCGCAACGGTCCAGCCACTCGAGCAGCGGCATGCCGAGCGCACCGATGATGCGCGCTTGGGGAAAGTGCACATGCGTGTCGATGAACCCGGGCAGCAGCAGTCCGTCGCTGAGATCGCGGACCGGGTCGGTCGGGTGTCGTGCGCGGACATCCTTGTATGCGCCGCGATCGGCGATCTGGCCGCCGGCCGTGACGTAGAGCCCAGCGTCGGACTCCACCCGCAGGCCGGCGCCCTGAAACGGGTCCTCGGGGGTGTCGAGAACCCGACCGCGGTAGATCATCGGCGCGTCGCCGCCGCGGCTATGTCAGTGGGACCGTGGCCGGCCTTGCTCTGATCACGCGCTGCCTCGACGTCCTCGACTTCGCGCTGGAAGGTCCGCAGCAGATCCGCCGCGACGCTGACCGCGATGGTGGCAGGCTCGCTCCCCTTGATCTCGGCCAGGCCGATCGGGGTCTTGATCCGAGCGAAGCTCTCGGCGTCGTGGCCGCACTCCTGCCCCAGCCGGCGCCGGAAGCGCGCCCACTTCCCGCGCGAGCCGATCAGTCCGATCGAGCCGAGATCGGCGCGCTTCAGCGCGACGTCGCACAGTGCGAGGTCCTCAGCGTGGTCGTGGGTCATGATCAGCACGTGGCAGCCGGGAGGCAGCTCCGCGATCACGGTCTCCGGGAGCAGCGGGATGCAGTGGACGCTGAGGGCCGCCGGCCCGTCGGAGAGAGCTTGCAGCCGTTCTTCGGCGAGCATCTCCGATCGGGTGTCGATCAGGTGCAGCTCCAGGTCATGCCGGGCGAGGATACGGGCGAGCTCCCACCCGACGTGCCCGACTCCGAAGATCGCGACTGCGGGCACGACTGGCAGCGGCTCGAACAGGAGGGTCACGATGCCTCCGCAGCACTGCCCACCATGTTCATGGGGAACTCGGTCCGAGAGCTCGCTCTGGACGAGCTCGGCCATGGCGCCAGACTCCTCCAGCTTCGCGCGAGCTCGCTCGATCGCCGCGGCCTCCAGATCTCCGCCGCCAATCGAACCCCAGGAGCCGCTCGCGCTGATGACCATCTTGGCTCCGGCCTTGCGGGGACCGTGCCCGCGCACCTCGGCGACGGTCACGAGAATCCCCGGCGCGCGAGACTGGCGGAGCCGGATGACAGCGTCATGCCAGAGCATTGCTCTCGCTCATCTCGCGGTTGGCGTCGGCGTGTACGCGCGCTCGCTCGAGCGCCCAGAACACTTCCTCGGGGGTGGCGGGGCTGGCCAGCTCCACGCTCAAACCCTCCGGTCCGAAGGCAGCGGCCGCCTGGCGCAATGCCTCGCGGACCGAGAACGCGAGCATCAGCGGCGGCTCTCCCACGGCCTTGGACCCGTAGACCGCGCCCTCCTCTGTCGCGTTGGGCAGCAGCGTCACGTTGAAGGTCTCGGGCATCTCGGAGAAGCTCGGCAGCTTGTAGGTGCTTGCCGCCTGAGTCGATAGTCGCCCTCGCGCCGGGCCGTCACCGCTGTCCCAGCGCAGGTCCTCGAGCGTGAGCCAGCCGGCGCCCTGTACGAACCCGCCCTCGATCTGCCCGAGATCGACGAGCGGCGAGAGGCTGTCACCGACGTCATGGACGATGTCGACGCGAACCGTGCGGTAGGCGCCCGTGAAGCCGTCGACTTCGACCTCGGCTGCGGCCGCGCCGTAGGCGAAGTACTTGAAGGGCGTGCCACGCATCGTGGTCGCGTCCCAGTGCAGGCCCTCCGTCCGGTAGAACCCGGCAGCCGACAGTTGAACCCGCTGCCAATATGCGGTCGCGACCAGGTCGTCCCAGGCGATCGTCGCGTCCGACGCGCCACAGACGGAGGCCACACCGTCGATGATCCGGATGCCGCCGGCGTTTGCACCAAGCTCGTCCGCGGCGACCGCCAGCAGGCGGTCACGGATCTGCTCGCAGGCGTGCTTGACAGCACCTCCGTTCAGATCGGCGCCAGAGCTCGCGGCGGTCGCGGATGTGTTGGGCACCTTGTCGGTACGGGTGGGCGCGAGCCTCACCTTGCTCAGCGGGACTCCCAGCGTGGTGGCGGCGACCTGCAGCATCTTCGTGTGCAGGCCCTGGCCCATCTCGGTACCACCGTGGTTGACGAGCACCGAGCCGTCTTTATAGACGAGCACCAGCGCACCAGCCTGGTTGAAGACCGTCATATTGAACGAGATCCCGAACTTGACCGGCGTCATCGCCAGGCCACGCTTGACGTGTTGGTGCGCGATGTTGAATTGCTCGACCTCGTGCCGGCGCCTGTCAACGTCAGCGGAGTCGACGAGCCGCTCCCAGATCGCGTTCATTCGCTCGGGATGGCGGACCGGCTGCCCGTACGGGGTCGTTTGCCCGGCGCTATAGAAGTTGCGCGATCTCAGTTCGCTCGGATCGATGCCGAGTAGCGGCGCGCAGCGGCCCAGGATGTCCTCGGTGACGAGCATGCCCTGCGGGCCGCCGAACCCACGGAACGCCGTGTTGGAGGTCTTGTGGGTCTTCGCTATCCGGCCGTTGATCCGCACATTCGGGATCCAGTAGGCGTTGTCGACGTGACACACCGCCCGCGCCAGCACCGGCTCTGACAGATCGAGGCTCCATCCGCCATCCGCGGTGAGCGTCGTATCGAGTGCGAGCAGATACCCGTCGGGGTCGAAGCCGGCGCGCCAGGTTGCGTGGAAGCCGTGTCGCTTCCCACACATCGTGAGGTCCTGGGTCCGGGTGAGCCGCACCCGCACGGGACGCGCGGTGAGGACCGCGCCGAGGGCCGCGATCGCGGCGAACCCGTGCGGCTGCACCTCCTTGCCGCCGAAGCCTCCACCCATCCGCAGGCACTGGACGGTGACCTCCGAGGACTGCAGGCCCAGTACGTGGGCGACGATCTCCTGGGTCTCGGACGGATGCTGCGTACTGCTCTCGATGAAGACCTGCCCGGCATCGTCAAGGCGCGCAAGCGCGGCCTGCGTCTCCAGGTAGAAGTGCTCCTGGCCGGCGAACTCAAACTCGCCGCTGAATACACGCGGCGCGTCGCCGAGGGCCTGCTCGACGTCACCCCGAGCAACCTGCGGCTGTGCCCCTTGGAAGCTGCCGGCCGCGATCGCCTCGGTCACCGTTACATAGGCGGGAAGGGGCTCGAGCTCCACATCGATGGCCTCGGCGCCGAGTCGGGCCGCCTCGAGGGTCTCGCCGAGCACCCAGCACACGGCCTGCCCGTAGAACATGATCTCCGTCGTCGGGAACAGCGGCTCGTCGTGCTTGACGCCCGCATCGTTGATGCCGGGCACGTCCGCGGCGCTCAGCACTCGAACCACACCCGGCACCGCCAGCGCCGGCTCCACATTCAGCGCGACGATCCGCGCGTGTGCTTGGGCCGTCTGGACCGGCCATGCATGCAGCACGTGTCTGGTGCGATACACCAGATCGTCCGTGTAGAGCGCCGCGCCGCTCACGTGGAGCGTCGCGCTCTCGTGCGGGACCTCTAGCCCGACCGCGGGGCTCTCCGGCCGCTCGGAGAGCTTGCTCATGCTGCGACTCCGCCGAGGTCGTCCCGGGTGGTTTCCGCGTACAGCTTGAGGAGGCTCGAGCGGAGCATCGCGACGCGGTAGCGGGCGCTCGCTCGATGGTCGTCCAGCGGCGTCCCCTCACCGGCCAGCACCTCCGCGGCTGCAGTGACCGTCGCCAGCGACCACTCCCGTCCGATCAACGCCGCCTCCGTGGTGAGCGCCCGGATCGGGGTTGCCGCGACTCCGCCAACCCCGATGCGGGCCCGCTCGATCATCCCGCCAGCTTCGTCGAGGTCGATCGCGACCCCAAGCGCGACGCTCGAGATGTCGTCGAATCGCCGCTTTGCGATCTTTTGGAAGGCCGTGAGGCGAGCCAACGGCAGCGGGATCCGGATTGCGCGAATGAGCTCGTCGTCGCGGCACACGCTGGTGCGGTAGTCCGTGAAGAAGCTTGCCAGTTCGACCTCGCGTTCACCGTGTGGTCCGACGAGCACCACGCTCGCGTCGAGCGCAAGCAGGGGCGGCGGGCAGTCGCCAATCGGGGAACCGGTGCCGAGGTTTCCACCAACGGTCGCGGTATTGCGGATCAGGCGGGAGGCGAATTGCGGAAAGAGCGCGCCGAGCAGTGGCACGCGCCCACCGAGTCGTCGCTCGATCTCGGTCAGTGAGAGCGCGGCCCCGATCTCGATCACGTCGCCGCCGTCGGAGAAGGTGCGGAGTTCCTCAAGCCGGTCGATCGCAACGACCGTTTTGGCCCGAGCCCCGCGCAGGTTGACCTCGACCCCATAGTCGGTGTACCCGGCGACCACCACGGCGTCCGGCTCATCGCAGATGAGCCCGATTGCCTCGGCGAGCGTCGCTGGCCGGACAAATGCGCTGCCGTTGCTGGCCACTCGGGTGACGCCGGGTACCGGCGGCGCCTGCTGGGCGCGGGCGGCGAGCTCGTCGTCGCTGCCCGGCATGTCCAGCGCGTATGCCGCATCCCTGATCGGTCGGTAGCCGGTGCAGCGGCAGAGGTTGCCGCTGAGCGCGTGCAGGTCAAAGCCGTTGGGTCCGTGCTCGGTATCGGCCGGCCCGCCCGGAGGGGATGGGTGGGCGG
>JBOGYJ010000280.1:0-3798 GCA_050696795.1 Solirubrobacteraceae bacterium | reverse complement strand
GTCGACGGGCGCCCCGTGGTGAGCCTCCACCCGGCGGAGCGGTTGGAGGCACGCTTCCTCGATGCGCAGGGACTGCTGGCGCAGCTGGACGGAGTCAGCTTCTACACCCGCCTGCGCAAGAAGTTCGGGCGGCTGGCGACGCTGCCGTAGCGGCGGCCGCCGGCGAACGCCTGTTCGTATGGTTCCGTCCGGCGGCGGCGATACAAGTTCGTGAGTGCTGTATGAGCTGCGCGTAGAGAACCTGCTGTTGATGGAACGGGCGGAGCTTCGGCTCGGTCCGGGGCTCAACGTCCTGACCGGTGAGACCGGCGCGGGCAAGACGCTGCTGGCCCACGCGCTCGACCTCCTGCTGGGAGGCAGGGCTCGCAGCGGCATCGTCCGCGAGGGTGCGGCCGAGGCGTACGTGGAGGGCGTGTTCGAGCGCCCGCCGGAGCTTGGCGCCGGCGCCGAGGAGCGGATTCCCCAGGATGCGGAGGAGCTCATCCTGGCCCGCCGGGTCTGGCCCGACGGGCGCACGCGCGCCTACGTCTGCGGGCGCGCGGCGACGGTGGGGGATCTGCGCGAGCTCGGCAGCCGCATGCTCTCCTTCTACGGCCAGCACGAGCACCGCAAGCTGATGCTGACGACGGCGCAACTCGACGCTCTCGACGCGTTCTGCGGCGAGGGGCAGGCGGCGCGGCGTGCCGAGATGGCTGGGGCGCACGCGCGCGTGCGCGGGCTCGAGGGCCAGATCGCCGAGCTCGACGGGCTCGTCGGCGCGCGTGAGCGCGAACTCGATCTGATCGGCTTCGAGCTGCGGGAGATCGAGGAGATCGATCCGAGCGTCGAGGAGGAGGCTGAGCTGCTCAGCGAACGCGACCGCCTGCGTCACCAGGAGGCGCTGCGGCTCGGCGCCGGCGCCGGCGCCGACGCGCTGATCCCCGAGGATGGTGACGGTGCCGGCGCCCTGCTCACGCGGGCCGCGTCGGAGCTCGAGTCGGCAGCTGCCTTCGATTCCCAGCTGGCAGCGCTGGCCGAGCGGCTCGCCGCACTGCGCTACGAGGCCGAGGACATCGCCGCCGAGTTGCGCTCGTATCTGGACCGTCTGGATGGCGAACCTGGACGGCTCGAGCTCGTCGAGGAGCGGCTGGCGGGATTCGCGCGGCTCGCGCGCAAGCACGGCGGGACCGTCGCCGAGGTGATCGCGCATGCCGACGCCTGCCGGACGCGGCGCGAGGCTCTGCAGGGCGCCGATGTCACGTTCGAGGCGCTGTCCGCCGAGCTCGAGGCCGCGCGTGAGCGGCGCGAGCGGATCGGCACGGAGCTCTCGCGTGTGCGCCACGAGGCGGCACCGCGTCTGGCCGCCGCGGTGCTCGAGCGGCTGGGTGAGCTTGCGATGGGCGACGCGCGCTTCGAGGTCGCCTTGCGCGAGCGCGACGGTGGCTACGGCCCACGCGGTCGTGACGCCGTCGAGTTCGTGATCGCCCCGAACCCTGGCCTGCCCTTCGGCCCGCTGCGCGAGGTTGCTTCGGGTGGTGAGCTCTCCCGGGTGATGCTCGCGCTGCTGAGCGCGGCACACGGGGCTGCCACCGCCGGTGGCGCCGGGAGCGGCAGGAAGGGCGCCAAGGGCGGCCGCGCCGATGGTAGGGCGAGCGGCGCGTTCGGTGGCGAGGGCGACGGGTCGCTGCTGGTGTTCGACGAGGTCGACGCCGGCATCGGCGGGCACACTGCCCGTGCCGTCGGCGCCCATCTGCGTGAGCTGGCCGAGGGGCGTCAGATCCTCTGCATCACCCACCTGCCGCAGGTCGCGGCGATGGGGAACAGGCACTTCACCATTGTCAAGGACGGTTCGCGGTCACCGGCAGTGACGACCGTGGCCGCACTCGAAGGTGACGCCGTCGTCGGCGAGCTCGTGCGCATGCTCGGGGCCGACGAGGACGACCGCGCGGCGCGCGGGCACGCGCGCGAGCTCTTGAAGGCCTCGTAGAACCGGCCGTAGCGTTGCAACGCTGGTGGATTCTCGTGCGTCTGCCATCGTTCACGCATGGATCTGTCCCCGCTCTATGGGCTGCGGCTGCGGACCGACCGCTTGGAGCTGCGCTGGCCCGACGAGGATGAGATCGTCGCGCTCGGCCGGTTGGCACAGACGGGGGTGCACGAGCCGGCGGAGATGCCGTTCGTGGTTCCGTGGACCGATGGCATCGGCGAGCCGGGTTTCCTCGCGAAGTTCAGCGGCTACCACAACGGGCTGCGGCTTGACTGGCGGCCCGACGACTGGCAGCTCGAGTTGGCGGTGTGGGCGGCGGACGAGTTGATCGGCGTGCAGGGCGTGGTCGGGCACGGCTTCGCGGCCACCCATGAGGTCAAGACCGGTTCATGGGTGGCGCAACGGTTCCACAGCAGCGGCTTCGGTACCGAGATGCGTGCCGCCGTGCTCGATCTCGCCTTCCATGGGCTGGGTGCCGAGTCGGCCGTGTCGTCGGTGCTCGAAGGTGTCGAGGCCTCGATGCGGGTGTGCCGGAAACTCGGCTACGTCGAGGACGGTGAGTCCTGGATCGAGGTCCGTGGTGAGCGCAGGCTCGATCGCCACATGCGACTTACGCGCGACCGCTGGATCGACCAGGAGCGAATCTCGGTGCGGATCAGCGGGCTCGAAGCGTGCATCCCGCTATTTGGGCTCGTTCATCCCCCGGCGCGTTCAGTCCCGTCTTGCTGACGGGACTGAATTCGGAGTCTCGGCCGCTACCCTGAGCAAGGGCGCCGCACCGACTGGCCACGCGCGTGCGTCCGCCCCGGACGGTACCTTCGAGATTGGTAAGTACGGGAGCAAGGATCAAGCATGAGCCAGGCCGAGACGCGATTCATCTTCATCACGGGGGGTGTGGTCTCCTCGCTGGGTAAGGGAATCGCAGCCGCCTCGATCGGGCGGTTGTTGCGCTCGCGGGGCTTTTCGGTCCAGATCCAGAAGTTCGATCCCTACATCAACGTCGACCCCGGGACGATGTCGCCCTACCAGCACGGCGAGGTTTTCGTCACCGAGGACGGGGCCGAGACCGACCTGGATCTCGGGCATTACGAACGCTTCACCGACGCCAACGCCAGCCGCGCGTCCAATGTGACGGCCGGCGGCATCTACAACACGGTGATCCGGCGCGAGCGCCGCGGCGACTACCTCGGCGCCACCGTCCAGGTGGTGCCGCACATCACCGACTAGATCAAGCAGCGGATCAAGTTGATGGCGGAGGCCACCGATGTCGACTTCGTGATCACCGAGATCGGCGGGACTGTCGGCGACATCGAGTCGCTGCCGTTCCTCGAGGCGATTCGCCAGTTCCCCGTCGACGTGGGCCGGCGGCGGTGCATGTTCATCCACCTGACCCTGGTCCCCTACATCGGGCATGCCGGCGAGCTGAAGACCAAGCCGACCCAGCACTCGGTCAACGAGCTACGGCGCATCGGTATCGCGCCGGACATGATCATCGCGCGCTCGGAGTCCGAACTCTCGGGCGAGATCAGGCGCAAGATCGCCCTGTTCGCGAGCCTGCCGGTGGAAGCCGTTGTGTCCGCGTTCGACGTGCCCGACATCTACCGGGTGCCGCTCGTCTTCCACAAGGAGGGCGTCGACGACTTCGTCCTGCGAGAGCACTTCGGCATCGAGGCCCCGGAGCCCGATCTGAGCGACTGGGAAGACATCACCCGTCGCTCGAGCGAGGCAACCCAGAGCGTCCGGATCGCGCTCGTCGGCAAGTACGTCCGGCTCGAGGACGCCTACCGGTCGGTGGTGGAGGCGTTGAGGCACGCGGGGACGCACCACGGCGC
>JBOGYJ010000279.1:0-2056 GCA_050696795.1 Solirubrobacteraceae bacterium | reverse complement strand
CCTGAGAGCCCAGCGGCGCTCGCGTAACCAGCGAGGGCATGACGCAGTACCGGCACCGCGTCTGCCGTCGCGGGAAAGGCCTTGTTGAGGTTCGCTTGTAATTGGACCAACCAACCCACCGGCCGCGATTTCGCCTCTACCCACCCGTTAACGGTATCGACCGTCTGCCCGACCGTTTGTTGAGTGCCGCTCAATTCCGGCATGAGTCGGCGCTCTCGCGCCGTTGACGATCATGATGAGCGGCGCAGCGCTTGGTGGCGGCGTTGTGGACAGCGTGGTAGACGTGCCACACGAGCCGCCCCTTCCTGGCCGTGACCGCGTCTGGGAGGCTTCGGCGGCCGTGACCGACCTCCACGTCTTCGATGCTCTCAACCGCGATCCCCCAGGAGCACGTAGAGGCCGCGCTGGCGACGCGGGCGCTCGCGTGTCCAACGTGCTCCGGACCGTTGTCGCCGTGGGGGTTCGCACGCTCTCGCGAGGTCCGCACGCGAGATGGCACGCGGCGGGTCACGCCACGACGCGCGCGATGTGGCTGGGGCGAGGCGACGCACGTGCTCGCTCCTTCGTGGCTCGTTCCGCGACGCCGCGACGACGCGGAGGTGATCGGCGAGGCGCTGCGGTTGGCGGCCGGCGGGCATGGACATCGCGTGATCGCCCGCCAGTTCGGGAGGCCCGACGGCACGGTCCGTGGGTGGCTGCGTACCGCCCGTCGACGCGCTGGGAGTCTGCGGGCATGCGCGACCCGACACCTGGTGTCGCTGGACCTCGAGCTTGGTGCCGTCGTTCCGGCCGGCAGCGACCTGGGCGACGCCGTCGAAGCGATCATGCTCGCTGTCCGCGCGTGGGCGCTGCGCTTCGGCCGCAACACGCTCAGTCCGTGGGAACGCGCGGTGTGGCTGACCGGCGGGCTTACACGGACGTCTACCGCTCCCACCGTAGCCCGACTGGCTGTCGTACCTTCCCCTCTCGATGCCCGGCCGTTCGAGCGTCAGCTGCCGCTGCTCCTTGACGCCAAACGCGGCCCTCGGCGCTGATCACGACCGCGCCAGGCTCCACGTGGGTCGGCCGCGGAGGTTCAGGAACCGTCGGCCGGTGACCGCGAGCACCAGGATCGGGCGGACGATGAGGATGAGCAGCGGCGCGAGCAGCCATCCAGCGACGCCCGGCACGGCCAGGCCGGTGGTAGTCAGCGCGGAGCCCAGCAGCAGCAGCACGGCGAGTTCGAGGACCCGGCCGGTGGTCTCGGCTGCTCGTGGTTGGGGCAGCCGTCGAAGTAGAGGATCTCAATCGTGATCCGTGTTGGGGTGCTCATTGGTCTTACCCGATCCGGGTGGCGGTGATATTCAACATAGCCGTCGACTCGTTATCACCGTGGGGCGAGCACGAGCTCACCGCCCTGGCTTGGCACGACGGCGGTGCCGTAGAGCCGGGGCTGCTCGAGTCGCATCTGTCCGGGCATCAGCTCGAAACGGTGAATGACGCGGGTGAGGACTTCTCGTAGTTCGAGCATTGCCAGCGGCGCTCCCAGGCATCGCCGCTTTCCCCCGCCGAACGGAATCCATCCCAGCGGGTCTGGGTGTCGGCCCAGGAACCGCTCGGCGTTGAAATGGCCGGGGTCTGGGTGAACGTTTGAACGCCCGACGAGGGCGGGGCAGATCATCAGCAGCGTCCCGGCTTGGATGTGCTGTCCTGCGAGCTGCACTGTCTCGGCTGGCTGGCGGACGATGTCTATCAGCGGCGGGTGGACCCGCAGCGTCTCGTGGATCACAGCGTCAACCCAGCCTCGATCGTCGGTCGCGGCCTGATCGGCGACCGTCCGCAGAAGCCCGGGGAGGTGCGCGAGCCGCATTAGCGCCCATGCGAGGGCTGTGGCGGTCGTATCCTGCCCCGCGAGCAGCAGAGCAAACACCTCATCGGCGCTAAACGGCAGCTCACGTCCCCCCAGCGCGCCGGCGAGGCGCCGAGCAAAGCGCTCGCGGCCGCGTGCGGCGGAGGCCTGCGGGCTCGCAGACCCCAAGTGCCCCAGCGCCGGGTAACCCGAGAGCAGCGCGTAGGG
>JBOGYJ010000278.1:0-3537 GCA_050696795.1 Solirubrobacteraceae bacterium | reverse complement strand
ACTCAGACCGGTACCAGAACACCGGTCTGCATCAATCCGCGGACGTGGGACTCGAGCGCGGTTGCGACTTCGGGGTCGGCGAGAGTGAGGCCGACCTCGAGATTTAGCCGGAAGTTTTCGTAGGTTGGGTGTGGAATCGCCCGAAGCGGCGGGGTTTGGGCCGTTCCGGGCGGGGTGGCTTCTGTCTACTTGCCGGGGTTGATGGCGGTGTGCGCGAAGGCGGTGGCTTGTAGCTCGGTGGGGGTCGTCAGTCTGGTGAAGGTGATCGGGCTGCCGGCGATCTGGATGGTGTTGCGGCAGAGGGTGCCGAGATCGGTGAGGAGGTCTTGGAGGCTGTGCGCGGGCTGGCCGTCTGGGGTGCGGGTGCTGGAGGCTTTGGTCAGCGCGTTGGGGGAGCGCCGGGCGGGCGCGATGGGGTCGGTCGGCGCGATCGGCGTGTCGTCGGTGAACAGCATCGGTGCGAGGCGGTGGGTGAGCTCGAACTGGATGTAGCGGGCGAGCATGCAGAGGAAGACGTGGGCGCGGACGCGGTCTTCGAGGCGGTGGTGAACGGGCCGGATCTGCAGCGTGCTTTTCATCTCGTGGAAGCAGCGCTCGTTGACTTTGAGTTGTTTGTAGGCGCGCACGACGGCGGCCGAGGCGATCGTGGTGGCGGGCTCGCCGGTGCGGACCACGTAGATCCCGTCAAGCAGCGCTTCCTGCTCGATCTGTTCCTGGTTGCGCTGGTAGCTGAACGCGCCATCAGCGATCTGCAGGGTGAAGTGCTTGGCCATCTTGCGCTTGTTGACCACCCGCCCGGCGCGCTCACCGATCTTGGCGGCCGGAGCGTTGCGGAGGCTGCCGCGCGGCCCTGAGACCATCTGCTTGACCTTCGCGAGATCCTTCTCGGTGAGTGCCAGCAGCTCCTGGCGTTTACGTTCACGCTCGGTGGCGACGGCGGGGTTGCGGCAGACGATCAAGCGCTCGTCGGGGAACTCTGGGCAGGAGATCTCGCACAGCCCGCGCTCATCAAACAGCGAGAGCTGAAAGTTCGGGGCGACAGTCAGCTTCTGGATCTGCGGCGCCCTGAGCGAGGTAATGAACCCGACCCCCAGCTCCTTGAGGACCTTCACGCGCGCGTCGGTGATCATCCCGCGATCGCCTACGAACACGACATGCTCGATCCCGAACCGGTTCTTGAGGCGCTCCACAGCAGGACCGAGCGTGGTCGGGTCCCCAGTATTGCCGGCGTGCACCTCGATCGATACCGGCTGCCCCTCCGGGGCGCAACACAGCCCGTAGCTGATCTGCTGCTTTGAGGGCTTGCCGTCACGCGAATACCCGATCGCGCCAAGCTCGCAGTGGCGGCCCTCCAGGTAGCTTGAGGACAGGTCATAGAGAACGAACCCCTCACCGTGTAGGTGACGGCGGCAGAGTGCCTGCTCGACCCGCTCCTGGCGCTCAAGCAGCCAGTCCATCGCCGCGAGCAGCTCCGCCTCGCTGACCTCACCCAGCTCCAGCTCCTCCGCCAGCGTCGTCTGGTGCACCAGCCGGGTCAGCGACAGCTTCGAGCATGGTGTCAGCAGCCGCTGGGCGATCATCGCCACCACCAGGTCGCGCTCACGGCAGCGCTCGCGGCAGACCAACCGCTCGAGATCGAGGTCGCGCAGCACCCCGAGCACCGTCGCGACGTGCCCATGCGGCAACGAACGCACGATCTCGAACTCCTCGTCAAGATCAGCCAGGCGCCGGCCGGCGAGCATCGCCCGCAACCCGTCGATCATCCAGTCATCCAGGTGCGAGAGGTTCCCGACCGTCTCGTTACGGACCTTCCCGTCCTCGCGGTAGGAGCGGCGCAACAACGTGCTCGTGTACTCCTTCCCCTTGTAGTGGCGACGCGTAACCGCGATATGCACTTTCCCGCCTCTTTTAGCCACGGCCAGATCATCCCACACAACACGGCCTCTGTCAAGCAGTTTAGTGTCTACATATCTAGCCCTGAAAAAGCCCGATCGCCCGCAAACACAGGCGATCGGGCCTCAGAACCTCAAAAACTTCCGTGTAGAACAGCACGGTGTTGGGCCCGATGAACTGCTGGAAGATCGCGAGCCCGACCCCCGCGATCAGCGCCCCCCGAGTGCCCGGCCGTAGGAGCTCGCGCCAGGAGGTGTCGCGCGTCTCCTCGACGTTCTTACGGATCGCCTTGAGCTGCTCGTCCTTGTGGTCAGGGTCGGTCCGGCTGAGCACGCGCTCGGCCTCATCCCAGCGGCCCTTCATCCCGAGCCAGCGAGGGGAGTGCTCCATGAACAGCATCCCGATCCCGAGGGCGAGCGCGGGAATCACGGCCGCGGCGAACATCGGGCGCCAGCCCCAGCCCGCGGTGTCGAAGGCGTAGTCGAGCAGGTACGCGATCAGGATCCCGCCGGAGATCGCGAGCTGCTGGAGGATCACGAGCCCGCCGCGGATCGGCACGGGTGCGAGCTCGGCGATGTAGGCCGGCACGACCAGCGAGGAGGCGCCCACCGCCACACCCGTGATGATCCGGAAGGCGATGAACGCTGCGAGGCTCCAGGAGATCGCGCTGAGGATCGCGCCGATGGCGTAGAGCACCGCCATCGCCAGCAGCGCGTCGCGGCGGCTGAGCCAGTCCTCGATCCGCCCGCCGATCATGCCTCCGATCACGGCGCCGATCAGCACGGCCGCGACGGCCAGCTCCTCGGTGCCGCTGCTCAGGTGGAAGTGAGAGGTCAGCAGGTTCTCGGCGCCGCTGATCACGCCGATGTCGTAGCCGAACAGCATGCCGCCGATCGCCGCGACCGCCGCGATCAGGTAGGTGTAGCGCGGCGTCTGGCGTATCACGCTGAGTGAGATCTGCTGCCGCTCGTCACTGGGCAATGAAGGCCTCCTGGGTGTGTGGGGGCTCGGAGCGAGGCGCCTCTCGCCTACGCACGAGTGAGCGGTCGAGCTCGGCGACGCTGGTGGCGCCGCACAGCGCCATCGTCATCCGGACCTCGTCGGCGAGCAGCTCGATGCAGTGACGCACGCCGGCCTCGCCCGCCGCGGCGAGCCCGTACAGGTGCGCGCGGCCCAGCAGCACCGCCCGTGCTCCCAGCGCGAGCGCGGTGACGATGTCGCTGCCGCGCCGGAAGCCGGAGTCGACCAGCACCTCGAGCCGGTCGCCGACCGCGTCGACGATTCCCGGCAGCACATCGATGGTGGCCGGCGCGTGATCCAGCTGGCGTCCGCCGTGGTTGGAGACGACCACGCCGTCGAGCCCCAGTTCGGCCGCGCGGATGGCCTCCTCCGGCGCCAGCACGCCCTTGACGACGATCGGTCCTTCCCACATCTCGCGGATCCAGGCGATGTCGTCCCAGCTCACGGTGCCGTCGAACATGTCGCTCAGCTTCTCCCGCGAGCGGTGGTCGGCCGGGCCGATGTTGGGAAAGCTGATCGTCTCCGAGGTCAGGAAGTGCCAGGACCAGCTCGGATGCAGGACGCCGTCGAGGAACGTCTCGATCGACAGGTGCGGATGTGGCAGGTCGAGGCCAGCGCGCTTCT
>JBOGYJ010000277.1:0-1549 GCA_050696795.1 Solirubrobacteraceae bacterium | reverse complement strand
CCCGTGAAGCGCCAGCGGCCCGACAAGCCTTGAGAGAAACGGATGACCCACGACACACCTCCTCGCTAGCTGGACAACTGCGGCGAGAAGGTTCCGTCACATCACTGCGGTTATGCCGCGTCCAATCAGCCCCAACCCCCGAAACACCGCCGCCGGCGCCGCCCACGCGGCATAACGATCAAAGCGGCATAATGAGTCCGGCCGGCCGATCGCTCAGGTCGCTCGCGATCTGGGGGTTGGCTGTGAGGTGCTGCGCAAGCGTGTGCGTCGGGCCGAGGCCGATGCCGGCAACCGCGCGGACCTGTTGAGCAGCCAGGAGCGTGAGGAGATCCGCAAGCTGCGCCGCGAGAACTACGAGCTGCGTCGCGCCAATGAGATCTTGAAGTCCGCGTCGCTGTTTTTCGCCAGGGAGCTCGACCCAGACCGACCGAAGTGAGCGCGTACATCGACTGCCATCGCGAGCGCTTCGGGGTCGAGCCCATCTGCCAGGCCCTGGACGTGTCGGCGTCTGCCTACTATCGGCGCGCGACGTGCGCGCGCTCGGCCCGCGATGTGGAGGACGAACGGCTGTTGGCCGTGATCTGTGCCACCCACAAGGCCAACTGGGAGGCCTACGGGTATCGCAAGACATGGAAGGCGCTGCTGCGGGCCGGCGAGTCAGCGCCGCGCTGCCAGGTGCAGCGGCTGATGGCCGCAAACGGGATCCAGGGCGCCAAGCGGCGCGGTAAGCCGTGGCGCACCACCGTCAGCGACCCGGCAGCTGAGCGGCGCGCTGACCTGGTCGGTCGTGACTTCACCGCACAGGCGCCAAACCGCCTGTGGGTCGGCGATTTCACGTATCTGCGCTGCTGGGAAGGGCGCATGTTCTTCGCGTTTATCCTCGACGTCTTCTCAAGGATGATCGTCGGCTGGCAGCTGGCCTCGCACATGCGAACCGACCTCGTGCTCGACGCCTTGAGGATGGCGCTTTCGATCCGAGCGCCCGGCGCTGACTTCACGCTCATCAGCCACTCGGACCAGGGGTCGCAATACACCGCAGAGGACTACAGCCAGCAGCTTGACGACGCCCGGGTGCTGGCGTCGGTCGGATCGGTCGGCGACGCGTATGACAACGCGATGGCCGAAAGCTTCGTGGACACCTACAAGACCGAGCTGATCTCAGACCGGGTGTGGCGCAGCCGCGCCCAACTGGAGCTCGCGACCGTCGACTGGGTCGGCTGGTACAACCACGAGCGCCTGCACGAGTCCCTCGGCGACATCCCGCCCGTCGAGTTCGAAGCCGCCTACGCGGCGATCACGGGCGACGGATCGGTCGCGCCGCTCGCTCCCAAGCCCGCAAACGGCCGCAGGACGCGTCGCTTGGCGACGGTCGCCGTCGATCTCGGCGTCAACAGCCCACTCGACGTCGTCAACGCTCCGGTCGCTCGCTCTCAGCCGAACGCTTCCTCACCGTCTGAGGCGCTGCTGACCCTGAACGCTGCCCGGGGTGTACGGCCCCTTCGGGGTCGTCTCCGATCCTCGGATTCCAGACAGGCAGACTGGCTGACAA
>JBOGYJ010000276.1:0-48114 GCA_050696795.1 Solirubrobacteraceae bacterium | reverse complement strand
GCACCACACGCAGCAGATACGACGAAAGGGCGGGCAGCAAGGCCTTCCGGGGCCGGGCCCGCTCTAACACGAGAAGAGTCAAAGAGTCAGACGTGGCAACAATCGCCCAAAACAAAATCCGAATCCGCCTCAAGAGCTACGACCACTCGGCGATCGAGACGGCGGCGAAGGAGATCGTCGAGACGGCGACGCGCACCGGCGCGACCGTCTCCGGTCCCGTGCCGCTCCCGACGGAGAAGAACGTGTACTGCGTGATCCGCTCGCCCTTCAAGGACAAGGATTCGCGCGAGCACTTCGAGATCCGCACGCACAAGCGTCTCATCGACATCCATCAGCCGACCCCCAAGACGGTCGACTCGCTGCAGCGCCTGGACCACCTTCCGGCCGGCGTCGACATCGAGATCCGTCTCGCCTCCTGATGGCCGCGATTCTCGCCAAGAAGATCGGGATGACCCAGCTGTTCCAGGAGGACGGCAAGGTCCAGCGCGTCACCGTGCTCGAGGCTGGTCCGTGCCCCGTCACCGCGATCCGCAACCAGGAGCGCGACGGGTACAGCGCCGTGCAGCTCGCCTTCGGCCAGAGCAAGGAGAAGCATCTCTCCAAGCCGGAGCTGGGCCACCTGAAGAAGGCTGGGGTCTCGGCTCACCGCCACCTCGTGGAGTTCCGCAACGAGGCCGGCGAGCTGCAGATGGGCGACACCGTCACGGTCGAGAGCTTCACCGCCGGCGACAAGGTGAAGATCTCCGGCACCTCCAAGGGCAAGGGCTTCCAGGGCACGATCAAGCGCCACAACTTCCATCGCGGTCCCAAGACCCACGGCTCGCACAACTACCGTGCGCCGGGCTCGATCGGGGCGTCGGCCTGGCCGGCCCGCGTGATGAAGGGCATCCGCGGTCCGGGCCAGATGGGCGACGCTCGCATCACCCAGCGCGGCCTGACCGTCGTCGACGTGATCGCCAACCAGAACCTGCTGCTCGTGCGCGGCGCTGTCCCCGGCGCCAAGGGCGGGATCGTGGAGGTCCGCACAGATGCCTAGCACTGCGACAAAGCTCGGGGGCGCCGGAACCGTCAAGCTCGACGCGACCATCTTCGGGGCCGAATTCAACATGGCCGTCGTGCACGAGACCGTGCGTGCCGAGCAGGCCGCGCGCCGTGCCGGCACGCACGCCACCAAGACGCGTGGCAAGGTTCGCGGCGGCGGCGCCAAGCCGTGGAAGCAGAAGGGCACGGGCCGCGCCCGCGCCGGCTCCAGCCGCAGCCCGATCTGGACCGGCGGTGGCATCGTGTTCGGTCCGCAACCGCGCCACTACACCTTCAAGATCAACCGCAAGGCTCGCCGGGTCGCGCGGCGCAGCGCGCTCTCGGTCCACGCCGAGCGGGGGTCCGTGGCCGTCTTCGACGCCGGCGTGTTCAGCGCGCCGGCCACCAAGCAGGCCAAGGAACTGCTCGCGGGCTGGGGCGTGGGTGGGGCCAGATCAACAACGCTGGTGCTGCTCGCCGAGTCAGAGCGCGATGCTGGCCTGTCGTTCCGCAACCTCGACCGCGTGGTCGTGCTGCCGGTGCAGGACGCCGGGGTGGCCAACATCATCGGGGCCGCGCGCCTGCTGGTTTCCCAGGACGCGTTGCCGGCGCTGGCCGCGCGAGCCCACGGAACCTCCCAGGACGGTGAGAAGTAATGGACGCGACGCAGGTAATCATCCGTCCGGTCGTCTCCGAGAAGACCTACGTGCTGGCCGAGCTCGGCAAATACACATTCCGGGTGGCAGACACGGCGCACAAGACCCAGATCCGTCAGGCGGTCGAGCAGTTGTTCGACGTCAAGGTCGTCGCGGTCCGCACATCATCGGTCAAGTCGAAGCCCAAGCGTCGTGGGCAGACCTCGGGCCGCACGCGCCAGTGGAAGAAGGCGGTCGTGCAGGTGGCCCCGGGCGACTCGATCCCGATCTTCCGCGGGCTGGAAGGGGCTGAGTAATGGCAATTCGCAAGCCTAAGCCGACGTCGCCGGGCATGCGCTTCGTCAGCTATCCCGACTTCGCCGAGATCACTCGGTCAGAGCCGGAGAAGTCGCTGACCGAGGGGCTCAAGAAGTCAGGCGGGCGCAACGCACATGGCCGCAAGACCTCGCGCCACCGCGGCGGCGGGGCCAAGCGCCTGTACCGCAAGATCGACTTCAAGCGCACCAAGGACGGGATCCCGGCGAAGGTCGCTCACATCGAGTACGACCCCAACCGCTCCGCCTATATCGCGCTGCTGCACTACGTCGACGGTGAGAAGCGCTACATCATCGCCCCCGGTCGTCTGACGGTGGGGATGACGGTCGAGTCCGGCCCGAGCGCTGACATCCGTGTCGGCAACGCCCTGCCGCTGGCCAACATGCCGGCCGGCACGGTCGTGCACAACGTCGAGCTGACCCCCGGTCGCGGTGCCCAGATGGGCCGCTCGGCCGGGATCGGCATCCAGTTGCTGGCCAAGGACGGTGACTACGTCACGCTGCGCCTTCCCTCCGGGGAGATGCGCCAGGTGCGTGCCGAGTGCCGGGCCACAGTCGGCACGGTCGGGAACTCCGACCATCAGAACGTCAAGATCGGTAAGGCCGGACGCAAGCGCCACATGGGCGTGCGCCCGCAGACCCGCGGGACCGCGATGAACCCGGTTGACCACCCCCACGGTGGTGGTGAGGGTTCGACCACTCCCGGCCGTCACCCGGTGACGCCCTGGGGTGTGCCGACCCTCGGCTACCGCACCCGCAAGAAGGGCAAGGCCTCCGACAAATACATCGTCCGCGGCCGTAAGAGGGGTAAGAAGCGTTGAGTCGTTCCAGCAAGAAGGGTCCGTTCGTCCAGGAGCGCCTGATGGCGCGCGTCGAGGCGATGAACGCGTCGGGCGAGAAGCGGATGCTCAAGACCTGGTCGCGTACCTCCACGATCTTTCCGGACATGGTTGGTCACACGATCGCCGTCCACGACGGCCGCAAGCACGTCCCGGTCTTCATCTCCGAGTCGATGGTCGGGCACAAGCTCGGCGAGTTCGCTCCCACGCGGCTCTACCGTGGCCACGCAGGTACAGGCAAGAAGCGATGAGTGACGAGAACACTGAGCCCATCGAGGCCGAGGGTGCGGACGCCGCCTCCTCGGCAGAGATGAACAAAGAGACTGCCGATACGGCGGCATCCGCACCCTCGGCCTCACCGGCCGATGCCTCGTCTGGGGAAGCGGAGGAGAAGCCGAAGCGGGCGCCGCGTGCCGCGAAGCCGAAGGCTGAGAAGGCCGGGGGCGACTCGGAGACGAAGGCTGAAGAGGCCGTGGCTGAGGCGAAGCCGAAGGCGGCGCGCAAGCCGCGAGCTGCGAAGCCCGAGGCCGACGCAGAGGCTGCCGCTGAGGCGCCCAAGGCTAAGGCCGCTGAGGCGCCCAAGGCTAAGGCCACTGAGGCGCCCAAGGCTAAGGCGGCCGCCGCGAAGCCGGCGCCGGAGGCGGAGAAGCCTGCGCCTGCCGCAAAGCCGAAGGCGGCGCCAAAGCGCGGCGCCGCCAAGCAGCCTGAGCACCCCGTGGCCGCGCAGGTGGTCCGTGCCCAAGCCAAGTACGTGCGCTCCTCCGCCCGCAAGGCGCGGCTCGTCTGCGACAACATCCGCGGGAAGAGCGTTACGGACGCACGCGCTATCCTCGCGCATACGCCACGCGCGGTCGCTCGCGATTGGAGCAAGCTGCTCGAGTCAGCGGTCGCCAATGCCGAGAACAATCACGAGCTCGACGGCGAGGATCTGGTCATCAAGGCGGTGCACGCCGATGAGGGTCCGACGATCAAGCGGTTCCGTCCGCGCGCCATGGGCCGCGCGACCCAGATCCGCAAGCGCACGGCGCACCTGACCATCCTCCTCACTCCGAAGAACTAGAGAAACATCCATGGGTCAAAAAGTTCATCCTGAATCGATCCGCGTGGGTTACATCCACGACTGGAAGTCGAACTGGTTCAACGAGAAGAACTTCGCGGACTATCTGCACGAGGACACGCAGATTCGCGCGCACATCGTCGGGCGTCTATCGCACGCCGGCCTGTCGGACATCACGATCCGCAAGAACGCCAACGAGGTGGAGGTCAACATCCACACGGCGCGTCCGGGCATCGTGATCGGCAAGTCCGGTTCCGAGGTCGACCAGCTGCGCCGCAACCTGCACCAGATCACGGGCAAGCAGGTCAAGGTGAACATCCTCGAGATCAAGCGTCCGGAGCTCGACGCGCGCCTCGTCGCACAGTCGATCGCCGAGCAGTTGCAGAACCGCGTTGCCTTCCGCCGTGCGATGAAGCGCGCTCTGACGAGCGCGATGCGCTCGGGCGCCAAGGGCGTCAAGGTGCAGGTTTCCGGGCGCCTGGGTGGCGCCGAGATGGCACGCACCGAGAGCTATTCGGATGGCCGTGTGCCGCTGCACACGCTGCGCGCGGACATCGACTACGGCTTCCATGAGGCCAGGACGACCTTCGGTCGCATCGGCGTCAAGTGTTGGATCAACAAGGGCGAGATCATGCCCGAGGGCTACACCGGCGCCGACCTGACGATCATGGATGCGCCTTCGCCCCAGCAGAACGACCGTGATCGCCGCGATAACCGTGGTGGCCGCGACGGCCGTGGCCGCGGTGGCTCCGGTGGTCCTGGTGGCCGTGGCCGCGGGCGTGGTCCGGGTCAGGGCGGCCCGGGCGGCCCGGGCGGCACTGGTGGTCCCGGCGGTCCGGGTGGTCGTGGTCGCGGGCGTGGGCCGGGCGGGCCCAGTTCCGGTCCCGGTCGTGGCCCGGGTGGCTTCAGCCAAGGTGGCCGTGGTCCCGGTGGCCCGGGTGGTCCCGGTCGTGGTCCGGGCGGTCCCGGTGGCAACCGTGGTCCCGGTGGTCCCGGTCGTGGTCCGGGCGGTCCCGGCCAGGGTGGTCGTGGTCCCGGCGGTCCCAGCCAGGGTGGTCGTGGTCCCGGCGGTCCCAGCCAGGGTGGTCGTGGTCCCGGTGGCCCGGGTGGTCCCGGTCGTGGTCCGGGCGGTCCCGGTGGTCCCGGTCGTGGTCCGGGCGGTCCCGGTGGTCCCGGTCGTGGTCCGGGCGGTCCCGGTGGCAACCGTGGTCCTCGCCCCGGTGGCGGCGGTGGGCAGCAGAACCGTGGTCCGCGCCCGCAGGGTGGCGGCAACCAGGGTGGCGGCCAGGCTGGCGGCAACCAGGGTGGCGGCAACACCGGCGGTGGCTCTCCTGCGCCCAGCGGAGGTAACGGCTGATGTTGGCTCCCAAGCGTGTCAAGCACCGCAAGCAACACCGCGGTCGTCGGGCCGGGCTCTCGCGCGGGCAGGTCAAGGTTCAGTTCGGCGAGTTCGGGTTGAAGTCACTCGACGCCGGCTGGATCACCAACCGTCAGATCGAGGCTGCCCGTATCGCGATGACCCGCAAGATCCGTCGTGGCGGCAAGGTGTGGATCAACGTCTACCCCGACAAGTCCTTCACCAAGAAGCCGGCCGAGACTCGCATGGGCTCCGGTAAGGGCTCGCCCGAGGGCTGGGTCGCGGTCGTCAAGCCGGGTCGTGTCATGTTTGAGCTGGCCGGTGTACCGGAGGATCTCGCCCGTGAGGCGATGCGTCTGGCCGGCCACAAGCTCCCGGTCCGTACCAAGTTCGTCGTGCGGGAAGAGGGCTAGAGCCATGAAGACCAACGAATTGCGTGATCTCAACGAGCGCGAGCTCGTGGAGCAAATCAAGACAGCGCGCCGGGATCTGCTCGGCCTGCGCTTCCAGCACGCCACCGGCGAGCTGGACAACACGGCGGGGCTGAACCGGGCGAAGAAGGAAATCGCTCGGGCTCTGACCATCGCCAACGAACGTGGAATTGAACTCCGGAGCTAGTGATGGCAGACGAAAACGAGAACGTAGAGGTCGAACAGACCCCCGCGCCTGAGGCCGGAGCGCCTGAGGCTGCTGCCGTGGAAGCTGCTCCGGAGGCGGAGGCCGCCGAGGCTGCCCCGGTCACCGAGGCTGCCCCGGCCGCCGAGGCTGCCCCGGCCGCCCCGGCCACCGAGACCGCGCCGGCTGAGCCCGAGGTTCAGCTGACCCCGAAGGAGCGCAAGGCGGCGCTCAAGGCCAGGAAGGCCGCCAAGGTTGCGGTGCGCGGCGAAACCTCGCCCGAGGAGCGCCAGGCCGAGCGCGACGTGATCCGTGCCAAGAAGGCCATCGCGCGCCGTGCCGGTCGCGAGAAGGCTCGCGCCAAGTGGAAGGCCGGCGCGCACGAGCGCACCGCCACCCCGGCGCGTGAGCACGAGAGCGGTCAGCAGAAGACTCGCCAGGGCGTGGTCGTCTCCGACAAGGCAGACAAAACCATCACCGTGCGCATCGATGTTGCTCGCCGTCACCCCAAGTACCAGAAGATCGTCCGTACCTCCACGACTTTCCACGCGCACGACGAGAGCAACGACGCTCACATCGGCGACACCGTGGTGATCCGTGAGTCCCGGCCGTTGTCGCGCAGCAAGCGCTGGCGCCTGGTCGACGTCGTTGCGAGGGCCAAGTAATGGTTCAGAACGAGACAAGACTGCGGGTCGCCGACAACACCGGCGCCCGCGTGATCCTCGTGATCCGCGTCAAGGGCGGCTCTCGCCGCCGCTACGCCGGCGTCGGTGACGTCGTCAAGGCGACCGTCAAGCAGGCCAGCCCGGGTGGCTCGGTCAGGAAGGGCGAAGTTGTCGACGCTGTGGTCGTGCGCACGAAGAAGGCGCACGGGCGCGACGACGGGACCTACATCGCCTTCGACGAGAACGCGGCCGTGATCATCGACAACAACAACAACCCCCGCGGCACCCGTATCTTCGGGCCGGTCGCGCGTGAGCTGCGTGAGCGCAACTTCATGAAGATCGTCTCGCTCGCGCCGGAGGTGCTCTAATGCCCGCGCGCATCAAGAGTGAGGACCAGGTCGTGGTGATCAGCGGCAAGGACCGCGGCAAGAAGGGCCGCGTGCTGCGCGTCGATCCCAAGAACGAGCGCGTGTTCGTCGAGGGCCTGAACATGATCAAGCGGCACCAGAAGGCGAACCCGATGTCGCCGACTTCGCAGCAGACCAGTGGCGTGATCGAGAAGGAGGGCGGGATCCACGTCTCCAATGTGGCGCTCGTCGATCCGAAGGACGGCAAGCCCACGCGAGTCGGCGTCGAGGTCGTGGACGGCAAGCGCGTGCGCGTCGCCCGCCGCAGCGGAACCAGGATCGACTGATGGCTGCACGTCTCAAGACCAGGTACGAGAGCGAGATCCGCCCGGCGCTGATCCAGCGCTTCGGCTACGGCTCGCCGATGCAGGCGCCGAAGGTCATGAAGGTCACCGTCAACATGGGTGTCGGCGATGGCAAGCAGGACTCCAAGATCTTCGACGCCGCCGCCGAGCAGCTCGGACAGATCACGGGCCAGAAGCCGAACGTGCGTCGCGCGCGCAAGTCGATCGCGCAGTTCAAGCTGCGTGAAGGCATGCCCGTCGGGCTTGCCGTGACGCTGCGCGGTGACCGTCAATACGAGTTCCTAGATCGCCTGTTCTCGATCGCGATGCCGCGTATCCGTGACTTCCAGGGCGTCAACCCGCGCTCCTTCGATGGTCGCGGCAACTTTACGCTCGGCATTCGCGAGCAGATCATCTTTCCCGAGATCGATTACGACGAGGTCGACCAGACGCGTGGTCTCGACGTCACGATCACGACCAACCGTTGCACCGACGAGGAGTCCTTTGCTCTGCTCCAGGCCCTCGGCATGCCATTCGCTAAGAGCGGCCGTCCGCAGGCCGTCACCCAGAGTTAGGAAGCCAAGTGGCCAAGACCTCACAACGAGTCCGTCAACAGCGGACCCCCAAGTTCAAGACCCGGGGTTACAGCCGCTGCCGCCGTTGCGGCAGGGCCCGCTCCGTGTACCGCAAGTTCGGCGTCTGCCGGATCTGCCTGCGCGAGCTCGCGCACAACGGGTACATCCCCGGGATGACCAAGTCGAGCTGGTGACCACATGTCGATGACCGATCCAGTGGCCGACTTCCTGACGCGCCTGCGTAACGGCGCCAAGGCTCAGCACCACGAGGTCTCGATCCCCTCCTCGACACTGAAGCGCGAGCTCGCGCGGATCCTCGAGGAGCAGGGCTACATCGAGGCGTACGAGGTCGTGCCCGCAAACTCCGAGCATCCGGGTGAGTCGATCACCGTCACGCTCAAATACACGAAGGACCGCAGGCCCGTGATCAGCGGCATCCAACGCGTTTCGCGTCCGGGCCAGCGCCACTACGTCGACCACGCACACATCCCCAAGATCCAGGGCGGCATGGGCACCGCGATCATCTCCACCTCGCGTGGTGTGATGACCGGCCACGATGCGCGCCAGCTGGGCATCGGCGGGGAGGTAGTGGCCAAGGTCTGGTAGACCTGAGGACCAATCAGCAATGTCGAGAATTGGTAGACAACCCATCACCGTGCCCAGCGGCGTGACCGTCACGATCGAGCCTGAGCTCGTCACCGTGAAGGGCCCCGGCGGCGAGCTCTCGGAGCGTATCTCGCGCGACATCACAGTCGAGCAGACCTCCGGCGATAACGGCGACCAGCTGGTCGTCTCGCGCCCGACCGACCGCGGCGAGCACCGTGCCCTCCACGGCCTCACTCGTACGCTCGTGGCCAACATGGTCACCGGCGTCACCGAGGGCTTTTCCAAGAACCTCGAGATCCAGGGCGTCGGCTACCGCGCCGCGCTCAAGGGTCGCGACCTCGAGCTCGCGCTCGGCTACTCGCACCCGGTCGAGGTCAAGGCACCGGACGGCATCACCTTTGAGGTTCCGCAGCCGACTCGCATCACGGTCAAGGGCGCGTCCAAGCAGGTGGTCGGTGAGATCGCCGCGCAGATCCGCAAGCAGCGCAAGCCGGAGCCCTACAAGGGCAAGGGCATCCGCTACGAGGGCGAGTACGTCGCAAGGAAGGTCGGTAAGCGCGCATGAGCGTGAAGACGAAGGAAGCAACACGCCTCAAGCGCCGCCGCCGCGTCCGTGCCAAGGTTCACGGCACGGCTGAGCGGCCGCGCATCTCCGTGTTCCGTTCAAACCGCGGCATCGCCGCACAGCTGATCGACGACGAGTCCGGCCGTACGCTGGCCGCCGTCAACTGGATCGAGGCGCCCCTGCGCGAGCTCAAGGGCAGCGAGCAGGCCAAGAGGGCCGGTGAGCTGCTGGCGCAGCGCGCCCAAGCCGCCGGCGTCCAGATTGCGGTCTTCGACCGCGGCGGCTACCAGTACCACGGGCGCGTACAGGCGCTCGCCGACGGTGCCCGCGAGGGCGGGCTGAGCTTCTAAGCGCCCTCCGGACGCTACTCTGGACTGAATTCATGGCACGAGATCGCACAGTTTCCGCAGCAGGACTTGACCTCCAGGAGCGAGTCGTCGAGATCAACCGCGTCGCCAAGGTCGTCAAGGGCGGCCGTCGCTTCTCCTTCACCGCGCTGGTCGTGGTGGGAGATGAGCGCGAGGTGGTCGGCATCGGCTATGGCAAGGCCAACGAGGTCCCTGTTGCCATCCAGAAGGGCGTCGAGCGCGCGAAGAAGAACCTCTATCGGGTTCCCAGGCACGGCTCGACCATCACCCACCAGACGACAGGCATCTTCGGCGCCGGCCGCGTGTTCCTGAAGCCGGCTGCGCCGGGTACCGGCGTGATCGCCGGCGGCGGCGTGCGCGCGGTGCTGGAGCTCGCCGGCATCCACGACATCCTTTCCAAGTCGCTGGGCTCGCAGAACCCGATCAACCTCGTCAAGGCGACGATGGCCGGGCTCGAGTCGCTGCGCACGCCGGAGGAGGTCGCGGAGCTCCGCGGCCTGTCCGTCAACGCCGTCCTGGGCCTGAGCACCGAGGAGAAGGCGAACGAGACGATTTCCGCCGACGGTGCGCCCAGCGCTGACGCCGCCGAGGCTGAGGCAGTCGCATGAGCACCCTGAAGGTCAAGCAGCTGAAGTCCAAGAACGGTTCCGACCAGAGCCAGCGCGACACGCTGCGCTCGATTGGGCTGCGTCGCATCGGCCACACGGTCGAGGTCAACGACACCGCCCCGATGCGGGGCATGCTGCACAAGGTCCGACACCTGGTCGAGGTTGACGAAGCATGAGTGACAAGACTGAGATCGCGGCCGAGGAGATCGGTCTGCACAACCTGAAGCCGGCCGCGGGCTCGCGCAGGCCGCGCAAGCGCATCGGCCGTGGTGAGGGATCCGGCACGGGCAAGACGTCCGGTCGTGGCCAGAAGGGCGCGGGTTCCCGCAGCGGCTCCAAGTCGCGCGCCAACTTCGAGGGCGGCCAGATGCCGATCCACATGCGGATGCGCAAGCTGCGCGGTCCGCACATGAAGAAGTCGATGCCGTTCGAGCCCTTCCGCACGCACACTCAAGGCGTCAACCTCAAGGACCTCGAGGCGCGCTTCGACGCTGGTGCGGTTGTCGATCCCGCTTCGCTGAAGGCCAAGGGCCTCGCGACCCGGAAGGACATCCCGGTCAAGATCCTCGCCAAGGGCGAGCTGAGCAAGGCGCTCACGGTCAACGTGCACGGCGTCAGCGCCAGCGCACGCGAGGCGATCGAGAAGGCCGGCGGCACCGTTCAGCTCATCGAGAGCACGACTTCCGAGTCCTGAGCGAGTCGGTGGCCAACGCCGCTCGCACAAACACGGTCCGCTGCGGTCAGACGGAGCTCCGTTAGATGATTTCGACGATCCTTGGCACGTTCCGGATCCGTGAGATCCGTAACAAGGTGCTCTTCACCTTTGCGATGCTCGGGCTCTACCGGCTCGGCGCCTACATCCCGGCGCCCGCAATCAACTCGCACGCGCTCTCGTCGATCCAGCAGACCGCGAACAGCGGCGTGCTTGGTCTGCTCAACACCTTCTCCGGTGGCGCGCTTGCGCGCGTGGCGATCTTCGGCCTGGGGATCACTCCGTACATCACCGCCTCGATCGTGCTGCAGGTGCTGACCGCGGTCGTGCCGTCGCTGGAGAAGCTCTCCAAGGAGGGCGAGGTCGGGCAGGCGCGGATCACGCAGTACACGCGCTACCTGACGGTCGCGCTCGCGTTCGCTCAGTCAATCGGTTACGTCTTTCTGTTCAAGAGCCTCGAGACGCAGTCAGGCGTCACGCTGATCCAGAACTTCAACGTCGGCAAGGTCTTCCTGATCGCGATCAGCCTCACCGCGGGCACCATGCTCGTGACGTGGATGGGTGAGCTGATCACCCAGCGCGGCATCGGCAACGGGATCTCGCTGATGATCTTCGCCTCGATCGTCTCGCGCATCCCGAGCGGCGTGCAGTCGTGGTGGAACACACCCGATCAGTCGTTCAAGGTGATGATGCCGTTCATCGTCTTCGCGGTTGTCGCCGGCATCGTCTTCGTGCAGACCGGGCAGCGTCGCATCCCGGTGCAGTACGCCAAGCGCGTGATCGGCAATCGCATGCAGCAGGGTGGGCAAACCTACATCCCGCTGACGGTCAACATGGCCAACGTGATTCCCGTGATCTTCGCGGCCACCGTGATGTCGGTGCCGCCGACGATCGGCCAGCTGATCGGCCAGAACAAGATCCATAACTTGGGCACCGAGATCGCGACCTGGCTGTCACCGGGCGGCTGGCGCTATGTCGTGGGCGAGTGCATCCTGATCATCGTCTTCACGTACTTCTACACGGCCGTGGTCTTCAACCCGATAGACCAGGCCGAGAACCTGAAGAAGTACGGCGGCTTCATACCCGGCATCAGACCGGGCCGCCCGACGGCGGAATTCTTAGATCGCGTGCTCGCCCGGCTGACCTTCCCAGGAGCGCTGTTCCTGGCGTTCGTCGCTGCGCTGCCTGAGATCCTGATCTCCCAGACAGGGGCGAACTTCGCCTTCGGCGGCACCTCGATCATCATCGTCGTCGGCGTCGCGCTGGACACGATGAGACAGCTCGAGGCGCAGCTGATGTCGCGCAACTACGAGGGTTTCCTCAGGTAAGAAGCGAAGCGACCCCTAAAGCTCGGCTGAGGGCTGCGTAAGTAGTAGCCCTGCGCGCCACACTTTGGCCATTGAGCTCGTCCAGAGATGGGTATAGAGCTTCGATGGACTCGAGACGCGAACGCCCCCGGCGGCTCGGACATCGACCGGTCTTGGACGGGCTCCGAGGGATTGCGATCTTGCTCGTGATGCTGACCCACACGGACGTTCTGGCGAACGGCTATGTGGGTGTCGATCTGTTCTTTGCGCTGTCAGGCTTCCTCATCACGACACTGCTGTACGAGGAGTGGGACCGCTCAGGTGGGATCTCGCTCAAGCGCTTCTACGGACGTCGCGCGCGGCGTCTGCTGCCGGCGCTCGGGCTGCTGATCGCGATCGCGCTGGTGGTCGACATCACGTGCTATTCGATGACCGGCTGGCCGTTCGCGTGGAAGGCGCTCAGCTCGGTGCTGTTCGTCAACAACTGGCTGGCCGCGACTGGGCACGCCAATGACCTCGGCAGCCTCAACCCCACCTGGTCGTTAGCACAGGAGGAGCAGTTCTACTTCGTCTGGCCGCTGGTGCTGCTCGTGCTGTTGCGCCACCGCGTGCGTCCGCAGCTGGTCGCTGTTGTGCTGCTCGTCGCCATCGGTCTGCTGATGGCCGCTGCGCCGGCCGGCGCCGGCAACGGCTACTCGGTCTACTACTCACCGGCGGCCCGTGCCGCTGAATTGCTGTTCGGCTGTCTCGGCGCTGTGATCTGGCGCCACCGCCTGTTGAGGGTCCCGCAGCGGCTCAAGCGCAAGCTTCCGGTGGAGCTGGCGGCGGCGCTTGGCCAGCGACGTATCTGGCGGGGGGCGTGCGCGTTCGTGCTCGCCTATCTGTTCGTGCTGCTGCTGTTCAACCACCAACTGTCGACCGAGCAGGTCTACCTCGGTGCCTGCCTGCTGGCGGTGCCGCTGATCGTCAATCTGGTCGGCACTCCGGGAAGCGTGCTCGCACGGGCGATCGCCTGTCCGCCCCTGCGCTTCCTCGGCCGCATCAGCTACGCGCTCTACCTCTTCCATCTGCTGACGCGCAACGTCGTCTATCACTACATGCCCCACGCCTCGCTCTACCTGAATGCGCTGCTCACGATCGTGATCAGCGTCGCGCTGGCCGCGGCCAGCTGGAAGATAGTCGAGGCCCGCGTGCTGGCCCGTGGCCGCCGCAGGGCCCACAAACCGGCCCCGGCCCGCCGGCCCTACGGGCGGCTGATCCCCGTCCGAACCGTGAGCCCCGGCCGTCTTTCGTGAGCCTCTGCCACGCCGAGTGCGATCCGGGGAGCGAGCCCCCGGATCCACCTGCGCCAGGCACCACCGGCCTGCGCCAGCGGTCAGCCCACGACGTGTGTGCGCGACGTGATCACTGCTTTTGTACAGGGGCAACGGCAGAATCCACCGACCCCGATAAGATCACCAACCCATGCCGCCCCAGCTGAACCTGATTCTGATTGGGCCGCCGGGTGCCGGCAAGGGGACCCAGGCCGAGCGCCTGCGCGAGGATTTTGCCCTGCCGTTCATCTCGACGGGGGAGATGCTCCGTGCGCATGTTAAGCAGGAGACCGAGCTCGGCAACGCTGCCAAGGCCCACATGGACTCGGGTGGACTGGTTCCGGACAAGCTGATACTGGCGATGGCCGCCGAGCGCCTTGACGCCGACGACACCCAGGACGGGTTCATCCTCGACGGTTTCCCGCGCACCACGGCGCAGGCCGAGGCGCTCGAGCAGCAGCTAGAGCGCGAGGGCCGCCGGATCACAGCGGCGCTGCTGCTCGAGGTCGCTGATGACGCGATCATCAGGCGCATCGCCGGACGGCGCGTCTGCGCCAAGGTCGGCCATAACTACCACATCGACTACGACCCACCGAAGAACGACGGCGTCTGCGACCAGGACGGCTCACACCTGATGCAGCGCGACGACGACCGCCCCGAGGTCGTGCAGAAGCGCCTCAGCGTCTACCACGAGCAGACGGCGCCGCTGGTTGAGTTCTACGACGAGCGCGGCCTGCTGCGCCGCGTCGATGGCACGCGCACTCCCGCCGAGGTCCACGACCACATCCGCGCGCTGATCGCCACGCTGCGCCTCGAGGACTCGCTCTAGCCGCATCCGGCGCCTGCCGACCACTACGCTTACTCGAAGTAGTTATGGCGATTGTCAAGAAGAGCGCAGAGCAGATCGAGCGGATGGCCGCGGCCGGCGAGGTGCTGGTCAGGACCATGAGCCTGCTCGCTTCGAAGGTCCGACCCGGCGTCACCACGCTCGAACTCGACCAGGCGGCGGAGAAGTTCATCCGCTCGCAGGGCTGCGAGCCGGCCTTCAAGGGGTATCGCGGTTTCCCCGGCTCGATCTGTGCGTCACCCAACTCGATGGTGGTGCACGGGATCCCGGGTTCCTACACGCTCGAGCGCGGGGACATCCTCTCCGTCGACATCGGCGTCGTGAAGGACGGCTGGGTCGCGGACGCCGCACGCACCTTCGCGGTCGGCCCAGTCTCGCCGATCGCGCAGAAGCTGCTGGCCGTCACCGAGGAGTCGCTGCACCTGGCCGTGCCGCAATGTATGGCGGGTAACCACCTGGGCGACATCGGTCACGCGATTCAGCACTACGTCGAGGACGAGAACGGCTTCGCGATCGTCCGCACGCTGGTCGGCCACGGAATCGGCCGGGAGATGCACGAGGACCCGCAGATCCCCAACTACGGAAAGACCGGCAGCGGCGTGCTCCTGGAGGAGGGGATGGTGCTGGCGGTCGAGCCGATGGTCAACGTCGGCAAGCACCAGGTGCGCCTGGCGGATGACAACTGGTCGATCTTCTCCGCCGACGGCTCACTGGCAGCGCACTTCGAGTTCACGATCGCCGTGACCGCCGACGGGCCGCGTATCCTGACGCCGTGGCATGAGGCCAAGGGCGGCCGCGCGGCCGCCTGAGGCACGGGCGACCCGCCAAGCGCAGGGCAAGGCGCGCGTTCGCGCGTTGTTGCTACTATCCGCTTTTGCGCCTGCACCGCAATCCCTTGCGCTGCGCGCGACTCCCGCCTCGGTAGCGGCGACCGCACCGGTCTCCAGAGCCGCAGGCGAGGACCAGAGCAAATAACTCACGACGAGAGCGAAGCGACGTGAAAGTACGACCGTCGGTCAAGCCGATGTGCGAAAAATGCAAGATTATCCGCCGGCACGGACGTGTGTTGGTGATCTGCCCCAACCCGCGGCACAAGCAGCGGCAGGGCTAGATGGCGCGTATCTCCGGGGTCAACATCCCCCTCAACAAGCGTGTCGAAATCGGTCTGACCTATATCTACGGAATCGGACGTCCCACCTCCAATCGGCTGATCGCCGAGCTCGGCATCGAGCCGGACCGCAAGGTCCGCGACCTGACCGAGGAAGAGGTTGTAAAGCTCCGCGACCTCGTCGACAACACCGTTGTCGTCGAGGGTGACCTTCGGCGTGAGCGCTCGCAGAACATCAAGCGCCTGCAGGAGATCGGCTGCTATCGCGGCGTGCGCCACCGGCGCGGCCTACCCGTGCGCGGCCAGAAGACCAAGACCAACGCACGCACGCGCAAAGGCCCCAAGCGCATGCAGGTGGCCGGGAAGAAGAAGGCAGGTAAGAAGTAATCCATGAGCCCCGCTCCTCGTAGGCCCCAGCGTGGCCGTCGCCGGGTCCGCAAGAACGTTCCCATCGGCCAGGCGCACATCAAGACGTCTTTCAACAACACGATCGTTTCGCTCACAGATCGCGAAGGCAATGTGATCGCGTGGGAGTCCGCCGGCGGAGCCGGTTTCAAGGGCTCCCGCAAGTCGACCCCGTTCGCCGCGCAGGTGACCGCCGATGCGGCCGCGCGCAAGGGCATCGAGCATGGCCTTCAGAAGGTCGAGGTTTTCGTCAAGGGCCCAGGCTCCGGTCGTGAAACCGCGATCCGCTCGCTTCAGGCCGCCGGCCTCGAAGTGACGGGCGTCAAGGACGTCACCCCGCAGGCGCACAACGGTTGCCGGCCGCGTAAGCGCAGGAGAGTGTAATTATGGCTCGAGACACTGGACCACAGTGCAAGCAGTGCCGTCGCGAGGGCCAGAAGCTGTTCCTCAAGGGCGAGCGCTGCCTGACCGACAAGTGCGCCATCGAGCGCCGCCCCTACCCGCCGGGCGACCATGGGCGCGGCCGCCAGAAGCAGAGCGAGTATCGCCTGCAGCTGCGCGAGAAGCAGAAGGCCAAGCGCTACTACGGCGTGCTCGAGCGGCAGTTCCGGATCTACTACGAGAAGGCGTCGCGTCAGCCGGGCATCACCGGTGAGAACTTGCTGCGCACGCTCGAGTGTCGCTTTGACAACGTGCTTGTCAGGCTCGGCTTCGCTGCCTCACGCCGTCAGGCACGGCAGCTGATCCTGCACGGCCACTGGACCGTCAACGGCCGCCGCGTCAACATCCCCAGCTACCAGTTGCGGGACAGCGACGTGATCGCGATCTCCGCCAAGTCCACAGCGACTCAGGTGATCCGCGACGCCACCGAGCTGACGGGCCAGGTTCCCGCTTGGCTTCAGGCCGACCACGACTCGCTTACGGCGAAGGTGCTGCGTAAGCCGGAACGGCGTGAGATCGCCGCACCGGTGCAAGAGCAGCTGATCGTCGAGCTTTACTCGAAGTAGACCAATTTGCTCGCCGTGCGCGGATGGGCGGATCCCATCGCGCGCGGCCTTGAAACGCCGATTTGGTCCCACCCGGGTGGGACCAAATTCGAACCCACGATGTTAGGAACGCGCGATGCTTGACTTCCAAATCCCCCGAATCACCAGCGAGTCCGTTGAGGAAAACCGCGGTTCGTTCACGATCGAGCCTCTCGATCGCGGTTTCGGCTACACGTTTGGCAACTCGCTGCGTCGTGTGCTGCTCTCTTCGCTGGCCGGCGCCGCGGTCACCAGCGTCCGCATCGAGGGTGTCGCGCACGAGTTCTCGACGATCAAGGGCGTCAAGGAGGACGTCACCGACATCGTCCTGAACCTGAAGGGCATCGTCTGCCGCATGCACTCCGACGCGAGCGAGGTCGAGGCCCCGCTCGTTGTCAGCGGCCCGGGTGAGATCACTGCCAAGGACATCGACCTGCCCTCCGGCGTCGAGATCCTCAACCCTGACGCGCACATCGCGACGCTCGAGAAGCAGACCAAGCTCGAGGTCTATCTGACCGTCGGTCGCGGCCGTGGCTATCGCCCCGCCGAGGAGAACAAGTCGGGCGACCAGCCGATCGGGGTGATCCCGATCGATTCGATCTTCTCGCCGGTCCGCCGTGTGGCCTACAACGTCGAGCAGGCCCGCGTCGGTCAGAAGACCGATTACGACAAGCTCACGCTCGACATCGAGACCGACGGCTCGATCGATCCGCACGCCGCACTGCGTGAGGCCGCCGAGATCCTGATCTCGCAGCTGGCGATCTTCACCGACGCCGAGCGCGTGGTCGAGCTGCGCGAGACCCACACCAGCGGCATCCTCGATGCCAGCCTGATCGGTGCTGACGCAGGCCACGCCGCTACCGGTGGCCGCGCCCCGAACGCGATGGACGACATCCTGATCGAGGAGCTCGAGCTCGGTGTCCGCTCCTACAACTGCCTCAAGCGCGCGGGCATCCAGACGGTCGGCGACCTCGTTGCCAAGAGCGAGGGGGAGCTCAACGCGATCCCGAACTTCGGCAAGAAGTCGATCGACGAGGTGATCGAAACCCTGCACGCTCGGGGCCTTGGGCTCCGCGAGGGCTAAGCTTCCGTCGCTAAGGACTAGGAACCATGCGCCATCAACGTAACCGCTATCAGCTCTCGCGCAGTGCCTCGCACCGCAAGGCCCTGCTGATGAACCTCTCCAAGGAGGTCATCGAGCACGATCGCATCCAGACGACCGAGGCCAAGGCCAAGGCGGTAAAGCCCGAGCTGGAGAAGCTGATCACGCTCGCCAAGCGCGGCGATCTGCACGCTCGGCGCCAGGCACTTTCCGCCCTGGGCCAGGACAAGTTCGCCGTGTACAAGCTGTTCGAGGAGGTCGCTCCCCGTTACAGCGCTCGCGGGGGTGGCTACACCCGCATCCTCAAGCTCGGCCCGCGTCGCTCCGACTCGACCGAGATGGTTCTGCTCGAGCTGGTCTGATCTGGATGGAGCGCCGGGGCGGGTGAACCCGATCCCGGCGGTGCCTCGGCCCGGCTCTACGCTGGGATGACGGCCAGCCCGCGCTGCGTGAAGTGCTGGTCGAACGCGAACGCGGTCTTGATTCCTTCGCGCTCCATCAGCGCGAACGAGACGGCGTCGACGTAGCTCCAGTCCTTGTCGCTGTGGCACTCGAGTATCGCCCAAGCCGCGTCCTCGATCTCCGCATCAACCTGGATGAAGTCGATCCCGGTCCCAGCGCGCATATCAGCACCCCACTGGAAAGCCATCCATCGCCCGGTCCGCGCCAGCAGTGCCGCGTACGTCTCGGCAAAGATGTAGTTGCTTGCCACCAGGCGGACGCCGCGCTGCGTCAGTGCCCGGAGTGTCTCGAGCGCCGACGCGTGCTCGCGCTCACCGGTCCGTTTGAGCGCGACGAACGCGCCGGTGTCGATGAATATCGCTGTCAACCGTAAAGATCCTGGTCGATCGTAGTCACGGTCGATGGGCCGCCGCTGGTGTCCACCGGCCCCTCCAAGAGGAACTTGATCGCCGGATCGTTGCGTAGATCCTCGGGATCGACGTGCATCTCGGAGTCGATCCAGTCGCGCACGACGGCTGCGATGCTGCCCGCATCGGCTTTGATCTTCAGCCAGCGATACTGCTCATCTGTCAGGAACAACTGGGTGCGATGGGTGAGTTTCGCATTCGCCATACAGCACGACATGCTACAGCACGACAGGCAGAATGACGGCAAGACTCACGATCGAATACGACGGCACCGCCTTCTCCGGTTGGGCACGCCAGCCCGGGGAGCGCACCATCCAGGACGAGCTGGAGGCCGCGCTGGCGACGCTGCTACGCCATCCGGTGGCGCTGACGGTCGCTGGTCGCACCGACGCGGGCGTGCACGCCTGGGCGCAGGTCGCCTCCCATGACGGCGAGGCTGCCCCGCTGGGCAGCCTCAATGCCCTGCTGCCGCCGGATGTGGCGGTCATCGCGTCGGAGGGCGTGGCCCAGGGGTTCAACGCTCGCCACGACTGCACCTCGCGCGCCTATTGCTACCGGGTGCTGGCGCGTCCCCCGCGTCCGGCCCTGCACCGCGGGCACGCGCTGCACTGGAGCTACGCGGCCGACCTCGAGGCGCTGCGCGAGTGCGCGGCGCTGCTCGTCGGCACGCACGACTTCACGGCGTTCACGCCAACCGAGACCTACCACGTGCGCTTCGAGCGCGATGTCTTTGCGGCCTGTTGGCGGGTCCTGGCCGGCGATCTGCTCGAGTTCTGGATCGAGGCCGACACATTCATGCGCCACATGAACCGCACGCTCGTCGGCACGATGCTCGACGTCGCCCGCGGGCGGCTCGCAGTCGCCGACTTCGCCCGGCTGCTCGAGGGCGCCCCGCGCAGCGCCGCCGGTCCGACCGCAGCGGCGCATGGGCTCTACCTCGCGGGCGCCGGGTACAGCGGGGAGCGTCTGCTCAGCCCGCCGGGCTGATCGCGACCAGCATCGCTTTGAGCTCGGTCACATGCGAGCCGTCGATCGACACGAGGCAGTTGGCGTATGCGACGGGTTGGACGCTGCCTCCGCTGTAGATCGACGCTTCGGTCGTGCAGGCCGCGTCGCGGTAGTCCACCCAGTCAGCGTTGGTCTTGACGAACTCCCCGCGTCCGGCCTTGCTGAGCCTGGTGAAGATCTTCGCATTGAGCGCGTCGATCGTTTTGTCGGTTGCGATCACCTTGTGCTCGGCACAGCCCTCTATCTGCAGTGTCGTTCTTGGTTTACCCGGGCACGCCAGCAGCGTGGAGCTCTCGTGGACTACCGGGGCAGAAGCGGTGGAAGCCGCACCCGCGGATGTCGGCACGAGTGTGCAGAGGGCGACGGCGAGGGTCGCAGCGCCGCACGCGGCCGCACGGAATCGATGAAGAGGCATGCTCCTCGTATATCAGGAGCGGCCGTCTCAGCCGGTGATGGCATTAGCCTGAGTGGACTCGATGAGAGTGCTGCTCACCAACGACGACGGGATCGAGGCCGAGGGGCTTCAGACGCTGCGCCGCGCGCTGCTGAAGGTGCCCGGCATCGAGCTGCGCGTGATCGCCCCCGACGGCAACCGCTCGGCGATGGCTCGCTCGATCACCACGCGCCGACCGCTGTGGGTGCAGGAGGTCGACTTCGGTGACGGCACGACCGGTTTTGCGACCGACGGCACACCGGTCGACTGCGTGCGGCTGGCGCACCTCGGACTGATCGACGAGTGGCTGCCGGAGATGGTCGTTTCGGGGATCAACCACGGCACCAACATCGGTGATGACATCACCTACTCGGGAACCGTCGCGGCGGCGCTCGAGGCGATTCTTCTGGGTCTGCCCGGCATCGCCGTCTCCCAGCAGTCGAGCGCGCTGGAGCGCGACTTCCATCAGACCACCGCCTTCGACTTCAACCCCGCCGCCAGCTTCACGGCGCGCCTCGTCGGCGACCTCGAGAGCGTGCCGCTGCCCGAGCACACGCTGCTGAACGTCAACTTTCCCGGTTGTCCACCGGAGGGCATCGAGGTCGCGCGGCTCGGCAAGCGCTTCTACCGCGATGAGCTTGAGCTGGTCGAGTCGGATCCGGGTCACCCCAGTCGCCGGCTCTACCGCGTCTATGGCGAGGAGGCCATCGGTGACGAGACCGAGCGCGACACCGACATAGCTGCTGTCGAGTCCCGCCGCGTCGCGATCACGCCGCTGCACTTCGACCTGACCCATCACCAAGGCGTGGCGGCGCTGCTCGAGCACGACCTCTCGCGGCTGCTGGAGGAGCCGGGCGACAGCGAGCCATGAGCACCCAGGATCCCGCCGAGTGCATTGCCGAACTGCGCAAGCTGGTCGACTACCACTCACACCGCTACCACGTGCTCGACGACCCGGAGATCGGCGACGCCGAGTACGACGCGCTCTACAACGAGCTGAAGGCGCTGGAGCAGGCCAACCCCGAGCTGATCGCACCTGAGTCGCCGACCCAGCGCGTGGGCGAGGTGCCGGTCTCCGACCTGATCAAGGTCAGCCACCTGCAGCGCATGTTGTCGCTGGCCAACGCGCGCTCGGCCGAGGAGCTGCGCGCCTGGATCCAGCGGATGCGCAACTTCCTCGCGCGTGAGGGCATCGAGAATCCCGCCTTCGAATTCGTCGCCGAGCCGAAGATCGACGGCCTGGCGATGTCGCTGATCTACGAGAACGGCCGGCTGGTGCGCGGCGTCACGCGTGGCGACGGCGAGATCGGCGAGGACGTCACCCACAATCTGCGCACGATCGCGCAGGTTCCGCTGCGGCTGAACCTCGACGATCCGCCACCGTTGCTCGAGGTCCGCGGCGAGGTCTACATGTCGCTGCCGGACTTCCAGGCGCTCAACGAGCGCCGCGCGGCTGCCGGCGAGTCGACCTTCATGAACCCGCGCAACTCGGCGGCTGGGACCGTGCGCCAGCTCGACCCGCGGCTCGCCGCCGGGCGGCCGCTTTCCTTCTGGGCCTACCAGGTGGGAGTTGCCTCCGAGGACGTCTCCTTCACGACCCACTACGAGGGGCTGCAGTGGCTACACGAGCTCGGCTTCCCCGTCAACCCGGACATCAGCGTGCTCGAGAGCGAAGACGGAGTGGTCTCGCAGTGCGAGAGCTGGCAGGAGCGGCGTGGCTCGCTGGACTTCGAGATCGATGGCGTCGTCGTCAAGGTCAACGACCTCGAGCTGCAGCGGCGGCTCGGTGTGGTCGGCCGTGAGCCGCGCTGGGCGATCGCCTGGAAGTTCCCACCAACGACGGCGGTCACGACACTGCTCGACATCGGCTGGAACCCGGGCAAGTTCGGTGACCTGCACCCCTACGCGATGCTCGAGCCGGTGCATGTCGGCGGCGTCATCGTCAAGCAGGCGACGCTGCATAACGAAGAGGACCTCGAGCGCAAGGATCTGCGCATCAGCGAGCGGGTGATCGTGCTGCGCGCGGGCGATGTGATCCCGCAGGTGGTGGCGCCGGCGCCGCACGTGGCCGAGCGCACCGACCGTCCGCCCAAGCCGCACCCACCCCAGCGCTGTCCCGCCTGCCACACGCTGACCGTCAAGCCCGAGGGGTCGGTCTTCACGATGTGCCCGAACCTCGCGTGTCCGGGGCGCCGTATCCAGTTGCTCACGCATTTCGTCTACGCGATGGACGTCGACCGGCTCGGCGAGAAGCAGGTGATGCTCTTCATGGAGCTCGGCTGGCTCGAGACGGCCGCCGACATATATCGCCTGCGCGAGCGTGAGGAGCAGTTGCTGGCACTGGATGGCTTCGGGGAGGTTTCGGTCCGCAAGCTGCTGGATGCGATCGAGGTATCCAAGGCCCAGCCGTTCGGCCGCTTGCTGTTCGCGATCGGCATCCCCGAGGTTGGTGACGTCACCGGACGGGCGCTGGCACAGCAGTTCCGCACGGTCGACGCGCTGCTCGACGCGGAGCCTGAGGCGCTGGAGCAGACGCAGGGCGTCGGCCCGAAGATGGCCGAGGTGATCCACGCCCAGCTCGCCGACGCGTCGATGCGCGAGCTGATCGCGGCACTTCGCGGATTCGGGCTCAGCTTCGAGGAGCAGGGGCCGCCACCCGGCGAGGGCACGCTCGCCGGCAAGACGTTCGTGCTCACGGGCACGCTCCCCGACCTCACGCGCGAGCAGGCCAACGCGAGGATCATGGCCGCCGGCGGCAAGGTGACGGGCTCGGTCTCGCGCAAGACCGATTATGTCGTCGCCGGGGAGAGCGCCGGCTCTAAGTTGGCCAACGCCGAGCGCCTCGGCGTGCCGGTGCTCGACGAGGCGGCTCTGCTCGGGCTGTTGGACCAGGCAGGAAACGGTTAGCCAGCAAACCTTGAGGTGGCTAATGGACAGGTAGCGAATCATTTGCTACCCTTCAATTCATGTCATCCACCGAAAGCACGGCCGCTGGGACGGCGGCAGACCTAGACAAGATCCCACGGCACGTGTGGATCATCTCCGGCGTCGCGATGCTCGGCGCCGTCATGTCGATCCTTGACACGACGATCGTCAACGTCGCGCTCGCGACCCTTGGCAAGGACCTTCACTCAAACCTCGCCAGCATCCAGTGGGTCATCACGGCCTACATGCTCGCCCTGGCCGCGGTCATCCCGGTCACCGGCTGGGCCTCGCGCCGCTTCGGCGCCAAGCCGCTGTTTCTGATCTCGCTGACGCTCTTCACGCTCGGGTCGCTGCTGTGCGGTCTCTCGACCTCGGCCACCGAACTGATCTTCTTCCGGGTCCTACAGGGTGTCGGCGGCGGCATGATCATGCCGCTCGCGCAGATCATCATGGCCGACGCGGCCGGGCCAAAGCGGATGGGCCGGGTTATGGCGCTGGTGGCCGTGCCGATGATGCTCGCGCCGACGCTCGGGCCGCTGGTCGGCGGTGCCCTGATCCAGGCGCTCGACTGGCACTGGATCTTCTTCGTCAACATTATCGTTGGCGCCGTCGCAATCCCGCTCGCCTTCCGGCTGTTGCCCGCTCCGCCCGCGGGTCGAGACAGGACGGAGAGGCTCGACACCCTGGGTCTGATGCTGATGTCCACGGGTCTCGTCGCAATCACCTACGGACTGGCTGAGGCCGGGACCTACGGGACGTTCAGCAACGGCCACGTCTGGGTCCCAGTTATCGCCGGCGTGGTGCTCGTGGCTGCGTTCGTGATCCACGCGCTGCGTATTGACCAGCCGCTGCTCGACCTGCGCCTGTACCGCAGGCGGCATTTCTCGGCGGCATCGATCGTGATGTTCGCGCTCGGTGCCGCGGTGTTCGGCGCGATGATCCTGATGCCGCTCTACTGGCAGGAGTTGCGCGGCTATAACGTGATCGACACCGGTCTGCTGACCGGCCCGCAGGGCCTTGGCATGGCGATCACGATGCCGATAGCGGCGCGCATGGCCGACCGCTACGGCGGCGGTCCCGTAGCGCTCGTCGGCGTCGTGGCAACGGCGCTCTTCACGATCCCCTTCGGTCTGATCGGCGCCCACACCTCGGTCGTGTTGCTGAGCTTTGCGATGTTCCTGCGCGGCGCCGCGATGGGCTCGAGCTTCATGCCGGCGATGACGGCAGCCTTTGCGGCGCTCGAGCGCAGCGAGGTCTCGCACGCCACACCGCAGCTGAATGTGCTCAACCGAGTCGGTGGCTCGGTGGGGACGACGATCCTCGCAGTCGTCCTGGCCAACGCCGAGCGCCATGCGCATAGCGCAGGCGCGGTGGCCGGAGCCTACGGGACCGCGTTCTGGTGGTCGGTCGCGATTGCGGCCCTGGCCGTGATCCCGTGCGTCGTGCTGATGCGCGCCGAGAAGGGCGTCCGTCGCGCGGCCCATGCCGGTGAGGATCCTGACCGCGTAGCGATCGACAGCGGCGCTGTGGCGGAGGCGCTCGCATGAGTACCGGCGATGTGAGCGCCGGGTCGACGTCGGCTGAGGCGATCGAGCCCGCCAGTGGCCCAGCGGGGCCGCTGGCGGAGAGGAGCGCGTTCTATGACTCCTCGACCCCCAGCGGTCAGGTTGGCCTCGCCTTCAAGCGGGCGATGGTTGCCGTGCGCAGGCTGCGCGGGCGCGAGACGCAGCGGATCGGACAGCTCAGCTACGCCCAGTACGGCCTGCTGCACGGGCTGGCCGGTCGCTTCGAGTGCTCGGCGCGTGAGTTGGCCGAGCACACGGACCTCTCGCCGGCGACGGTTACCCAGATGCTGGAACACCTCGAGGCTGCCGGGCTCGTTACGCGCACCCGCTCAGCGGAGGACCGGCGAGTGGTGCTCTCGGTCCTGACCGAGCGCGGCGCCGCGGTCGTGGCCGAGCGTCAGCAGCGCATGGACGGGGGCTGGAAGGCAGCGCTCGGAGAGTTCTCGGACGAGGAGTTGGCCGCCGCCGCGAAGGTGTTGCAGCGGGTCGCGGATCTGTTCGAATCGCTGTGGCAGGAGGCGCCCGCGGAGTGACCGCCGGCGCCGCGGCGGTCGCCGCCTGGCGCCCGTCAGCCGTCAGCCGCGGTAGTTGGCGAGCGCCTCGGCGTCCAAATCCTCGAGCTCGTGCCCCGCGGTCGAGTCGGTCAGCCCGTTCATCATGAGCGCGAACACGATCCGGTCGCCGTTGGCGGCGCGGCAGTAGCCGACCAGGTTGGCGACGTCATGCAGAGTGCCGGTCTTGCCGCGGCAGTTGTCGGCGGCGCGCGTGTGGCGCATCTCGTGGATCATCGTGCCGCGTACCCCGGCGATCGCCAGCGAGTGCCAGTACGCGCGCTGGCCCTGCAGTTCGCGCATCAGCAGCACGATCTGGCGCGGGTTGGTGCGGTCGTAACGGGAGAGACCTGAGCCGTCGTTGAGCTGCGGGTGCAGGCCGAGGTCGCGGCCGATCACGCTGCGCACGACCGCCGCGCCGTGCGCGGTGCTGCCGCCGCGGCCGAAGCGCGCACCGAGGTCCTTCAGCAGCGTCTCGGCGAAGAAGTTGTCGGAAGGGCTGTTGGTGAGCCGCAGCAGCTTGGCCAGCGTCGGCGACTTCTCGCTCGCCAGCAGGGTCGCCGATCTGGGGGTGATGCCGGTGGAGATTCGGGTGCTCGAGGGGACGCTGACGCCGGCCTGTCGCAGCGCCTGCGCGAACGCTTGGGCCGCGACCAGCGGTGGGTTGGCGTCGAGTGCGTCCTCGTGCAGGTTGGTGAAGCCGGCGTCGTAGGAGAGCGCGCTCAGCGAGCCCTCGGTCTCGATGTTCGGCCGGTAGCCGGTGTCGGGCCCGCCGCGGAGCGAGTCGAAGTAGGACTCGTCGCCGAGGATCGCGCCCTGGATCCGCCGGACACCGGCCTGCCGGAGGTCGATCGCCAGAGCCTGGGTGGTCGAACCGGCGTGGTAGGCGACCTTGTCGAAGTTGCGCGAGCCGAAGGTCGGATCACCGCCCCCGCGCAGGTAGATCGTTCCGAGGAAGTTGCCCGATCGCGTCAGCTCACCGGCGCCGAAGACCTCCGTCTGGAGGGTTTGGTTGGGACCGAGCTCGAGTAGCGCCGCGGCGGTCGTGTAGAGCTTCTCGACCGATGCCGGCAGACGGCGGACCGTGTCGTTGTAGGCCCAGAGCGTGCGATCCGTCGTTTCGTCGATGACCAGCGCGCTGTTGGCGCCGCCCTGGCGGTTGAGGTCGTAGTTGAGTGTTCGTTGCAAGCGGGTGAGCGCGGCAGACGGCCGAGCCATGCGTGGCGGGACATCTGATCCGGGGCGGATTCCGTAGGGGACCGGCCGGCCGGTGGGCCGCCGGGCGCGTTGGCCGGCCGCAAGCGCAGCGGAACCGCCGGCTGCCACGCACGCGACAGCGGCACACGCGGCACTGGCATACGCGAGGGCTGGGCCGACGTGGCGCAGAACTCTGACGACAGAGGGCACGTCGCTAAGAAAACACCGGCGGCGCAAAAGATGCGCCGCCGAGACCGAAGGCCGGCCGGACCTCAGGTGCCGGCCAAACGTCATGCGCCGCCTGGGAGGAAGCCTGCGTCGCCGACGCACTTGTGACGGCTTCCTCCTGAGCCAGGCGGCGCTGCGCCCCAGGACAAGGGCGCCTAAGCCCTTGGGGGATTGCGCGCTCCGCGCAACAGATCGCTGACAGTTCCTCCTAACAGATCCCCTTTGCTGTCGCTAGACCGTAACCACCTGCTGGGAGCCTGCCATGCGGAGCTCCTGCAGAGACGAGTTGAAGAGGGTTTTGTCGATCTTGCCGTTGAAGATCGGGACGCCCCACGCGACGCACTTAGCGATGACATCCCTGCGTTCGAGTCCGGACTCTTTGGCAAGCTCGCTAGGCGTCAGGTGAATAGACATTGGCCCTGCCCTCCTTGTGACGATCAGTACATACCCACCAGTATTGCGCGGGCCCCCGACGGACGCAATCAACATAGACACAACATTGACGCAACCTCCGAAGAACCTGCTTACGGCTCCCGGCCGGCGCTGTCCACGCCAGCTGGTGGCAGGGTCCATGTCGCGAGGACCGCGGAGCGGCGGATTAACTGAACGCGTGCCACAATGGATCGACTCGGGGCGTGGCGCAGCCTGGTAGCGCGCACCGTTCGGGTCGGTGAGGTCCCCGGTTCGAATCCGGGCGCCCCGATTGGCTCAACCACGGCACATCCTACTTGTGCTGGTTGATACATACCGAGGGCAAGTGATTCCGTTTCACACGACGGGCGCTTGCCCTCGGTAGCTTCTGCAATCTCGCTCACGGCGTTTCCCGGTCGCTGGCGTGGCTGTCACACTCCGCGCATGTCCAACGTCGTTGACCTACTGGCTCGTCCCGTATATAGCCTCCCTCAGGTCGACCGAGTCCTCGGCCTGTACTCGGGCACGGCTCGGCGCTGGATCGACGGCTACGACCGTGGCGGCAAGCACTACGAGCCTGTGGTGCGCGAGGAGACGACGGGCGGTGAGGCCGTCACCTGGGGCGAGTTCGTAGAGACACGGCTGCTGTCGGAGTACCGGGACGCTGGTGTTCCGATGGTGCACATGCGCCCGGCTGTGATCGCCTTGCGCGAGGAGCTTCAGACGCAGTACCCGCTCGCCTCCGCCAGGACGTGGCTCGATGTTGAGGGACAAGCGCTTGTACGGAAGGTCCAGGACAAAGTCGGTCTTGAGCAGCGCCTGGCTCTCGTGGTCGTCCGCACTGGGCAGCAGGTCATGTGGTCCAACGAAGCCGATGCGTTCAGTCGCTCGCTCGAGTGGACCGAGGAGACCGTGAATGGCCAGGTCGAGCGACTGCGCGCCGACGTCGACTTCCCCGAAGTGGTGCTCGATCCACTTCGGGGCTTCGGCGAGCCGGTGATCCGGGGCCGGAATGTGACCACGGAGGTTCTCGGTGAGCTGTACAACGCTGGTGAGACCGTTTTGGGGTTGGCCGAGACCTACGAGTTGGACCCATCGCTTGTCGACGAGGCCGTCCGATACGAGTTCCGCATCGCAAAGTCTGCGGTAGCAGCCTGATCGCAGACGCAGCGACACGATGGCTGCCGGTCCCGCCGCGCTTCGCTTCTACGTGGACGAGAGCGCGCTTGGCTTGGGCAAGGCCCTGGCGGCAGCGCGCAAGGACACGATCCATGTCGGGCATCCGCTCATCCCCGAGTGTCCCGTTGGCACGTTGGATGTCGATTGGATACCGGCGGTCGCAGCGCGCGATCTGATCGTCATCGACCGTGATCGGCCCATCCGGACCAAGCCTCAGGAGCTTGCAGTGTTCCGAGATGCCGGACTTCGCGTCTTCTGGATCGCGGGCAAGAAGGACATGTCCACCTGGGGATGGTTGGTCAGGCTCGTACGGCACTGGGACTCGATGGAGCGCGCGATCGCCGCTCGCGGGAGCGGCCCGTGGTTCTACGCGGTCAACGAGGGCGCGCTCATAGAGATTCCTCTTCCGTAGGGTCAGCGCCAGGGGCATGGCGGGAGTTCGATTGCCGCCACTTCGTGGTGAGTTCCGATGCGCACCAGCAGATCGCCATTCGGCAGGAGCTGCACGAATGCGAACGGCCCGGCGTCTGGCTGCTCGCCCTTTCTACCGCGATCCCGTCGCGCTGGGTTCGGGCGCTGCACGGACATACACGAGGTGAAGCGAGCCTTGTGCGAGCGGCCAACTGAGCGAGCAGTCTGGACGGCGAGGCGGGCGCAATGCGGACCGCTCCTGGCGGAGAGTTCGTGTCGATCAAGTCGGGAGCTTGGAGTGCCGCGGAAGCATCGTCCCACCGTACGGACGGGCCGTGGGTCCGCCGACGGCCTGGCGCGTGATCTGTCCGCCTCCGGCGCGACGATGCGCAGATGATCGCGGTGCACGCTCTCTGTTCTCTCGACGGCGGCCTGCGCGTCTGGGGAGAGACCTCGGCGCTGCCGGCGCGCATCCGTCGCCCATCCGGACGGCCGCCGCGCGATCCAGCACCCCGCCCGCATCCCTTCGCCGCGGGGGCAGTGCTGTTGAACGAGACGCTCGCCACGCTGTCCGGCTCGGCTGAGACGGTGATGGCTGGGACGGCCGTCCTGCGGCTGCCTTCGTCCGAGCTCGGCCCGCAGCCATCGACGCACCTGTTCCGTCTCGTGGAGGACGAGGCGCCGACGCCTGAGTTCTCGCGCTTGCTGCCCTGGCAGGTCGATGCGGTCTCCCTGACCCCGGCGGCAGCGGCCGAGCTGTTGTTGAGCCTGCCCGCAAGTACATCGGCGGGTGTCGCGCTGGGCGACTCGCTGATCTATCTGGCCGAGGCGGCCAAGCTGGCGCTGGAGCTGGTCGCGCGTGGGCGCCTGCGCCCCGTGCTCCAGCGCGACGGCACGCGCTGGGTGGCCCGCTGGCAGCCGGTCACGGACGCGACAGTCGATGCCGAGCGTATCCAGATCCTGACCCGGTCGATGCCGGCGGTGCTTCGCGCCGAGCTCTCGCCGTGGGAGGATGGGCCGCGCCCAGATCTGCTGGTGTCTGCCTTCCTCGCCACCAGCGTCGACACCTGCGCGCGTGCGCTGCTGGCTGGGCAGCTTGCGGAGGTGGTGGCGCAGACGCCAGGAATCGACGGCGTGCTCGCCGCATGGCTGCGAGCGTTGGGGGATGAGGACCCCGCTGTGGCCGGTGGCGAGCGGGAGCGGGCGCAGCTGGCCGAGGCAGTGGAGGAGTGGTGGGAAGCCGGGCAGACGTACGAGGCACGGCGGATGTTCCGGACCTGCTTCCGGCTGGTGGCTCCCGGTGGGGAGGAGCTCCGTGATGGCGGTGCGGACGCGGTCGACGGAGTGGATCCCGTTGACGCCGCCGCGGTTGGTGACGCCACGGTTGGCGATACCGATGCAGCGGAGGGCGTGGATGCCGTGGACGATGCCCGGACCGACACCTGGCGGGTCGAGTTCATGCTCCAGCACAAGGAGGATCCGAGTGTCTTGGTGCCTGCCGCCGAGGTGTGGGCCCGGGGCGAGCGTCTCTCCGCTCTGGGCCGGATGCTGGAGAACCCGCAGGAGCGGCTGCTGGGCGGGCTCGGCCACGCCCTCGCGCTGTGGCCGGAGCTGGCAACCGCGCTCGAGCGGCCGGCTCCGTCTGCGGTCGAGCTGAGCGCGGAGCAGGCGTTCGCGTTCCTGCATGATGTGGTGCCGTTGCTGGAGCAGGCCGGCTTTGGTGTGATCGCGCCGCCGTGGTGGCGGCAGCGGCCGCGGGCCGTACTCACCGCGACGCCCGAGCGCGAGTGGGAGAGCAGCGGTCTGTTCGGCATGGAGGGCCTGTGTGCGTATGAATGGCAGGTCGCGATCGGCGATGTGCGCCTCACGCTGGCCGAGCTCGAGGCGCTGGCCGAGTTGAAGCTGCCGCTGGTCCGGGCGCGCGGGCGCTGGATCGCGCTGCGCAGCGAGGACGTCGAACTGGCGCTGCGGTTCTTTCGCCACCGCGAGGCAGCCGGCTGGGCGAGCGCCGCGGACCTGGTACGCGAGGGCCTTGGCGCGCCGGCCGCCGCGCGGGCCGGCCAGGGTCAGCACGCGCCGGAGGTCGAGTTCGAGGCGGACGGCTGGCTCGGCGAGCTGCTCGCGGATGGTCGGGAGCGCCGCCTAGAGCCGGTCCCGACGCCTGTGGGCTTCGTCGGTCAGCTGCGGCCCTACCAGCAGCGAGGGCTGGCCTGGCTGACGTTCATGTCAAGGCTTGGACTTGGGGCGTGCCTGGCCGATGACATGGGGCTGGGCAAGACCGTGCAGCTGATCGCGCTGCTGCTGGCCGAGCGCGAAGCGGCCGGGAACGTTGGCGCCAAGTCGCCTGCGGCGGCCGCATCCAGGCTCACGGGAAAGGTCGGGCCGACACTGCTGGTTTGCCCAGTGTCCGTCGCTGGGAACTGGCGCCGTGAGGCTGCGCGTTTCGCGCCGAGCCTGCGCGTGCATGTCCACTATGGCCGTGAGCGGGTCAGGGGCGAGGCGCTGGCGCGCCTCGCCGCCGACTATGACCTCGTGATCACGACGTACGCGCTGGCTTTGCGCGACAAGTCGACGCTGGCATCGATGCAGTGGGAGCGGATAGTGCTCGACGAGGCCCAGCACATCAAGACGCGTGACGCCAAGCAGACCCGCGCGATCCGCGCCCTGCGCGCGCGCCACCGGATCGCGCTGACGGGAACGCCGGTGGAGAACCGGCTGTCGGAGCTTCACTCGATCCTGGACTTCCTCAACCCGGGCCTGCTCGGCTCCGCGACGAGCTTCCGGGAGCAGTTCGCGACCCCGATCGAACGCTGGCGCGACGGTGCCGCCGCGGCACGGCTGCGGCGTGCCACCACTCCCTTCATGCTGCGGCGGCTGAAGACCGACCGGGACATCATCGACGATCTGCCCGAGAAGATCGAGATGCGCGTCGACTGTCACCTGACCGCCGAGCAGGCGACGCTGTACCGCAGCGTCGTCGACGAGATGCTCCTGCAGGCCGACCTGGCCGAGGGCATTGCTCGGGCAGGAGCCGTGCTGCAGGCGTTGATGAAGCTCAAGCAGGTGTGCAACCACCCCGCCCATCTGCTCAAGGACCGCTCGCCGCTGGACGGGCGCTCGGGTAAGCTCGCCCAGCTGGAGGAGATTTTGCTCGAGGCACTGGCCGAGGGTGACAAGGCCCTGTGCTTCACCCAGTTCGCAGAGTTCGGCCGGCAGCTGTGCACGCACCTGCAGGACCGCCTCGGCCGCGAGGTGCTGTTCCTGCACGGCGGCACGCCGAAGGCGGCGCGTGATCACATGGTGGAGCGCTTCCAGGCGGCCGATGGGCCGGCGGTGTTTGTGCTGTCGCTGAAGGCCGGTGGCACCGGCCTGAACCTGACCGCCGCCAACCACGTGATCCACTTCGACCGCTGGTGGAACCCGGCGGTCGAGGATCAGGCAACGGACCGTGCGTTCCGGATCGGCCAGCGCAAGAACGTGCAGGTGCGCAAGCTGACCTGCGTCGGCACGCTCGAGGAGCGGATCGACCAGCTGATCGCCGAGAAGCGCGATCTGGCCGACCAGATCGTGGGCAGCGGCGAGGCCTGGTTGACGGAGCTCGACAGCAGTCAGCTGCGCGAGTTGGTGGCCTTCACAGGGGAGGAGGTGGCGGCCTAATGGCGGTTCCCGACACGCACGACGTTTCCGACGCGCACCAGGCTTCGCCGGTGCCGGTACGGAGTTGGTGGTCGCAGCGCTTCGTCGGCCTGCTCGAGTCCTTCGGGCTCGGGTCGCGGCTGGAGCGCGGACGCGAATACGCTCGTGCCGGCCATGTGTTGGAGCTGGATGTCGAGCCTGGCATCGTGCTCGCCCGGGTCCAGGGCTCGCGCTTCAGCCCCTACCGAGTGCGCATTCGCCCTCAGCCGTTCTCCGACCATCAGTGGCGCCGGGCTGAGAAGGCGATCGCCGCGCGGGCGCTGACACTGGCTCGGCTGCTGGCCGGGGAGATGCCTGATGACATCGAGGAGGTGCTGGCCGGTGGCAGGCTGGCGCTGCTGCCGGCCAGCTATGAAGAGTTGCGCGCCAGCTGCACGTGCCCGGACGGCGCCGATCCGTGCAAGCACACGGCCGCCGTTTACTACAAGCTGGCCGAGCACTTCGACGCCGAGCCCTTCGCGCTGTTCACGCTCCGGGGACGTACGGAGGATGAGTTGCTGGAAGCTCTGCGCAAGCGCCGCGCGCGGGCAGCGGGCGTGTCTGCCCGCTCCGGGGCCGGCGCGGCTGCGGAACCGCAGCCCTCATCGGGCTGGCCGCTGGCCGAGTCGGTCGACGATTTCTGGAGTGCCGGTCCCGAGCTGACCCGCCTCGAGGTAAGTCCGCTGGCAGCCGAACAGCCGGATGCGCTGTTGCGGAGGCTCGGCTCGCTCGGTTCCGGCGGCGACGGCGGATTGGACCTCGGCGCACTGCTGGCGCCTGCCTATGCGCACCTCGCCGCCGCTGCCGAGCGTCGCGGCCTGGCGGAGTGAGCCCCGACGCGGAGCGAGCCTCGACGGGTCGGGTCTGGTCTTCATCCGTTCCATCGGGAAGTTCCCCCTTGCCGCCCGGGTGCGGCTCTGGATACTACGAGCTCATTGCTCAGCCCGAGGAATCGACGCATCGCACCGCAAGTTGAGATATTGTGCCGAGCCGGCGTCACTCGTGATCAGCTTGTAAGCGCTACCCGACGCTCTGGCGGCCGCCAGGCGTCGACCCGAACGCGGCGCGGAACGCGTCGATGAACGCGCTCGTGCTGCGGTAGCCGCAGCCGTGTGCGGTGGCGGTCACCGACTCGCCGCCGGCGAGCAACAGCTGTGCGTGCTGGAGGCGCAGCTGCCCGCGCCACTGTGGGAACGACATGCCGGTCTGATCGCGAAAGAGGCGACTGAGCGTGCGCTCGCTGGCGCCGACCTCGCGGCCGAGCTCTGCCAGCGTGCGCCGATCCGAGGGGTCGTTCGAGAGCTGGTCGACGACCCTTGCGAGACGGTCGTCGCGCGGGCGCGGCAGCGCGAGCGGCAGGGCGGTTACGCGGCGCAGTTGGTCGAGCACGACCTGATGCAGCAGCCGGCGCGTGGTGGGGGGCAGCTCGGCCGCGCCCGTCAGCGCCAGCACCACCTCGCGCAGCAGCGGTGAGACGTCGACCACGGCTGGCCTGTTGTCATCGAAGGGATCGACGGCGGCGCCGAAGGCCACCGACAGCAGATCGGTGCGGCCGCGGGCGCGGTGTGAATGCGGGACCCCCGCGGGGATCCAGACGCCACGTAGCGGCGGCACGATCCAGGAGCCAGCGTCGGTGAAGACCTGCAGCACCCCGTGGCCCGGGTAGATCAATTGAGCGCCGTCGTGGAAGTGCCATTCGATCCGCTCGGCCGCCTGCAGCGGGACGCGGATCGTGGCGGGCAGCTCATGGCGGGTTGCCGACATTGGACGTCAGATTATCGGTAGCCAGACGCGACCTTGCCGGCTAGCTTCGGGACGGATGGCAACGCAAAGGGCAGCTGCCGGCACGAGCTCAGGGCAGGAAGCGACGAGCTCGCAGGCCGCGACCAGCTCGGACTGGTCGCGCATGCGCATGTGGGCGCTGGCGCACACCGCGATCGACTTCTTCCAGGGAGCGGTGCCGGCTGCGATCCCATACTTCGTGCTGGATCGCCACTACAGCTACCTGCAGGCCTCGGGCCTGAGTCTCGCGGCGACGCTTGGTGCGGCGGTTCCGCAGCCACTGTTCGGAGTGTTCGTGGATCGGCGTGACCGGCCCTGGCAGGTCTGCTGCGGGATCGCGCTCGCGGCGGTGGCAGCGGCAGGCGCCGGCGTCGCCCATGTGTACGCCCTGACCTGGATCCTGCTGCTGATCTGCGGCTTCGGTGTCGCGATGTTCCATCCTGCGGCCGGCCGCCTGGCGCGGCGCAGCGCCGGCAACAGCGCGGCGGCGATGAGCATCTTCGCCACCGGCGGCAACCTCGGCTTCGTGCTCGCACCGGTGCTGCTGACGCCGGTGCTCGCGGGCATCGGGCTCTGGGGATTGGCTTGGTTCGTGGTGCCGGCGTGGATCATCGCGGTGATCACCTGGCGTGGCGCCCGCCATCTGGCGGTCGTGGTTGCGCCGGGCGTAGCGGAGCACCATGGCCGCGACCACTGGGGCCCGTTCATGTGCCTGGCCGCGGTCGAGGTCTGCCGCTCGATCATGTTCTTCGGCACGAGCACCTTCATCGAGCTCTACTGGATCCGCGATCTGCATGCCGGCACGGCACTGGCCGGTGCGGCGCTCGGCTGCCTGCTCGGTGGCGGCGTGATCGGAACGATGATCGGCGGGCGCATCGCCGACCGCGTCGGCATGGTGCGTACCACCCAGGTCGGGGCGCTCTTCTGCCTGCCGGCGATGGTGCTGCTGAGGATCTGCCAGCAGCCCGAGCTGGGGCTGCTCGCCGCGCTGGTCGCGGGGCTGGCGCTGCGGGTCCCGTTCTCGGTGCTGATCAAGCTCGGTCAGGACTACCTGCCCAACCGCCCGGGTACCGCCTCGGCGGTAACGCTCGGCCTCGCCGTGAGCGCCGGCGGCGTCACCGCCCCGATCTTCGGGGCGCTGGCCGACGCCCACGGCCCCGCCGTCGTGCTCACCGTGCTGTGCTTCGTCCCGGTGCTGACCTTTCTGGTCGGCCTGCGGCTGGTCGAGCCGCACCGGCTCGGGCTCGGACCGGTATCCGGCGATCAGTGCTCAAGGCTTTGATCCAGCCAGCCGATGAGAGGGGCAGTTTCCGGAGTGATGGACCGGACATTTCGGTAGTGATGGACCCGGATTGAGACTCCGGGTGGGTTGGAACCGGATTGTGAAGGACCTGGATATGGCTTTGGCTGCGAACAGCCGCAGAGTGCCCCTGGGCGTTTCTCTGCCGGCAAGAACTTGGATACTGGCGCTGCTGCACGGGACCTCTGCCGTAGGTCTTGCTGCGATCGCGGCGGCACCGCTCAGCGGGTCTGCCCCGACCAGCCTGTACGCCGCCTGCGGCTGCGTACTGGCGGTGGTTGCCGCCGCGCTGCTGATCTTCGGCACGCGCATCGGATCGCGTGGCCTGCTGCTGCTGGCCGGTCTGCGGGTCGCGATCGTCGGTCTGACGCTCGCGGCGGCCACCAACGCAGGCGCGGCCCTATTCGGCGGAGCCGGACTGATCTGGGTCGCGCTCTGGGTGACCGCCTTCTTTTCGAAGCGCGCCCTGGGGTGGACGTTCGTCGCGGAGATTTCGGCCGTCACGGTTGCCACGGTGCTCAACCCGGATCATCTGCGCACCGCGATCGACGCGATGCCGCTGATCACGGGCGCGCTGGTACTGTCGTTGCTGCTTTCGCAGGTGCTGGACAGTCTGCGTCACGAGGCGCGCCACGACGAGCTCACCGGTCTCATGAACCGCCGCGGCCTGGATCAGGCGATGCGCGAGCTCTGCAGCGGGCGCCGCTTCTCGGCCTCGGCGCACAGTCTCGTGGTGATCGACCTGGACGGGCTCAAGCTCGTCAACGATCACGCCGGTCACCTCGCGGGCGACCAGATGCTCGTCACCTTCTCCACGGAGCTGCAGACGGCCGCCCGCGGGGTGGACCTCACGGCCCGTATCGGCGGCGATGAGTTCATTGCGATCCTGCCCGGTGTCTCTGGCACCGATGCGATCAGGTGGGCCGAGGGGCTGCATGGGCACAGCGGCGTCGCCTGGTCATACGGGGTGGCCGAGCGCTCGAGCGGCGAGGAGCTCGAGGTCTGGCTGAACCGCGCCGACAAGCTGATGTACGCGGCCAAGTCGGCCACGCGGGCCGCCCGCGCCAAGCCTGTCCCGGCGCTGGCCTGACGCACCCATTCGTCTGACGTCGCCCGTTGGCCTGACGTCGCCCGTTGGCCCGGCGTCGCCACTTGGTCTTACGTCGCCCCGCCCTTACCTCGCGGCGGTGTGATCGAGGATCCGCTGGCAGATCTCGGGCCACAGCGGCGTGGGGCGATCGTGTCCCATGTCCTCGATCAGCACGTGCTTGGCGCCCGGCACCAACTCCGCGGTGCGCTGTCCGCCGCTCGGTGCGATCAACGTGTCGTCGCTGCCGTGGATCACGAGCGTCGGCACGCGCAGCCGTCTCAGGTCCTCGGCGCGCGGGCCGCTGGCGAGCAGCGCCGCCAACTGGCGTGCCGTCCCCTGCGGGTGCAGGCCGCGGTCGTAGGTCTCGGCGGCGATCGCTCGTGTCTCGTCGAGTTCGGGGTAGCGACGCGAGTGCCAGAGCAACCAGCTATCCGCGGAGGCTATGTACTGCTCGCGGCTCGTGGGGACGGGCGCGAGCAGCGTTTCGAGCGCCTCCGGCGTCGACTGCCCGAACTCGGGCTCGCCCGTGCTCGACATCATCGAGGTGAGCGTGAGCACGCGCTCGGGTCGTTCGATCGCCATCGTCTGGGCGATCATGCCGCCCATCGACGCGCCGACGACGTGGGCACGCTCGAGCCCCAGCGCGGTGAGCAGACCGACGCCGTCGGCTGCCATGTCGCTCAGGGTGTAGGGAGCGAGCTCGCGTGCTCGCGCCAGATCGCCCGCGGCGGCCGCCATGTGCACCGCCTCAATCTGCGCATCGACGCCGTCCAGCTTGGCCGAGAGCCCGCAATCGCGGTTGTCGAAGCTGATCACGTAGCGGCCTCCGTCGGCCAGCCTCCTGCAGAACTCACGCGGCCAGGAAACCAGCTGCGCGCCGAAGCCCATCACCATCAGCAGCGGCGGCTCGCTGTTCCCGCCGTAGGTTTCATACTCGAGCGACAGGCCGCTGGGGATGGTGATCTGTGGCACGCGCTGGCATGCTACGTCATCGCCTTCGCGCCGAGCCGAGTAGCTCGGCGACCTCCTCGTCGGTGGTGGCGTTGAAGTCGCCGTACCAGTTCCCCACGGCGACGAACTGTGCCGGCGCTAGCAGGCAGACGACCGTGTCGGCGCCGGAAGACAGGGAAGCGCGCATGGAGGCGGCGGCAACCGGCACCGCGATCACGGGCGCGGCGTGCCGGTCCCGCACCGCCCGCGTGGCGGCGCGCATCGTCGCCCCGGTGGCGAGCCCGTCGTCGACGACGATCGCCGTCCGGCCCTGCAGTTCGAGCGGCGCGACGCCACCGCGGTAGAGCCGCTCGCGCCGGTCGAGCTCGCGCCGCTGCTCGCTGGTGACGCGCTCGATCTCCTCAGCGCTCAGCGCTGCTTGCGCGATCACGTCGGCGTTCAGGACGCGCACGCCCCCGCTCGCAATCGCGCCGAACGCGAGCTCCTGATGGTCGGGCACGCCGAGCTTGCGCACCAACATCACGTCGAGGGGCGCGCGCAGAACCAGCGCGACCTCGTAGGCGACCGGTACACCTCCGCGCGGCAGCCCGAGCACGATGATGTCGTCGCGCCCGGCGTAGACACGCAATTGCTCCGCGAGACGGCGGCCGGCATCGCGGCGGTCGATGAACCTGGTGACTGCGACGCCGTCCTCAGCCACTGACTCGCGACACTAGATCCCAGGTGCCGGGCCTGGCGGCAGCGGGGCGGGTGGGCCAGGATCCGGGCGCGGAGTCGGTGGTGCCGGGTCTGATGGCACCGGCGGGACCGGTGGTGCGGGCGGGGCCGGTGGCCCGGGCGGTGCCGGTGGCCCGGGCGGGGCCGGTGGCGCGGGCGGCACCGGTGGCCCGGGCGCGGGCGGGATGTCGGGTGGGCCAGGTGGCGGTGGGCCGGGCACTGGCGGTGCCGGGATCGACGCCACGATCGGGGAGTGCAAGTCGAACTCTGTCAGTGTTCTGACGGCGGTCATGATCTCTGCCTAACCGCACGCGGTTGCCTCTAAACACGGTCCAGTTTGCAGCCTCGGGCCCCGGGTAGGCGATTCCAAGGCCCTGACTCTCTGTCAATCGCGAGAGCCGTCGGGACCGCCAGTAGGTCGTGCACGCGCAAAGGCAACCAGGGAGCAAGCAAATGGCAGGCAGCCAAACCGCCTCTGACCAACTCGTCGAGCGGTTGATCGATTGGGGGATAGACACCGTCTTTGGCCTGCCCGGGGACGGCATCAACGGCGTCATGGAGGCGCTGCGCACGCATAGCGACCGCATCCGCTTCGTCCACACTCGGCACGAGGAGTCGGCCGCGCTGGCCGCCTGTGCCTACGGAAAGTTCACCGGACGGCCATCTGCCTGCCTGTCGACTGCGGCGCCCGGTGCGATCCACCTGATGAACGGCCTCTACGACGCGCGCGTCGATCAGTCGCCGGTGGTGGCGATCACCGGCATGACCTATCACGACGTGATCGGCACCCACTACCTGCAGGACATCAACCATGACGTCGTGCTGCAGGACCCCTGCGTCTACAGCCAGCGGATCATGGGCGAGGCTCACGTCGTGCCGGTGGTCGACATGGCTATGCGGGCGGCCATCGGCCGGCGCGGGCCCGCGGCGATAGCGATTCCGATCGACATCCAGTCGGGCGACGCCGTCACCGGCGACCGCTCGATCAAGACCGTCGCCGGCCACTCGGCGGTGGCAGCCCTCGACGGCCGGCGGCTGCCGCCGCGCGAGCGCCTGCAGCAGGCCGCCCAAGCGCTGAACGGCGCTTCTAAGCCACTGCTCTTCATCGGTGCCGGCGCACGCGGAGCCGGCGATGAGGTCGAGCGGGCGGCGGAGAAGCTCGGCGCCCCGATCGTCAAGGCGATGCTCGGCAAGGACGCCGTGCCCGACGACAGCCCCTACTGCCTCGGTGGTTACGCGATGGTCGGCACGCGCCCGGCGCAGAACGCGCTGCAGGACTGCGACGCGATCCTGATCGTCGGCTCCTCGAGCCCCTACATCGAGTTCCTGCCCGCCCCCGGCGCGGCTGTCGGCGTGCAGATCGACGACCAGCCCGAGCGCATCGGCCTGCGCTACCCGGTGCAGGTCGGGCTCTGTGGGGACGCGAAGCTGACGCTGCAGGAGCTCGAGCCGATGCTCGAGCGCAAGCAGGAGCGCGGGTTCCTGCAGCGGGCGCAGGATCAGATGCGCGACTGGCGTGAGCTGCAGGAGCAGCGGGCACAGCCGCTCGGCGACCATCCGATCCAGCCGGACGCGATCTCCTTCCACCTGAGCCGGGCGATGGCCGACCACGCGATCCTCTGCGGCGACTCGGGCACGGTCACCACCTGGGCGGCGCGGACCGAGCTGCGCCGGGGGCAATCGTTCTCGTTCAGCGGAACGATGTGCTCGATGATGGCGGCGCTGCCATATTCGATCGGCGCGCAGATCGCATACCCTGACCGCCAGGTGGTGGCGCTGACCGGCGACGGTTCGCTGACGATGATGATGGGCGAGCTCGCCACGCTCGCTCAGTACAAGTTGCCGGTGAAGGTCATCGTCATGCGCAACGACGTGCTGGGCCTGATCAAGTGGGAGCAGATGGCCTTCCTCGGCAACCCCGAGTATGGGGTTGATCTGGCAGGGGTCGATTTCGTCAAGGTGGCAGAGGCCTGTGGTCTGCGCGCCGTGCGGATCGAGGACCCCGACACCGTGGGTGAGCAACTCGACGAGGCGCTGAAGATCGACGGGCCGGCCCTGATCGAGGCGGTCATCGACCCACACGCGATCCCGATGACTCCGATCATCAACAACGAGCACGCAAAGGGTGTCGCCAGTGCGCTTGCTCACGGCGAACCCAACCGCGAGCGGATCGCGCTGACGATGTCACGCGTGATGGCACGCGAGCTGGAGTACTCGACCAGCCCCGCGGGCACCCTTGCCCGCGCCAAGGGGATGGTCGCCGAGCGGCTGCCGGGTGGTCATGGAGGGTCCGCTAACGGTGGTCAGGGATGAGCTCGCGGAATGCTGCGCATCCGGCCGAGCCGGCTGGTCGGCTCGTCTCTGCTGAGCCTCGCCTTCGCCGGCGGGGCGCTGGATGCCACGAGCTACCTCGGCCTCGGCAAGGTCTTCACGGCCAACATGACCGGCAACACGGTGTTGCTGGTCGCCGGCTTGGTGGGCGGTGCCGACACGCACCCATTGCGCTCGGTGGCGGCGCTCTGTGGCTTCAGCGTCGGCGTCTTCATCGGAGCACTTGTCGTGCCGCCGGGGTCCGGCGCCTGGCCGGCGAGGGCGCGACCCGGCTTGGCGCTCGAACTGCTTGCCCTGATCGCGCTGCTGATCGCCTGGGCCGGCTGTGGCGTCGGGCCGATCCGCTACGAGCTGATCGGTACCGGCGCTGTGGTGATGGGCATGCAGTCGGTGATTGCGCGTTCCTCCGGTGTGAGGGGTGTCAATACCACCTACATCACCGGCACACTGACGACGGCGGTCGCGCGGCTCGCCCAGCGCGTGCGCCCAGCCTCCGAACCGGCCGAGGGGGCTGGGCTGCCCAGCTCGGCGTGGATCAGTTACGGCGGTGGCGCCGTGGCGGGTGCCCTTGCCGAGCGTGCCTGGCATTCCGGCGCGGTCTCGCTGCCGATCGTGGTGGTAGCGGCGGTCTGTCTGTGGGCATGGCGCCAGCGCGAACACGAGGAGCAGAGTAGATGACGGCAGCACACCCGATGGCCACGGCCGACGCGATCCCCGCGGCGCAGGCCGGTACCCGCGAGCTCGCGCTCGAGCTGGCGCAGGTGCTGCGCGGAGAGGTGCGCTTCTCGCCCGGCAGCCGCGCGCTCTACGCCAACGACGGCTCGGTCTACCGGCAGGTGCCGCTGGGCGTCGTGATCCCCCGCGACGCCAGCGACGTGATCAGCGCCGTGGAGATCTGCCGTGCCCACGATGTGCCGATCGGCGCCCGCGGCTGCGGCACCGGGCTGGCTGGGCAGACGGTCAACGAGGCCGTGATATTCGATTTCTCCAAGTACATGAACAAGCTCGTCGAGCTGGACGCGCCCGGCCGGCGCGCCCGCGTACAGCCCGGGATCGTGCTCGACTGGCTGCGTGACCGTGCCGAGGAGCACGAGCTGACCTTTGGTCCCGACCCTGCGACCCACAGCCGCTGCACGCTCGGCGGCATGATCGGCAACAACTCCTGCGGGACGCACTCGATCATCTCCGGTGTCACCGCCGACAACATCGAGTCGCTCGACGTGCTGCTCTACGACGGCACGCGCCTGACGTTGCCCAGTCGCGTCGGCGAGCAGGAGCTCGAGGACATCATCGCCGCCGGCGGCCGCACCGGCGAGCTCTACGGCTCGCTGCGCGATCTGCGCGACCGCTACGCCGAGCTGATCCGCGGCCGCTTCCCCAAGATTCCCCGCCGCATCTCGGGCTACAACCTCGACCGCCTGCTGCCCGACATGGGCTTCAATTTGGCGGCCGCGTTTGTCGGCACCGAGGGCACCTGCGGGCTCGTGCTCGAGGCCGAGTTGCGCCTAATCCACAGCCCGCAGCACCGCGCGCTGGTGCTGGTCGGCTACGAGGACTGCCCGGCGGCCGCCGACCAGGTGCCGTGGGTCTCGGAGTTCCAACCGATCGGCCTGGAGACCTTCGACCGGCGGCTGGTCGAGAACGAGCTGAGCATGGGCCGCAAGCGCAACACCGACCTGCTCCCGGGCGGCGGTGCCTGGCTGCTCGTTGAGTTCGGCGCCGACAGCGCCGAGGAGGTGCAGGAGCAGGCCGACACCTTCGCCGAGGCCGTCCGCGGCGGCGGCGGTGGCGAGCATGCGGATGTGAAGGTGTACGGCGACTCGACCGAGGTCGCCCAGGTCTGGGAGATCCGCGAGGGCGGCGTCGGCCACAGCAAGGTGCCCGGCGACCATCCCGGCTGGCCCTCCTGGGAGGACGCCGCGGTCGCGCCCGAGCGCATCGGCGATTACCTGCGCGATCTGGAGAAGCTGTGCGAAAAGCACGGCCGCCGCATCTCCTGCCTGTTCGGGCACATCGGCCACGGCTGCGTGCACTCGCGCATCGACTGGGACTTCCTGACGCGCGAGGGCGTGCGCAACTACCGCGCCTTCATGGAGGACGCCGGTGACCTGGTCGCAAGCTTCGGCGGCTCGCTCTCGGGCGAGCACGGCGATGGGCACGCGCGCGCTGAGCTGTTGCCGAAGATGTTCGGACCGGAGTTGGTGGAGGCGTTCCGCGAGTTCAAGGCGATCTGGGACCCGGCCTGGCGTATGAACCCCGGCAAGGTCGTCGATCCCTATCCGCTCGATACGCACCTGCGCATGGACCCGGACTACCGCACCACCCACGTGAAGACTGAGTTCCGCTTTCCGGGAATGGACGACGGCAGCTTCGCGGCGGCGACCGAGCGCTGCTTCGGGGTTGGCGCGTGCCGCGACCAGGACGGGATCATGTGCCCGAGCTACCAGGCCACGCTCGAGGAGCAGCACTCCACGCGCGGGCGCGCGCGCCTGCTGTTCGAGATGATGCGCGCCGACGGCGAGCTCGAGGGCGGCTGGCGCAACGCCGAGGTCAAGCAAGCGCTCGACCTCTGCCTGGCCTGCAAGGGCTGCTTGCACGAGTGCCCGGTGCGCGTCGATATGGCCACCTACAAGGCCGAGTTCCTCTCGCACTTCTACCGCGGCCGCCTGCGCCCGCGCTCGGCCTACGCGCTCGGGCTGATCCACTGGGAGGCGCAGTTGGCCTCGCGCGCGCCGTGGCTGGCGAACCTGCTCACGCAACGCCGGCCGTTCTCGACTCTGGGCAAGAAGCTTGCGGGGGTCGCCCCGGAGCGGGCAGTGCCGGCGTTCGCGTCACAGACCTTCAGGAGCTGGTTCGAGCAGCGCCCGGGGCAGTTCGTGCACGGCCGCAAGGTGATCCTCTGGCCCGACACCTTCAACGACCACTTTCATCCCGAGGTCGCGATCGCCGCCACGGAGGTGCTCGAGGCTGCCGGCTTCGACGTGGTGCTGCCGCGCGCGGGGCTCTGCTGCGGCCGCCCGCTCTACGACTACGGGATGCTGCGGCTCGCGCGACACCTGCTGCACGACGTGCTCGACGGCATGCGCGAGGAGATCAGCGCCGGCACCCCGGTGGTCGCGCTCGAACCCAGCTGCGGCGCGGTGTTTCGCAACGAGCTGACGAACATGCTGCCCGACGACGAGGATGCAAAGCGCCTCGCGTGCCAGACCTTCACCTTCGGCGAGTTCATCTCGAAGCAGGCCGCCGACTGGGACATACCGCGGCTCGAGCGTGCCGCGCTCGTGCACCTGCACTGCCACCAGCGCGCGACCAGCGACACCGATTGTGACATCGAGGTGCTGGATCGCCTGGGGCTCGACTACGAGCTGCTCGACACCGGCTGTTGCGGCCTCGCCGGCTCGTTCGGCTACGAGGCCGGCGAACGCTACGAGGTCTCGATGAAGGCAGGCGAACAGTTGCTGTTACCTCGTGTGCGGCGCGCTTCGCCGCACACGCTCCTGCTCACGGACGGGTTCAGCTGCCGCTCCCAGATCCAGCACGGGGCCGGCCGCGAGGCCCTGCACCTCGCGCAGGCCATACAGATGGCGATCAGGCGCGGCCCGACCGGATAGCAGGCTGCGGTTCCCAAGACCGCATCCGCGGTCAGGGAACGGCGGGCGCTGCGGTCGCCACCGCGCCGGCGAAGCCGTCCGGCGCGTCGATGTTCTCGACGCACCAGCCCGGCGTGCGCTCGAGGCTCCAGAGGTATCCCGCGGTGGACTCGTGCGCAAAGCCGACGCCGATGCCCTTCAGGTAGGCCTCCTTGCGGCACCAGAGGCGCGTGAACAGCGTGCGCTGCGCCTCCTCGGGGGCGGTCAGGATGCGCGCCTGCTCGTGTGGGTGCATCAGCGCTGTCAGCTGCTGGCACATGCTCGCGTCGGGCAGCGCCTCGATGTCGGCGCCGACCGGTCTCTGCGAGATCGCGAGCAGCGCCTGGCTGCCGCTGTGCGAGAGCGAGAAGTGAAGGCCGGCCCGGCGAGCAAGCGAGCCGCCGGGCCGCAGCACGATCGGTCTGCCGTGCGGTCCGCCGCACTGGTTGCAGGGCGCGCGGGAGAACTCGAGCTCGGCCGGATCGGTCTGCATGCGCTCGCCGAGTTCGCGCCGCAGCACCGTGTGCACGGCCACGAAGCGGCGCCGATCGACGTCGCGCTGAAGGAGCTCGGCCCGTCGCTTCTCGCGCTCGTCGAGCACCGAGGCGTCGGCCGGCAGCTCGTCAAGTGCGCATAGCACGATGTTCAGCTCAGCGGAGTCCGGGCTCATTGCAGGTGAATCCTCTCCTGCCAGCCGTCGCGCGCGGGGTTTTTCTGAAAGCCTGCGCCGCTACCAGTACTCGGGTGCGAAGTGCACGAACGTGTTGCCGCGTTGGAGCGTCCACAGCTGGAACGCCTGGGCGTCGCTCATCGAGACGCGGTTGAGCGCGCCGCAGTGGGGACACCGCGATGTTGCCGAGCGGTCGCCCGGCTGACCCTTGAGCGAGATCAGATCAGGCGTCGCGAGGCAAACGCGACAGGCAAAGCTGGCCAGCACCACCGCAGCGCAATCGGCCTCGCTGAACCTCGCCTGATCCTGAATTGCCGTTTCCATCCCTGAAATCGCACCCTAACACCAATCGCTGACATATCTGAGAAAACTTTTGATGCTTGACAAGCATAACTGTTCTTAGATATAGCTTAAATCATGACTAACTGGCCGCCCGCCCGACCGTTCCGTGATGTGCATCTGGCCGTCGCCGAGGTCACCGATCAGATCGCCCGTCGCAGCCGGGCGACCCGCCGTGCCTACCTCGATCGCATCGATCGCCGAATCGAGCAGGATCAGCGCGAGGGGCGCCCGCGCGCCCACTCCGGCTGCGCCAACCTGGCGCATGGCGTGGCTGCCTGCGGGGTCGAGGAGAAGGACCTGCTCGCGCATCAGCAGGTGCCGAACATCGCGATCGTCTCGGCCTACAACGACATGCTCTCCGCGCACCAGCCGCTCGATCGTTACCCGACGCTGCTCAAGAAGGAGATCCTGCGCGCCGGCGGCGTCGCCCAGTTCGCCGGCGGCGTGCCAGCGATGTGCGATGGCATCACCCAGGGCCGCCCGGGCATGGAGCTGTCGCTGTTCAGCCGCGACGTGGTGGCGCTCGCGACGGCCGTCGCGCTCGCCCACGACATGTTCGACGCGGCGCTGCTGCTCGGCGTCTGCGACAAGATCGTGCCCGGTCTCGTCGCCGGCGCCCTCAGCTTCGGCCACCTGCCCTGCATCTTCGTTCCCGGCGGGCCAATGCCGTCAGGCATCCCCAACTCGGAGAAGGCGCGCGTGCGCGAGCTGCACGCCCAGGGCCAGCTCGACACCGCCGAGCTGCTCGAGTCCGAGCTGCGCTCCTACCACGCGGCCGGCACGTGCACCTTCTATGGCACCGCCAACACGAACCAGCTGGTGATGGAGGCGCTCGGCCTGCATCTGCCGGGCGCGAGCTTCGTGGCCTCCGGCACCCCCTTGCGGCGCGAGCTGACCGTAGCGGCTGGCCGCCGCATCGTCGAGCTGACCGATTCCGAGCAGCTCGCGCCGATCGGCCAGGTCGTCGATGAGCGCGCGATCGTCAACGCGCTCGTCGCGCTGCTGGCCACCGGCGGCTCGACCAACCACACGATGCACCTGGTCGCGATGGCGGCCGCCGCCGGGATCCACCTGACCTGGCGCGACTTCGCCGAGCTCTCGACCGTGGTGCCGCTGCTCGCGCGCATCTATCCCAATGGCAGCGCCGACATCAACGAGTTCCAGGAGGCCGGCGGCACCGCCAGCCTGTTCAGCGCGCTGCTCGAGGTCGGGCTGCTGCACCAGGACGTGCTCACCGTGGTCGGTGGGGGCCTCAGCCGCTACTGCCAGGTGCCGGATCTGAGCGACGGTCAGCTGGTCTGGCGCACCGCACCGCACGCCGGCACGGTCGACCCAGGGGTGCTGCGCTCTCCAGACCACCCGTTCGCGCAGGACGGTGGCATCCGCGTGCTCGAGGGCTCGCTCGGTCGTGGCGTGATCAAGGTCTCCGCCGTCAGCAGCGGCAACCGGGTGATCGAGGCGCCCGCGCGCGTGTTCGACGACCAGCAGCACTTCCTCGACGCCTTCGCCGAGGGTGAGTGCGACCACGACGTGGTCGTGGTCGTGCGTTTTCAGGGTCCGAGGGCCAACGGCATGCCGGAACTCCACCGCCTGACGCCGGCGATGGGCGTGCTCCAGGGTCGTGCCCACCGCATCGCGCTGGTCACCGACGGCCGCATGTCCGGCGCGTCGGGCAAGGTGCCGGCCGCCATCCACTGCACCCCGGAGGCGGCGGACGGCGGCCCGCTCGCCCGCATCCAGGACGGCGACCTGATCCGCATCGACACGCGCGCCGGCACCCTCGACGTGCTCGGCGTGGATCTCGAGCAGCGCGAGGTGGCGCCAGCGCCGCACGTCGGTGACATCGGCACCGGCCGTGAGCTCTTCCGCCTGTTCCGCAGCGCCGTCTCGAGCGCCGATTCCGGTGCCACGATCTTCTCGACACTCGACGCGAGCGTCGAGGATCCGGTCACCGCCGCACCCGCGCGCGCGTGACAACGCGCGCGTGACACAGTGGAGGACGCGATGAGCTTCGCAGAGCTGCTCGGCCCCACCCGCGTAGTGCCGGTGATCACCATCAAGGATGCCGACACGGCCGTGCCGTTGGCCCAGGCGCTGGTCGCGGGCGGTCTGCAGGTGATCGAGATCACGCTGCGCACCGACGCCGGGCTCGAGTCGATCAGCCGGATCGCCGCCGAGGTGCCGGACGCGGTCGTCGGCGCCGGCACCGTGACCACATCACAGCAATTGCTCGACGCCCGCAATGCGGGCGCTCGGTTCATCGTTTCGCCCGGTTGTACCGATTCGCTGGCGCGGGCTGCCGCCGACGCGGGCGGCGTGTTCCTGCCGGGCGCCGTCACCGCCAGCGAGGTGCTGCGCCTGCTCGAGCTCGGGATCTTTACGATGAAGTTCTTCCCGGCCGAGACCAGTGGTGGCATCGCCGCGCTGAAGGCATTGGGTGCTCCGTTTCCGCAGGTGCGCTTCTGCCCGACGGGCGGCATCGACCTCCAGCGCGCTCCCGGCTATTTGGCGCTCGAGAACGTCGCCTGCATCGGCGGCTCCTGGATGGTGCCGGCCGACCTGATCGAGCACCGCGAGTGGGTCGCGATCACAGCGCTCGCCGCCGCGGCGACCGCGGCCACGCGCCTGCCGGCATCAGCGGGCGTCTAGCGGGCCGTCGGGGTCGAGCGCCGTGCGACCAACTCGGCGACGCGGTCGGGCTCGAGCACGTGGTCGATCACCATGTGCGCAGCGCCGATGATGCCGGCCATGTGACCGAGCTCGGTGATCACGATCTCGAGGTGGCGTGAGGCGACTGGCGTGGCGTGCCGGTAGACGACCTCGCGCACCGCCGCGAACACCTGCTCGTCGGCCTCGGCCAGCTTGCCGCCGATCACGACGGAGGTCGGGTTCAGCAGGTTCACGGCGTCGGCGACTGCGGCGCCGACCATGCGGCCGCTGCGCCTGACCTGGCCGGTGGCCTCGGGGTGGCCCTCGCGCGCCAGCCGCACGACATCGGGCGGGGTCGGGGCCAGGTCGCCCATGCGCCGCGCGATCGCCCAGCCGCCCGCGACGGCGTCGAGGCAGCCGACGTTGCCGCAGCGGCAGACCTCGGT
>JBOGYJ010000275.1:0-2012 GCA_050696795.1 Solirubrobacteraceae bacterium | reverse complement strand
CTATGTGCGAGTGCATCTCTGCCAGCTCAGGCGCAATCCTTGCCAACACACGACGGCCAGGATCAGCAACCTCGCCGGTGTGGACAATGTCGATGGACCTGGACCGGCTGGTGGCGCCACCGGTGTCCCAGCGGTCCGCGTGTCCAAGGACGAACCGGTCCGCACGGAGCCCTTGAGCGCGAAGCAGCGCGACCGTCCGCGGGCTCACGGCAAAGCAACCGGCGGCGAAGTCCGCCAACCCGGCCGCCGCATCGACGGCCGGCGTGCCCGGGCCGGTAAGCTGAAGCATGATGGCACGGCGAGTCTGAGCCTTGGATATGGGTGGCGTGACGGTGGCACCTTGGCCAAAAATGATGATCGGCGCGCCCGTAGCGGCCGCCTCGGGCTCTCCCACGCGCGCTCTCAGCCCGAGTCGGGAGAGTGCCTCGGCCAGAATCGTCGCCACCTCCCACGTGACCGCGGTGGACCCCGGCGCCACCGTGACGGTGGCCTTCACAGAAGCGTTGGACATCAGGCTTCGGTCCGGCTGCGGACGCGCCTGCGCATGACACGACCGAAGGTCCTCAGCGGCTTGGTCAAGCGCCAGCTCCGTGAGTCGACGAGCGCGAGGAACGCCTGCCGGTACCACTCAAGGTCGTCGTCGGATTCGGCGAGCGACCGTTTGGCGAGTTCCTGCTCGGCGGACACGAGCATCGAGGCGTATCGGTCACGCTCGGTCGTCAGCTGATCGATGAGCGCTTGATCTGAGATCTTCGGATCCGCAGGCCCATAGGTCCGCGATGCGACGAGCGTCTCAGAGCTGGCGCGATTCCGGTGAGGTTCAGCCATTGATTGCCTCCACCCTCTCAGTGCTCTGGTTACGACCGTCTTGGCCGAAGACCTCGTGTTCGAGCAGTTGGCTCGCGAGCTTTATGTAGGTCTGCGCATACCCGCCGCCGCTGTAATGCGCGCTGCACGCGCGCGCACGCATCGAGAGACGTTGCAGATCCGCGCCGGACGTCGTCAGCACGCGTCCCACCGCAGCCACCATAGCCGACGCGACCCGCGGCCTGAAGAGCCAGCCGTTGACTCCGTCATGCACGACCTCACTCACACCGAATACGTCTGCGGCAAGTATGGGCAGACCAAAGGCCTGAGCCTCCAAGAACGAGCGTGGCATCGACTCGACATCCGACGCGCTCACAAGCACATCCGCCACCAGATACCACCGGTACACGTCAGGGTCGACGTCGATGACGGACACAGAGTCTTCAGCACCCAACAGCTTCACGGCATCCTCCAGCGCGCGAGCGTAGGGACTGTCGTTACCTCCCACGAACACAATCCGTGCCAGCGACCCGCCCACCGCCGCCTCGCTAAACGCGTGGAGCAGAGGGATCTGCGCTTTTCTGTCCTCGAGCGTCCCCACACAGAGCAGAACCCTCTCATCCGTGCCGAACCCGAGCTGCTCACGCATGGCCGCGCGGTCGTGTGCTGATATGTAGTCGTTGATGGCGTCGAGGTCGACCCCGTACGGAACCTTGTGGGCATGCGCCGAGGGGATGTCTCGCAGATGCAACTCGAGCGTGGAATCCGCTTCGTAGACAAGCTCGGCGTTCCTCAGCGTTAGAAGCCAACGCTCACGGACGGCTGGTGCGAGACCTCCGGGCCCCCAGCACACAAAGCTGAAAAGGTCGAGTGAGAACGACTCGTGAATCGCCCAGATGACCGGCAGCCCGAGCCTGAGCGCGGCGTCCGCCGGCGGAAACACCGCCAAGGTGTTGCTGATGACAAGATCGGCACGCCACTCCCGTATGAGGAATGCGAGTTCCACCAGCCCGCCCTCATACCTCCCCGGGTCGACGGCATATCCGGCCGTGATGTGTACGCCGATTCCCTCCGCCTCGAGTTCCTTGCGTAGCGGCCCGTCTTCCGGCGAGATCAGCAGAACATCGGCGGCCCCGGCGCGCACAACGCGGAGAAGCAACTCCTGAAGGTAGAGCTGTCCGCCTCCGAGCTTCAGCGAATGCGTG
>JBOGYJ010000274.1:0-11050 GCA_050696795.1 Solirubrobacteraceae bacterium | reverse complement strand
CGCGCTCCGGCAGCCGGCGGACGCCGGAACGCCTGAGGCGCCAGCGCAGGGTCGTTCAGACGTCAATCGAGAGGTTGAAGCCGGTGATCTCCGCAGCTACAAGCGCGGACGGCTCCGGCGATGCTGCGAGGAGCAGGGCGACAGCTTCCTGAACGGAGCTGACGAGTTCGAGAACGGTGTGTCCGGAGCCGAAGCATCCGCGCAACTCACGAATCTCAGCCCTGTGAGAGCCACCTCCGTGATGCACGTCAACGTGTAATTGCGTCCGGCTCATCGGAATCCTCGCGAGCCGAGCGTACACCCCCCGCCCGAGCCTCGCCCGGGCGGTCCATCTTGGCCCGCCCACGTGCAGCAGACAGGCGTAAGTGCTACTCCGGACTGCTACTCCGCTTCGTCGACACCGTGATCGCGAAGACGCTCAAGAAGCAGAAAGCCCCACATTAGCGAGGCTTTCTGAGAACGGGAGCGACGGGACTCGAACCCGCGACCTCCGGCGTGACAGGCCGGCGCTCTAACCAACTGAGCTACGCCCCCGTGATCATCCCAGTATGACAAGACCGCGGAGATTCCGCGGTGCGCAACTTCTGCGGCGCCAGCGTGCTTAAACGCACGAATCAACTTCCCGGCGCTGGACTCAACCCGGCCGTGGGGACAGCGCTGAGAAGACTCGACGAGGACCTGCAGCCGTGGGTCCTCGTCTGGTTTATGGACAGGTGCGTGAGGCCTGGCGCCGGGTCAGAGCCCAGGCGGCAGCCAGCCGCCGAAGACAGCCTCGAGCTCCAGCGCGATCGCGATCGTCAGATGGTCTGAGCCGTGCGGCGCCGCCACCTGGACGCCAACCGGCAAGCCTTCGCTGCCGAGGCCGAGCGGAACCTCGGTCACGGGAACGCCCGCGAGGTTGAAGACCGCCGCCGGCGTCGTGATCCAGGGACGGCCGTAGGTTCGCCGGTGTGGGGGCGCGACCGAGAGCTGCGCGGGATGCAGCAGCACACCGTCGCCGATCGCGTCGATCAACTCCTCGGCGAGATGCCTGCTCTGCGCCAGCAGCCTGGCGCGTGTGGACGCGCTCGCGGGCAGCGCCTCGGCCAGCACGGTAAGCCTGGTCGGCAGCGTGTGGCGGCGCCTGCCCAGGAGCAGCGCCCGCAGGCTCGTGTCGGGCTCTCCGGCCTCCTTCAGCAGCGCCGCTACACGGCTGGGGTCGGCCCCGGTGTCCTGCAGGGCAGCCAGGAACGGCAGCAGCGCATTGCGCCAGCTCGGCAGGCTGACGCGGCGGATACGAGCGCCTGCCGATGCGAGCGCGCCCACGGCGCGCTCGCGGGCATCCCGCAGATCGCGCGACATCGGTCGCCGCGAGCTGTCCTCGACGATGGTGACCGGCAGGCCGTCGAGCGACACCGTGGCCGGATCACCCAGCTCCATGGCGACCGCACATGGATCCCAACCGTCAGGTCCCGCCATGACCTTCAGCAGCGGCAGCAGATCCTCGGCCCGGCGTGCCAGCGGGCCGACCGCCAGCAGCTTCTGGGCCTCACCGCTCGCCGAGGGCCACAGCCCTGTGTTCGGGATCAGCCCCAAAGAAGGCTTGTGGCCGAAGACGCCACAGAACAATGCGGGGACCCGGATCGAGCCCCCGATATCGGCGGCGACGCCAAACGCCGATCCGCCCGAGGCGACGGCCGCGCCCTCACCACCGGAGGAACCACCCGCGGTGCGGGTAAGGTCGTAGGGATTGTTGGTGCGCCCGTAGAGCGGGTTCTCCGACTCAAGCCAGAGCGTCAGCTCCGAGGTATTGGTCACTCCAACCGGGATCGCACCGGCGTCGATCAGGCGCCTGACGGACGGCGCCGTCTGCGGGGCACGATGATCGCTCCGCGCAAGCACACCGGCGCTGTGCGGCATGCCCTCGAGCGCGATCGATTCCTTCACCGTGAAGGGCACGCCGAGCAGGTCCGCCAGGCCATCGAGCCGTTCGCCGCGGATCGACGCGCTGGAGATCCGCTGGTCGATTGCTCGAGCCTCTGCGCGCGCCTGCGCGAAGCGATCGGCCACAACCGCGTTCAGCCGTGGCGCAGCGCGCTCGAGCACCTCGATGTGCGCCTCCATGACTTCGCTGGCGGTCAGCTCGCGCCGGCGGATGGCCGCACCGAGACCGACCGCTGAACGCCCCGTCAGCGCTGACATCCGTGGCTTTGGCGAGCGGTCTGTCGTAATCCGAGCACGGGCGGACGAGGCTAGCGGTTGAGGGTCGCCGCCAGCCCCGTTAGGGTCGTGTCAAGACGCGGCTACCACACATCCGGTTCCCATGCCCCCTGTAAACTGCGCCACCACGAGGCGTGCCATCCGCGCAAGAGTTCAGACATGCTTGTTGGCCGGCGAGTGCTTGGGTCGGGCTGGATAGCCGCTATTTCGCAAACAACGAGAGAGGTACAGATTGTCTCTTCGTGCTAAGCGGCGGCCGTTGATCGCTGCGCTCACCGTCGGGGCCAGCTTGGCGGTAGCCAGCTCTGCGTCCGCCATACCGGTTCCGATCGGCAGCTCGGCCGATGCCCCCTACGGCGGTACCGGAGCCCCGGCGAGCGTCTATTCGCTCTACAACGCCGCCAGCAACGTAGCGCTCGTGCCGGCTGAGGATCTGATCGTTCTCACCAATGGCATCCTGGCGGGCAACAGCCAGGCGCCGGTGGACGCAAGCTTCACGACAGCCTTTACGAGTGCGTCAAGCCTGACGTCGAGCAACGTCGCCGAAATCGCGACCGACATCGCTGCGTCGGCCAACACGGCCAATCTGGAGTTCGGGACCTGCGTCTCGGCTTATCTCACGGCCCACAGCGAGCAGCCGACCACGACCAACGTGCAGAGCGGCTCCGCGTACTGCAAGTCGACTTCGAGCGCGCTGAGTGCCGCGGCTACGGAGTTCACGGGCACAATCCAGCCCGGGGTGGCCTCGGCAGCGACCAGCTGGCCGGACCTGAGCCAACTCGTCGGCTTCCTGGGCTCTGCCAGCGGCACCATGCAGTCGGCTGACAGCGCCACCGTTTCGTCGTCAGGGACGGTTACCTCGATCACCCAGCCGCTTGCTTACAACGTCGCACTGAGCGCACCGTCAGGCGGCTATATCGTGCCGAGCGCCTTCGGCCTGACGTTCCCCGCCGGCCTTTCCGTAAATGCAGCTCTGGTGGCTGACGAGGTCAATGCGTCATCCAACACCACGGCGGTCGAGCTCAATCCGAATGGCACGTCAATCGGTACGGTCACCCTGACCTCACCGTTGGCGGACGAGTTCGGCGGCTCGAACAATCAGCTCGTGGGCAAGATATATGTCGTCCAGACCGGCCAGAGCAGCGGGCAGGGCTCGGCGACGCAGCCCTACCTCGAACTGTGGTTCCCGGGCGACGGCGCCCACCCCATCTACGACCTGGGCTCGTTCCCGAGCTCACTGGCATTCCCTCTCACGCTCAACTTCGGAGAGGCCTTTGTCAGCCTGCTCAACGCGCAGGAGCCACTGCCGCTGAACAGCCTCGAGGTGAGCTTCCCGGCAGCGACCTCGCCGGTGAAGACCTCCAGCTGCACGACGCTGGGCACCGCAGGCGGCGCCATCACGGACTCGATCGGCGGCCTCGCCTACGAGTTCGGCGACACGGGCGATGGCGTCAGCAGCGCCACCGGCACCCCCGCGGCGGTCACACTGGCGGCGACGCCGACGGTCGTAACGAACCAGTGCGTGGCGATGGTCGCCAAGCACCCGAAGAAGATCAAGAACACCGCTGGCGTCACCGCTGCAGGTCTGACCAGCGGTCACCCGATCTTCAGGGTCAAGATCAAGGCCAAGCAGGCGTTCAAGACGATCACGATCACGCTGCCCAGGGGCCTGCACTTCGTCAAAGCCAAGGCCAAGAAGCTGGCCAAGGAGATCACGGGGGCGAAGATCAAGTCCGTCCGCATCATCCGCGGCAAGCTCGTGATCAGGTTGAAGAAGGCGGTCAAGTCGGAGACGATCAAGACCAAGCGGTCGCTGATCGGCGAGACGAAGGGCCTGATCAAGTCGATCAAGAAGCACAAGACCAAGAAGCTCACGCTCCGCGTCAGGGCGGGCCGCGCGAACATCAAGTCGAAGTTCAAGGCCTGAGTCGCAGGTCGCCTAGCCGTTGCTAGCCAGCCCGCCGCCGCCCGATCGGGCGGCGGCGGGCTTCGTCGTTACGCACCGTCAGCGCCGCAGATCACGCAGCGACCGACATCGAAGCCTTCGCGGGCGAGCCTTCTGAGCGAGACATCGTTCCCGCGCCAGTCGCGGTTGAGGTGGCGCGCGATAACGACGATCGCCACCGTCCCCGCACCGGCGGCAAGAAGCGCTGCGGCCGCTCCCTCGGCGCTCGCGCCGCTCGTCCACATATCGTCGATCAGCAACACCGCCTCGTCCTTCAAGCGTCTTGTCGCCACGTACCTGGCAGGGTCGAACACGCGCGGGATCGCTGCGGTGGCGGAGCGGACCAACAGGCGCTCGTAGCGATCCGCGGTCGGCGTCACCAGCTCTCCGACGAGCCGCCGCAGCGGGTGGTGCAGGTCGCGCAGCCGGCTGCCGGAGGGCACGGTGGTCACGAGCTGGAAGCCAGGCACCCCGGAAGCGGCCGCCACACACCGCTCGTGAGCAGAGATGTATTGCTCACAGAGCTCAGCGAGCGTGGCGAGCGCATCGGGCACCGAGGGGTCCGCGTCGCGCTTGTAGGACGCAATCAGGTGATGCAGCCACTCGCCACCCACGCTGTAGGAGATCGGAACCACGGCTGCGAGATGGTGCTCGTTGGCGCGACAGGCTCGGCAGAGGCCCTCAGCTCCGGTCAGATTCAGGCAGCGCGGACAGACACCTGGTCCGTGGCGTGGTGGGAGCAGCCGCTCAACGCTTGAAGACCTCAACGACATCAGCTGCGTTCTGAGCCACGACGACACCTGGCTGCTCGGCCAGTTGCGCCGCCCACGCGCACCGCATCGTCGGCGGCATCAGTACCACCACCCGACCCTGGGTCAGCGCGTGGCGTGCCTGTATCCGCGTGCCGCTGTGCTCGCCCGCCTCGACGATCACGCTGCCGAGCGTCAGCCCCGACATGACTGCGTTGCGAGCGGGAAAGCTGTTACGAGTCGGAGGCGCGTCGGGCCAGAACTGCGAGACGAGCGCTCCGCCGGCCGCGACCTCGGACTGGAGCTGGGCGTGGTCGGGCGGGTAGACCTCGCCCAGCCCTGTGCCGAGCACGGCGAGCGTGCGCACGGAGCGCGCACGCTCGCCGGCCTGCAGATCAAGCACCGCGCGATGCGCCTCCGCGTCGACCCCTGCCGCCAGGCCAGAAACCACGGTGTAGCCGGCGAGCGCCAGCGCCTGCCCGATCGAACGGGCGAGGGCACGACCCGTGTCGCTCGGTTGACGCGTACCGATCACAGATACCGCGCGGCGGTCAATCGCGGCCAGGCGACCGGCAATGAACAGCAGCGGGGGACGGTTCTCAACCACGCGCAGGTTCTCGGGGTACTCGCGGTCCGAGGCCGGGAGCACCTGAAAGCCTCGCGCCTGCCAGGCCTCGATGTCCTGCTGGGCACGCGTCAACGCCTCATACGAGAGCAGGCCGAGCTCCTGCTCGAGGATCGTCAGCGCAGACACACGCTCGGTGCCTCGCTGCCGTGCGGCCAGCACGTAGCTGGTCCACGCACGCCCGCCCTCCCGGAGCAGCGCGACGAGCGCGGCGGTCTCCACCTGCTGGCTTGGCCCGGCAGTCAGTCCGCGAACTCGGGCGGTTCCGGCTCCAGCGGCATGACCTTCGTCACCGAGGCGCGCGTTGGCTCGGCGGCGGCCGAGGCGGCAACCAAAGGCTCCGCAGCGGCTGGAGCCAGTGGCTCCGGCACCGTCGAGACCGCTGAATCCTCCGGCGGCGTGCTGGGCTCGTCCAGGGCGTCGTGGAACACGCCACGTGCCTCGTCCTGAACGCCCTGAAGACCCTGCCTGAAGCTCATGAGGCCGCGACCCAACGACCGCCCGACCTCGGGCAGCCGCTTGGGGCCGAGCACCAGAAGTGCCACGACGAGGATCAGCAACAGGTGTGTCGGCTGGATGATGTCCCCGAACATTCCTACTGAGCATATCGACCAATGCGGCCTGTCTCATGAGCTTTCTCCAGTCGTGCGTTTCATGTCTCCCTTATAAGAGGCGCGAGAGCCGTCGCGTTGACCCCCCTGAGGCCGACGAATTCCCGCAACCTGCGGCAAACGCTTGGTCGTCTGCCCTTCCAGCGGGAAGGGCAGGCAGGAGAACCCGAGTCCAATCAGGTGACGTGCCTGATGATGCGGGAGCTCACCGCTCCGAGGTAGGGCCAACCGGGCCGTCGGCGAGGGACGATGGCCCAAACCTCGTAGGTAAGGCCACGCGTACCCCGGGAGAGGTGCTGCGTGAAGCGATAGCGACGCGGCGAGCTGCCGGTAGTCGATCGTCAGCTTCCCGCCGGCGCGGATGCGGCTGGCGTCGAGGATCAGATAGCCCACCGAATGCTCCAGCAGCTGGCTGGCGGCCGGGCGCAGAGAGGCGCTGCCCGGATAGACAACGTAGAGCGTGCGGCTGGCGCCCGGCTTGACTCGGTATCGGTACGCGCCCGCGGCATCGGTCCGGGTCGCCCCGACCTTCACGTAGTTCCGCGAGCCGACGAGCTGTTGGTAGGCGAGATCTTGGCGCCGGAGATCGGGATGCCAACTTCCCTCACTGATGATCCACCCCAGATCGACAGGGGAGCGCTAGCGGTGTGTTCGGGCTCATGGGACGTGCGCTCCTGCTGAGGTGATGGCAGCCCCGGCGCCGGCGCCGGCAGCCTTGCAAACCGGGGACGGCGTACGAGTGGGCACGCGGGCCGGCAGCGTCTGCGGGTAGGTGAGCGTCACCGTCGTGGCCTGCGCCACGCCGTGCCGTCCGCTCTTATAGGAGCGGTCGTCGGCCTTGACGATCAGGTGCCGAGAGTTGAACCACACGGTGCTTTTCTCGAGGCCGTGGGTGCCGGTGGCCGCGATGCTCCAGCGGAGCTCACGCGGCGCGGGCTGCTTGTACGTGATTGTGGTCACGTCGGCGGCACTCTGGGGCAGGAGCGAGGCGCCGATGGTGGACAGACCGACGAACCGCTCTTTGGTGGTGCTGTAGCAGCCCTTCGCGGTCCGCTCGAACCAGCGGCCCTTGATGTCTCCCGAGTACAGCTGGTTGCCCATGAACTCCGCCGAGATCCGCTTGGCGGAGTCCGAGTAGGTCGCCTCGGCGTAGGTGAGTGTGATCTGCTGGCGCATGGCGATGACCAGCTGGTGGTCGGTCGCAGCCGCGACGCGGTGAGCGAGGCCGGAGGCGCCGTTCGAGCCCGCTGCCGCGGCGGTGGCGGCCGAGGCAGCAGGCGCCCCGAGCGCGAGCGCTGCGAGGGCCGGCAGGTAGTTGTGGGGTAAGCGTCCGTGTCTCATGGTGAGCCCCTCCGTGGGGTGGTTAGTAGTACTTTGTTAGCTGCTGTGTAGGGTTCTCGCTGGTCGTGGCGAATCCTTTTCGCGTTGGTGTTGGCGACGTGAGGAGGTCATGATGGCGGTAGTGGACGTGCCTTGGGCTGAGGACGTGGCGGTGGATGCGCCGTCAGTAGTGGCGGATCGGTTGGAGGCGTTTGCGGCCGAGGTGTTGGCCGAGGCGGTCAACCGGCCGGTGCAGATGGTCAACGGCGGCTTGTATCTGCGCGGGCTTTTGGAGCAGGGGCCACGCAAGTCGCTGGAGCCGATTGTTGAGCGGCTTGGTGGCGTGGCTGACTATCAGTCGCTGCAGCAGTTTTTGGCGGTCAGCTCGTGGGACCCGGCGCTGGTCGTGAAGGCGACCGCGGAGCGGGTCGCGTCGCGGATCGATGTGCAGGCCTGGGTGCTTGATGACACGGGGTTTCCGAAGGACGGCAAGCACTCGCCGGGGGTCAAACGCCAGTACTCGGGCACGTTGGGGAAGATCGGCAACTGCCAGATCGGTGTGTCGGTGCACGCGGCCGGGAGTCGTGGGACGGTGCCGTTGGGGTGGGCGCTATATCTGCCCGAGGAATGGTGCGGGGACCCGGAGCGCCGTCACAAGGCCCGCATCCCCGAGGAGGTGGTGTTCCGCACCAAGCCGCAGCTCGCCGGCGATCTCGCTCTGCGGGCGGCTAGCTGGGAGATCCCCACCGCGCCGGTGCTCGGCGATGAGGCATACGGGGCCAACACCGAGCTGCGTGACCGGCTCCACAGCCAGGGGCTCGAGTATGTGTTGTCGGTGGGGCCGGAGATGACCGTGTTCACGGCGGATACCGAGTTCGTGGCGCCCGCGCCCCGGTCGGGGCCGGGGAGACGCAGCGTCCATCCGCGCCCGGACCGCGCGGCGGTCAAGACCTCAGATCTGATCGCAGGCCTCGGTGAGCGGTGCGCCAAGACGCTCACGTTCCGTGACGGGCCCGACGGCCTGCCGCGCAAGTCCAGGTTCGTGTTCGCCAGGATCCATAGCGCGCATCACTGGCGCGCCCACGACGGCGCCGGCCGCTGGGACTCGGCCGCGGTCGAGCACCCGCCGCGTGAGGAATGGCTGATCGCCGAATGGCCCAAAGGCTCAGAGCGCCCGACCGACTACTGGATCAGCAACCTACCCGCTTCCGCCAAGCCCGGACGGCTCGCCCGGCTCGCCAGGTTGCGCTGGACGATCGAGCTGGACTACCGCCAACTCAAAGGCCAACTCGGCCTCGATCACTACGAAGGACGCTCCTGGCTCGGCTGGTATCACCACACCGCGCTGGTCACCGCCGCCCACGGGTTCCTGACCCTGGAGCGCCTCCACTTGTTTTAGCCCGATCAACGGCCTCACCCTCGAACAAGCAGTCCTGCTGCTACAGCCCCTATTCAAGTGCTGGAACGGGCAGTGCCAGACCTGCCGACAGCCCGTTCACCTCGACCAACTCGACCTCGTCCCGCCACACCAAAACGAGTGACAGCAGCTAACAAAGTACTATTAGTTGTAGTCGGTGATCGAGAAGCCGCTGCCGCTGAGCGTGCCGGGAGTACAGCCGGTCGTGGCGAGTTCAAGCATCCCCGTCCCGGCTTGCGAGGCGGCCATGCTGCTGAAGACGCTGGTCGACGCGTAGCCGGTGGCACTCGAACCGGAAGGGGTTTCCATGATCCACTCTGCGGTGTCGTTGGTGCCGGTGTAGCTGACCTGGACGGCGAAGCCTTGACCGCTGGTGACGTCGTTGAGGGTTGTCTCCCATTGCCCGCTGCTGAGCTGCCAGATGTTGACATTGATGGTGTCGCCTGGAGTGGGCTCGAACTCGTCTTGCGGAGGCAAGTCTTGAGGTGAGCCGCTGTCCCCGAGCGTCTCCCACCACGCCTCATAAAGGACGGTGTTGCCGGTCGAATTCATTGCGGTGACTCCGGCCTGAATGAGGTTGCTGGTCCCGTTGCCGTCGATGCCGACCCACGGGGAATCGTGTTTGGCCTGGGTAGTGCTGCTGTTCACGCTCGGTACGGTGAGCGTGCCTGAGACTGAGGTGAAGGCCGTGGAGGCTTGCTCAACATAGCCTGCCCAGATGTCTCCGTTGGTGCTGCTGGTGACGTTGAGGTCTGGCGCGACTTCGCTGGGCGCGACCCACATGTTGAAGGTCTCGGTAGCGGTTGCGCCCGAGTGGTCCTGCACCCCAACGGTGAAGGTGTAGTCACCGGAGGCAACGGATGTGGTACCGGTGATCGTCCCGGTCGAGAAGTTCAGGCCGCTGGGCAGCGAGCCTGACACGAGACTGATCGTGTATGGCGCGGTGCCGCCCTGTCCAACGATATGGCCGGTGAAACTCTTGCCCTGGTTCGCCGTCAGCGTCGTCGTGGCGAACCCGAGCGGTGGCGCTGCAATCGTCATCGTGTAGTCCTGCGTGACCGGTGCGACCCCATCGCCCGGGGCGGACGTGTCCGCGACCGTCACCGCGACCGTGAATGTGCCGTACTGAGTCGGGGTACCAGAGAGGGCACCCTGGACGCTCATGGACATGCCGGTCGGCAGCTCGGTCGCGGCCCAGGTGTAATTGTCAGCCTGATACTGCGAGGACTGGCCCGTGCCGGAGCCGCCCGCAGCGACGAACTGAACGCCTGTGTATGCGACGCCCTGGTGCCCGTCGGATAGGCTGGTCGGTGACGTGATCTGTAGTGGCGGATAGGCGATCGTCACCGGCATCGTCACCGAGACGGACGGGGTCGCGCCGATCGAGTCGACGACCGTGAAGGTCACGTTGTAGGTGCCGGTGCGCTGCGGCGTGCCAGACAGGACGCCAGAGGTCGACAGCGACAGGCCGGTCGTGGACCAGTCCCAGCCGCTGGCGGACCACTGGTAGTCGCCGGGCTGGCCGCCCGTGACCTGCAGCTGTGTTGGGCTGTAGGTCTGCTGGTAGGTGCCGCCGGGAAGCGACGTGGTCGTGATGCTCATGGGTGGCACCGCCACCGAGAGCGTGAAGGTCTTGCTGGCGGGGCTGCCAGGGCACTGGCTGTTGGTGGCCTGGGCGGTGAATGTGCTCTGTGTGCCGGCGGCGCTCGCCGCCGGGGTGCCGGCGATCGTGCCGGCGCTCGAGAGCGAGAGGCCGCTTGGCAGGCTGCCGGACTGGATCGTCCATGACCAGCTGCCGCCGCTGACAACGCCCGCGGTCAGCGTCTGGCTGTATGCGTCGGTCACGGTGACGCCGTTGAGACTCGCGGTCTCGATCGCGATGCTCGAGCAATCGACCGTGGGCGTCGAGGTGGTCGTGGTTGTGCCTGTCGTGGTCGTGTCTGTGGTGGTCGTGCTCGTTGGCGTGGTGCTAGTAGGTGTGGTGGTGCCTGTCGTGGTGGTGCTCGTTGGCGTGGTGTGCGTGCCTCCGCCTCCCGCATGCTTGGCGGTCGCGATGTGCGCGACGGCGTAGCCGACGATCCTGCCCTTGAGGCCTTTCGGGTGCTGCTTACCGGTGTACTTCTTCAGCCCGCCAGCACGGTACTTGTCGTGGCTGGCGTTGCCGAAGCTGTAACGGCTCTCGGT
>JBOGYJ010000273.1:0-3357 GCA_050696795.1 Solirubrobacteraceae bacterium | reverse complement strand
CCTGCACCTGTCGCTGCGCCGGGAGGGTGTCAACGCCTTCGCCGACCCGGCCGGCGAGCACGGGGTCGGCGCCGAGCTGGGTCACTTCACCGCCGGGCTGATCGAGCACGCACCGGCGCTGATGGCGTTGCTGAACCCGACCGTCAACGCGTATCGCCGGATCCAGCCCGACTCGTTGGCACCGACCCACGCCAACTGGGGCTGGGACAACCGCGCAAGCTTCGTGCGGATCCCGCCCGAGCGCGGCGGCGCCACCCGCATCGAGCTGCGCGTCGGCGACGGTGCCGCCAACCCCTACCTGGGGATCGCCGCGACGCTGCTGGCGGGCGCCGACGGCATCCGCCGCAGGCTCACGCCGCCGGCGCCGGTCAGCGGTGACGCCTATCGCGCCGATGCGGACGTGATCGGTGCGCCGTTGCCGGCCTCGCTCGATCAGGCGCTCGCCGCCCTCGGCGAGGACCGAGTCCTGCGTGAGGGGCTCGGCGAGGCGATCGTCGACACCTTCCTGGCGGTCAAGGGCTTCGAGCTCGACCGCCACCGCGCCTGGGTCTCCGATTGGGAGATCACCGAGTACCTGCACCACCTCTAGGAGCCTGAGATGTCAGTGACCAGCGATTTCATCGATCTCTCCAACCACGACAACTTCGTCGACGCCGTCCCGTACGAGGCGTTCGCGCGGCTGCGCCACGAGGACCCGGTGCACTGGAACCCCGAGCCGGATGGCCGCGGCTTCTGGGCCGTGACCCGCTACGAGGACATCCGCAATGTGCACCGCACGCCCGAGGTCTTCTCCTCGGAGATAGGCGGGACATCGCTCGAGGACCTCGCGCCCGAGCACATCGAGGCGCGCAAGGCGATGATCGACACTGACCCGCCGCGCCACGACGAGCTCCGGGCGCTGGTCAACCGGCGCTTCACGCCAAGGGCCGTCGGCGTCTGGGAGGAGTCCGTCCGCGTGGTGGTCAAGCGGGTGCTCGACGAGGCGCTACCCAAGGGCGAGTTCGACTTCGTGCGCGAGATCTCCTCGGAGATCCCGATGCAGGTCTTTGCCGAGATCCTCGGCGTGCCCCAGGAGCAGCGCCGCGAGATCATCGAGATCGGCGACCGGCTGCTGGGCAATGCCGATCCCGAGTACGCGGTCGAACCCGACGACGCGCACCGTCACCTGCCGTTCTCGAGCCCGGCGGCGCTCGACATGTTCGCGTTCGGCCGGCGGATCGCCGACCAGCGCCGGCACCACTCGCGCGACGACATCATGAGCGACCTGGTCAAAGCGGGCCTGTCCCAGCGCGAACTCGACGTCTACTTCGTGCTGCTAGCGACCGCCGGCAACGAGACGACCCGGCACACGATCAGCCACGGCCTGATCACGCTGAACGAGCGCCCCGACCAGCGCGAGCTGCTGCGGGGGAGCCTCGCCGAGCTGGGCAAGACCGCCGCCGAGGAGATGCTGCGCTGGGCCACGCCCGTCCACCACTTCCGCCGCACGGCCGCCGTCGACACGGAGATTGGCGGCACCGAGATCCGGGCCGGCGACAAGGTCACGACCTGGTTCGTCGCGGGCAACCGCGACGAGACGGTCTTCGAAGCTCCGATGCGCTTCGACGTCGGCCGCTCGCCCAACCCGCACATGACCTTCGGCCCCGGCGGGGTGCACCACTGCCTGGGCGCGCACCTGGCCAAGATGGAGATCAGGATCACGTTCGAGGACCTGCTCTCCCGCGAAGTCGAGCTCGAGCTCGCCGGACCGCCCGAGCGGCTGCGCTCGAACTTCTTCAACGGCATCAAGCGGCTGCCGGTGCGCGTGCGCTGATGATCGCGCTGCGGCGGATCGATCACGTGGCCCTGCGGGTCGCCGACCTCGACGACGCGACCGACCGCTGGTGCACGCAGTTCGGGCTCCACATCTCCGACGACCTGGGCGACCGGGTGCTGCTCGCCTGCGACGACGAGCCTTGCGCGCTCGAGCTGGTGGCCGGCTCGTCCGCCGGATTCGACCACGTCGCCTACGAGCTCGCGCGCGACTGCTCGCTCGAGCAGGCGCGCGCGCACCTCGTGCAGTACGGAGCGCCGGTGCAGGACGACGGCGAGGGTGACCTGCTGACCGCCGACGCCGACGGCAACGCGGTTCAGATCCGACCGTACCGTGAGCCGGCGTCGAGGCTCGTCGCGCACGCGCGCCCGGCCGGGGAGGCGGTCGTAGGCCACCCGCGCAAGCTGGGCCATGTCAACTTCCTTACCGCCGCCTTCGAGGAGCAGTGCCGCTTCTACACCGAGGGACTCGGGATGAGGCTGACCGACTGGCTCGGTGAGGACGGCGCCTGGTTCCACATCAACTCAGACCACCACGTGATGGCGCTGATTCGGGCCAACCCACCCGAGGGCCACTTCCACCACCTCGCCCTCGACGTGGTCGACATCGGCCAGATGCGTCTCGCGCTGGACCACCTGGGCCGCCACGGCCGCTGGCTCGGCTGGGGTCCGACCCGCCACGGCGTCGGCGGCAACATCGCCTCCTACGTGCGGATCGTCGAGGAGGAGTGCTTCGTCGAGCTGTACTGCGACATGGAACAGCTGCCGGCCGATCACGAGCCGCGGCGCTGGCCGGACAACCGCTTCTCCTCCAACACCTGGGGCCCGCTGCCGCCCCGCTCCTACTTCCGCTTCGACCAGGCGGCGATCGACTCCGAGCGCGAGAGCCTGGAGATGCTCGGGACCCCACTACCGCCAAAGGAGACCGCATGACGCTTCAGGGCTACACCGTTCCCCGCACGCCGACCGGTCTCGCCAGCCTCGTCCCCTCACCCCCCTGGCACTACGTCGGTGACTTCCTCGTCATCGACTTCCACGCCGACCCCGAGGCGGCCGTCTCGCTGCTGCCCGAGGGGCTCGAGCCGCACCCCGACGCCGGCCGCTGCGCGGCGGTGTTCGTCGACTGGCAGTCCTGCTCGCAGGGCGGCGAGGAGCTGGTCGACCCGGTGCGCTCGCAGTACCGCGAGTTCTACCTCGTCGTCAGCGGGCGGTTGGGCGGCGAGCCCGTCACCACCTGCCCGTTCATCTGGGTCGACCAGGACTTCGCGCTGGCGCGTGGCTGGATCCAGGGCTTCCCCAAGAAGCTGGGCGACGTCTGGCTGACGCGCAGCTTCGAGCTCGAGTGCAGGGCCTCCCCCGGGATCACGCGGGGCGCCCGCTACGGCGCCAGCTGCTCGGCCCGCGGCCGCGAGCTCGCGCGCGCGACGCTTGCGCTCGAGCACGAGAGCGAATCCGGCTCGCTGCACACCGATCCGCCGTTGGTCAACGTGCGCCACTTCGCACGCCTCGCAGCAGGGCGTCACGGCGAGCCGGCCGTGCACGAGC
>JBOGYJ010000272.1:0-16866 GCA_050696795.1 Solirubrobacteraceae bacterium | reverse complement strand
TGAATTACGCAATGTGTAGTATCAGGTACCCGAATTACCCGCCGCTGGAGAGCGATCGCTATGGGGTCATCTGAACGCACGCAGGTCGCGATCATCGGCGCGGGTCCCGCCGGCCTGATGCTCGGGCGGCTGCTCGAGCGCCAGGGGATCGAGAGCGTGATCCTCGAGGCCCGCGATCGCGAGTACTGCGAGGCACGGGTGCGGGCCGGCCTGCTCGAGCAGGGCACCTGCGACGTCCTGACCGATGCGGGCGTGGGGGAGCGCCTGCAGCGTGAGGGGATGGTGCACTGCGGCATCTACCTGCAGCTCGCCGGGGAGCGCGTGCACATCCCGATGCGTGAGCTGACCGGGCGCGCGATCACGATCTACGGCCAGACCGAGGTCGTCAAGGATCTGAACGAGGCCCGCATCGCGAGCGCCGCGCCGCTGCTGTTCGAGGCCGAGAACGTGGCGTTGGAGGGGATCGAGTCCGGCCAGCCGCGCGTGCGCTACCGCCATGACGGCGTCGAGCATGAGCTGCGCGCCGACTTCATCGCCGGCTGTGACGGCTTCCACGGGGTCAGCCGTCAGTCGATTCCCGACGATGTCGTGCAACTGTGGCAGCGTGACTATCCGTTCGGGTGGCTCGGGATCCTCGCGCACGTCGCTCCGTCGACCGACGAGCTGATCTACGCCCGCAACAAGCGAGGCTTCGCGCTGCACACGATGCGCTCACCCGAGATCAGCCGGCTCTACCTGCAGGTCGACCCCAGCGAGGACATCGCCAACTGGTCCGACGACCGCATTTGGGTCGAGTTGCAGCAGCGGCTCGCGACGCCCGGTTGGGAGTTGGTGGAGGGGCCGATCTTCGATAAGTCGATCACGCCGATGCGCAGCTTCGTGGCGGCGCCGATGCGCTACCACAACCTGTTCCTGGCCGGTGACGCAGCCCACATCGTCCCCCCCACCGGCGCCAAGGGGCTGAATCTGGCGATCGCCGATGTCGTCCGCCTCGCCGACGGGCTCATCAACCACTACGCCTCGGGCGATGACAGCGGCCTCGGAAGCTACTCGGACGACTGCCTGGAGCGGGTCTGGCGTGCCCAGCATTTCTCCTGGTGGATGACTCAGATGCTGCATCTGGACCCGCACGACGATGCATACGGAGACCAGCTCTCGCGTTCACAGATACGCTATGTATGCAACTCGAAGGCGGCTGCGACCTCGCTGGCCGAGAACTATGTCGGGCTGCCGCTCGAAAGGCACCCAGGAAGGTGAGTCGGTGGCGCAACTGGTTTCGCTGAGCGAGGCAATTGCCGAGACGGTGCATGACGGTGACAGCGTGGCGCTGGAGGGCTTCACGCACCTGATTCCGTTCGCCGCCGGCCATGAGGCTCTGCGCCAGGGCCGGCGCGAGTTGGAGTTGATCCGGATGACGCCGGACATCCTCTATGACCAGATGATCGGCGTGGGCGCCGCCCGCAAGCTCGTCTTCTCCTACGGGGGCAACCCGGGTGTCGGTTCGCTGCATCGCTTCCGCGACGCAATCGAGCATGGCTGGCCGTCGCCGATCGAGGTCGAGGAGCATTCCCACGCCGGGATGGCGAACCGCTATGTCGCCGGTGCGTCGAAGCTGCCGTTCATGGTGATGCACGGTTACACGGGCACCGACCTTCCGCGGCACACGAACGTCAGGCCGATCACCTGCCCGTTCACGGGTGAGCAGCTGACCGCGGTTCCGGCACTGAATCCGGATGTGAGCATCGTGCACGCGCAGGAGGCCGACCGCGACGGCAACGTGCAGCTGTGGGGCATCCCCGGCGTGCAGAAGGAGGCGGTCCTGGCGGCGCAGCGATCTGTGGTGACGGTCGAGCGGATCGTCGAGCAGCTCAAACCCCGTCCCGGTGGCGTCGTGATCCCCGCCTGGGTGATCGATTACGTCGCCGAGGCTCCGGCCGGTTCGCAACCCTCTTACGCGCTGGGGGTCACCCACCGCGACAACGACTTCTACCGGGAGTGGGATGTGATCAGCCGCGACCGTGAGCAGTTCCAGGCGTGGATGCACGACCGCGGTCTGAATCCCGTCCCACCCACCACTCCGGCAAACGCATGAGCGAGGAATACACCAACGGCGAACTGCAGACGATCGTCGCGGCGCGCAGCCTGATCGGCAAGCGCTCGTGCTTCATCGGCGTCGGCCGCCCGTCGACCGCGGCGCTGCTCGCGCGGATGGTCCACAACCCGAAGCTCGTGCTGGTCTATGAGTCCGGCACGATCGGTGCCAAGCCCCACCACGTGCCGCTGTCGATCGGCGACGGCGAGCTCGCCGAGACCGCTGATCTGGTCGTCTCGGTGCCGGAGATGTTCAACTATTGGATCGGGGCCGGGCGGGTGCAGGTGGCCTTTCTCGGTGCCGCGCAGGTCGACCCGCAGGCGAACCTGAACTCGACCGTGATCGGTGACTACGAGCACCCGAAGACCCGGTTGCCGGGCGCGGGTGGCGCGCCGGAGATTGCGACCGGTTGCGCGGAGGTCGTGGTGATCGCACCGCACTCCAAGCGAACATTCGTGCAGCAACTCGACTTCAAGACCACCCGCGGCGAGCACACGACCACGGTGATCACGGATCTTGGGGTGCTCGAGCCGATCGGCGGTGAGCTGACCTTGACCACGCTTCACCCGGGCGTGACCGTGCAGCAGGTGCGAGAGAACACGGGCTGGGAGCTGACGGTTGTGGACAACGTGCAGGTCTCGGAGGCGCCCGCCGCCAAAGAGCTTGCGGCACTTAGGGAGCTGGTGGCACGATGAGCACTGCTGAGAGAGATGAGGTCGGAGCGACCGGGCAGGACGAGGTCCGCCAGATCTATGACCAGGTGGGCGATACCCCACTGCGGTATCGGCGTGATCCCGCGGAGGCGCACCCGCCGCTGGACTATGCGCCGTATAAGTCCACGCAGCTGCGTCATCCGAAACAGCCGCTGATCTATCTCCCGCACACGGTGACGGAGATCACCGGCCCGCAGCTTCAGCGGGCGGTCCGCCTGCAGAAGGCCGACAGCGATCTGACGGTGCAGCATCAGGGCGAGCCGATCGGTGAGCGGATCATCGTCTCCGGGCACGTCTATGACACCGAGGGCAAGCCGCTGCGGCGCACGCTGGTCGAGATCTGGCAGGCCAACGCGGCCGGCCGTTACGCGCACAAGTGGGATCGTTGGGCGGCGCCGCTCGATCCGAACTTCAATGGCGCGGGACGCTGTGAGACCGATGACAACGGCCGCTACGAGTTCACGACGATCCGTCCCGGTCCGTACCCGTGGGGCAACCATTACAACGCGTGGCGCCCGGCGCATATTCACTTCTCGGTGATGGGCCGCGCCTTCACGCAGCGGCTCGTGACGCAGATGTATTTCCCCGACGACCCGTTCTTCCCGTATGACCCGATCTTCAACTCGGTGCGGGACGAGAAGGCGCGGGAGCGGATGATCTCGAGCTTCAACATCCACGAGACCCGCCCGAACTGGGCCCAGGCGTTCAACTGGGACATCTACCTGCGCGGTCCGGCGGCGACCCCGTTCGAAGAGTCCTTCTAGGAGGAACCGGCAAATGATTTTCGAGGTCACTCCCTCCCAGACCGTGGGTCCCTATTTCGCGATCGGCGTGCCGTTCGACGGCGGCAACCTGATCGTGCCCGAGGGCACCCCTGGTCAGGTCCGCATCGCCGGCACGATCTATGACGGCCGGGGCGAGATCATCCCCGACCATCTGATCGAGTTCTGGCAGCCCGACGGTGAGGGCCGCTTCGCCGACATCTACGGCTACGGCGAGCAGTCCACGGTCGACGGGTTCCGCGGCTTTGGCCGCTGGGGCGTCGAGGACGGCGACGGCACCTACAGCATGCTGACCGTCAAGCCCGGACGCGTGCCCGGCCCGAACAGCGGACCGCTGCAGGCTCCGCACATCGACGTCACCCTGTTCGCGCGCGGGATGCTGGCCCGCGTCGTCACCCGCATCTACTTCGCCGACGAGGCGCAGGCCAACGCCACCGACCAGCTGCTGGCGAGAGTTCCGGCCGCACGCCGCAATACTCTGCTGGCACAGCCGACCCAGGACGGCTACCGCTTCGACATCCATCTCCAGGGTTCCGGAGAGACCGTCTTCTTCGACATCTGATCGCTCTTGTCAGCCGACCTCTTTGCCGGAACCTACGCCCGCGGCGGTGCTGCGCAAGCCGTCACCGGCGAGGCGTGGGTTCGGGCGATGGTCGATGTCGAGGCTGCACTCGCCGCAGCCTGTGTGGTTGAGGGGCTGATCCAGCCGCAGGCCGGCGAGGCGATCCTGCGCGCGCTCCAGCAGGGCCCGGTCGCCGTCGAGGCGATCGCGGCCGGCGCCGGCGAGCATGCGACGCCGGTGATCGCGCTCGTCCACGCGCTGCGCGAGCGCGTCGGCGAGGAGTTCGCGGACTCCGTGCACCTCGGCGCGACCAGCCAGGACATCGTCGACACGGCCGCGATGCTGCTGGCTCAGCGCGCGCTGAGCACGATCGTCGCCGACGCCGGCGCGGCGATGACCGCGGCCGCCCGGCTCGCGGTTGCCCACCGCAGCACGGCGATGATCGGTCGCACGCTGCTGCAGGCGGCGCTTCCGACATCGTTCGGGCTGGTGGCCGCCGGCTGGATGGTCGGTCTCGAGCGCGCCACCGTGGAGCTCGAGCGCATCCGCGACACGGGGCTCGCCGTGCAGGCGGGTGGTCCCGTCGGCACGCGCCCGCCGCGGGTCGCGGAACGCATGGCATCGACCCTCGGCCTGAGCGTGCCGATCCTCCCGTGGCACACGGAGCGCACGCGGATCGTGCAGCTGGCCGCCGCGCTGGGCGCCATCGCCGGTTTCGCGGGAAAGATCGCGCGCGACGTCGCGCTGCTCGCCCAGACCGAGGTGGGTGAGCTACGCGAGGGTGGCGAGGGCCGCGGCGGGTCCTCGGCGATAGCGCACAAGCGCAACCCGGTCGCGGCGGTGTCGGTGATCGCCTGCGCGCACCGCGTGCCCGGATTGGTCGCCACACTGTTTGCCGGTATGGAGCAGGAGCATCAGCGCGCGGCGGGCGAGTGGCAGGCCGAGTGGGGCACGCTCACCGAGCTGCTGACGCTGACGGGCTCGGCACTCGCGTGGTTGGCCGACCTGCTCGAGCAGCTCCAGGTCGACGCCGCCAGGATGCGGCAGAACCTGGCGGCGTTGGCGGCAGCGGGAGTGAGCGCCGCAGGGGCCGGTGGGATCGAATCTCAACTCGCCGACGCTGCCCAGCTCGTCGACCGGGCCCTGGCGGCGGTGCGAACTTGAGCACCGTGCTGCTCAACCACGCCGCCCGCGGGCGGCGGGACGCTCCCGTGGTGCTGCTCGGAGGCTCGTTGGGCACCAACCTGTCGATGTGGGAGCCGCAGGTCGCGGCGCTCAGCCGCTCCCATCGCGTGATCAGCTTCGACCAGCGCGGGCACGGCGCGTCTCCCGCGCCGCCGGCGCCGTACGCGATCTCGGATCTGGGAGCGGACGTGATCGCGACGATGGACCACATGGGCATCGAGCGAGCCTCCTACGTGGGGCTCTCGATCGGCGGCATGGCGGGGATCTGGCTCGCGGCGAACGCGTCCGAGCGCCTCGACAGGCTCGTGCTGATCTGCACCTCCGCCTATGCGCCGCCGGCATCCCGCTGGCACGAGCGGGTCGCTGCCGTGCGCGCGGCGGGTACGACCGCGACGATCGCCGCCGCGGTCGTCGAGCGCTGGTTCACGCCCGCCTGGTCAGCGGCCCACCCGGATGCGGTCGCCGCCCACAGGGCGATGATCGTCGCCACTGACCCGGAGGGCTACTGCGGCTGTTGTGAGGCGATCGCCGCGATGGACCTGCGCGCCACCCTGCCGGACATCTCGGTGCCCACGCTGGTGATCGGCGGCGCCGACGACCTGGCGCTGCCGCCCGAGCATCAGCGCCTGATCGCGGAGGCGGTTCCGGGCGCCCGCCTCGAGCTGATCGAGGATGCGGCCCACATCGCCACCGCGCAGCAAGCGGACACGGTCAACCGCCTGATCGAGGAGCATCTCTCGGCATGAGTGAAGACGAGCTTTACCAGCAGGGCATGGAGGTGCGCCGCGCGGTGCTCGGCGACGAGCACGTCGACCGCGCAACAGCGAACGCGACACAGTTCACGGCGCCGTGGCAGGAGTTCATCACCAGGCACGCCTGGGGGGCCGTGTGGACGCGCGACGGTCTCGACCGCAGGACCCGCAGCGTGATCACGCTGACGGCACTGACCGCGCTTGGTCGTGAGAACGAGATCGCCATGCACGTGCGCGCCGCGCTCGGTAATGGCCTGACGCGGGAGGAGATCGCCGAGGTGTTGATCCACACCGCGGTCTATGCCGGCGTGCCCGCCGCAAACGTGGCGTTCGCGATCGCCCAGCGGGTCTTCGACGAGGCGGCTGACGCGGCGGATCGACCCTAGCGTCCTCATCCTCGGGTAGCACGCAGGCTGCGACCTGAGGATGAATTTATCCGGCAAAAATCAATCAAACGTTCGCAGAGCGTCAAGTTGGCGGCCTCTAACCTTGGGTGCGGGGCGCCGGCTGCCGATGCCTCCTCCGACGATTCCGAGCGAGCCGACTGCGAGCGTATGACGACCACAGACAACAAGCGTCACCTGGCCACCAAGGTTCCCCAGATCGTTGGAGTCTTCTGGGTTCTGAAGCTGCTCACCACCGGCACGGGTGAGGCTGTCTCGGATGCGATGGGGCAGCAGAACGTTCCGATCGCGGCTGCGGTCGGAATCTTCGGGCTCTGGTTGGCCCTCTGGTTGCAGCTGCGGCAGCGCGAGTACAGGGCGCCGCATTACTGGTTCGCGGTGATGATGGTGGCGGTCTTCGGCACGATGGCCGCCGACGGCATTCACGACGGTGCATCGATCCCCTATTCGATCACGACGCCGGCATTCGCCCTGATCACCGGTCTGATCTTTCTGTTCTGGTATCGCAGCGAGGGCACGCTTTCGATCCACAGCATCGACACCAGGCGTCGTGAGAAGTTCTACTGGGCAGCGGTGCTCTGCACCTTTTCGTTCGGTACCGCCGCCGGTGACCTCACGGCGTACCAGCTCAACTGGGGCTTCTGGCCGTCCGCCGTCCTGTTCGCTGGTGTCTTCGCGGTTCCTGCGCTGGGCTGGTGGAAGCTCAAATGGAACCCGATCTTCGCCTTCTGGTTCGCGTACGTGGTCACGCGCCCGCTGGGCGCCTCGTTTGCCGACGGCTTCAGCAAGCCGACCAGCGGTGGTCTCAACCAGGGTGACCCGCTCGTCGGCCTGATCGGGTGCGCGATCTTTGTGGCGCTGGTTGCCTGGGTCACGATCACCAGGCGCGACGTACAGAATCACGAGCAGTTCGAGCGCGGCGCCGAGATCCATCTGCACGGGCATCCGCATCCGCATCCGGCGCTGGCACCCGAGGCGGAGTAGCCCCGCGCTGGCGCGGCGGCGCTGCTCGCGCGAAGATTGAGGTATGGCCGAACACTCAGACGAGCTGTTGTTCAGATGGCTCAACCAGCGGATCGACCGAGTCCTCAGGTGGACCGTGCGCCACCCGCTGTTGGTCGACGCCGCCCTGGCCGCGGGCACGCTTGCCGCGAGCGTCACCGGCCTGGCGATCCAGGGTCGGGCCACGCCGGCGATGCTGGGCTTCGGCGCCGCGCTCTGCCTGCCGCTGCTGCTGCGCCATGCGGCGCCGCGCGTGAGTTACGCGGGCATCGCGCTGGTCGCACTGCTGCAGTGGTTCGTCTCGGGACCGCAACTGGCCGACGTCTCAGTTCTGATCGCCCTCTATTGGGTCTGTCTCGAATGCGACGCGCGGTCTGTTCTCGCGGCGGTCGTGGTGGCCGAGACCGGGGCGATCATGCTGGCGCTGAGCTGGGAGGCTCAGGAGTTCAGATATTGGTTCGGGGTCACCGGGTTGACCGTCGCGGCGGCGGCGCTTGGCTTGATGGTCCGCCAGCGGCGGGAGCTGCTGGCCTCCTTGCGGGAGAAGGCGGCGCGGCTCGAGCGCGAGCACGACCAGCAGGCTGAGCACGGCGCCGCGGTTGAGCGCGCCCGCATCGCGCGCGAGATGCATGACATCGTCTCGCACAATCTGACCGTGATGATCGCCCTCGCAGACGGTGCCAGGTACGCGCTCGAGGCTTCCCCGGGGCAGGCCGTGGGCGCGATCGAGCGCGTGTCCGCCACTGGGCGTCAGGCGCTCGTGGAGATGCGCAGGCTGCTCGGCGTGCTGCGCGGCGAGCCGATGTCCGAGCCGCTCGAACCGCAGCCCACGCTCGAGCGTCTCGACGACCTGATCGCGCGGGTCGATGCGGCCGGCATTCCCGTCACGGTCGACGTCGACGGCAACCTCCAGGAGCTGGCGCCCGGCGTTCAGCTGGCCGTCTTCCGGATCGCACAGGAGGCGCTGACGAATACGCTCAAGCACGCTTCGCGACCGACCGCTGCGCGGCTGCGGCTCCGCTGCCGCGGCGGCCGGGTGGAGCTGGACATCACCAACACCGGAACCGCGCCGATCGCCGCGGACCTGCGGGGACGGTCGCTTGCGAGCTCCGACGGCCGCGGACTGCTCGGCATGCGCGAGCGCGCGAACCTCTACGACGGCGAGCTCGACGCCGGCCCCACCGACGACGGCGGCTGGCGTGTTCATCTCGAGCTGCACGCCGAGGCGCCGACCTCGCGTGCGCCGCTGGAGGTCGTCCGGTGAGCGTCTCCGTGCTGCTGGAGGTCGTCCGGTGAGCGTCTCCGTGCTGCTGGTCGACGACCAGGAACTGATGCGGATGGCTTTCCGGATGGTGATCGAGAGCCAGCCGGACCTAGGCGTCGCGGGCGAGGCGGCGAACGGACTCGAGGCGGTCGCGCAGGTCGAGGCGCTACGGCCAGACGTAGTGCTGATGGACGTGCGCATGCCCGACCTCGACGGCGTCGAGGCGACGCGGCGGATCGTCGACTCGGGCAGCAGCGCACGGGTGATCATCCTCACCACCTTCGACCTCGACGAGTACGTATACGCGGCGTTGCGCGCGGGCGCGAGCGGCTTCCTGCTCAAGGATGCGCAGCCCGCGGACCTGCTGTCGGCGATCCGGGCGGTGGGCAGTGGTGACGCGGTTGTCGCGCCCAGCATCACCCGCCGGCTGCTCGACACCTACGCGCATCGTCTCGGGACGCCGGCCGGTGGGGATCCGGCCGATCGGCTTGCACCGGCGCAGCGCGAGCAGCTCGAGCAGCTGACCGCGCGCGAGCGCGAGGTGCTGCTGCTGGTCGCGCGCAGCATGTCGAACGCGGAGATCGCCGCGCGCCTGGTGCTCTCCGAGGCGACCGTCAAGTCGCACGTCGGCCGGATCCTGGCGAAGCTCGGCCTGCGCGACCGCGTGCAGATCGTCGTGTTCGCCTATGAGAGCGGATTGGTGGCACCCGCGCGGGGTTGATCCGGTACGCGCGGGTTGCTCCGGCGCGGCTTCAGTCTCGGCTCGGAGCGGGTCCGGTCGTGTCGCGCAGGACCAGCCGCGTGGCGAGCTCGACGTGCAGAGCCTCGATGCGCTGGCTCTGCAGCAACCGCACCAGCTGTGCGACCGCCATGCGGCCCATCTCGGCCAGCGGCTGGCGCACGGTGGTCAGCGCCGGGTACATGATCGAGGCCTCGTAGGTGTCGTCGAAGCCGACGACCGAGATGTCCTCCGGAACGCGCAGCCCATGCTGGCGGATTGTCTGCAGCGCGCCGATCGCGAGCATGTCGTTGAAGGCGAAGATCGCCGTCGGCCGGTCCGGAAGCCTGAGCAGCTCCTGGGTTGCCGCGCGTCCGCCGTTGTCGCGGAAGTTCGAATCGATCTGCAGCGCCGCCTCGGGTGTGATGCCCACCTCGCCGAGCGCGCCGCGGTAACCCCGCAGCCGCTCCTCGGTCGCGATCCAGCCATGCGGACCGGTGATCGCCGCGATCCGCCGGTGGCCGAGTTGCAGCAGGTGCTCGGTTGCCTCGCGCGCTCCCGACAGATGCGAGGCGGAAACCGTCGGAACGCGTTCATCCGGGGTCAGCCGCGGATCGACGATCACGAACGGATAGCCCTGCTCCTGCAGCGCCGCCAGCTCGTCGTGATCCTCCTCGGGCAGGATCAGGATCGCGCCATCGGTCGTACCGTGGCGCAGGCGCTGGAGCAGCGTCACCTCGCGGTCATGCTCGTGCAGGGTCGGGCACAGGACCATCGGGATCTCATGTTCGTAAAAGGCCTCACCGATGCCGGCCAGGATCTCCGAGAAGTATGAGTGGTGGATCAGCGGCAGCGTCACCCCGACGAGGCCGCTGTGCATCCCGGTCAGCGGCGGGCGTGTGACGGTGTAGCCGTGCTCGGCCACCACGCGCAACACCTTCTCGCGCACCGGCTCTGAGACCTCGGGACGTCCGTTGATCACGCGTGACACCGTGGCGGGTGAGACACCCGCCAGTTTCGCGATGTCGCGGATCGTCGGACGCCCGTGACTGTTGCCGTTTTCGGCCGTTGTGATCTCTGCCACCAACGGCATTCAAGCACATTGCTGAAACTGTTTCAGAAAACTTTCCGCTTGACACCGCAGAAACGTTTCAGCTAGCGTTGCACGCCGAAGAGGAGTCGGAGAGGTAAATGGCTTTCATCGCGAGACGACTTGCGTTCTATGTTGCGGCTGTCTGGGCCGCGGTAACAATCAACTTCGTGATCCCCCGGGTCATGCCCGGCAACGCCGTGGACTCGGTGCTCGGCCAGTTCCAGAACCTGACCCCGCAAGTCGTCAAGTCGCTCGAGGTTCAGTTCGGCTTCCATCCCAAGGGATCGATCGTCACCCAGTACCTGCAGTACTGGAACAACGTCCTGCACTTCAACCTCGGCGTCTCGACCAGCCGGTATCCGACCCACGTCTCGACGATCATCGGCCAGACTCTGCCGTGGACGCTCACGCTGGTCGGTGTGGCCACGGTCATCAGCTTCGCGATCGGCACCCTGCTCGGTGTCTTCACCGCCTGGCGGCACGGGGGCGCGCTCGACCGCGCCCTGCCCGCGATGACGCTGCTGCAGGCGACGCCCTATTTCTTCCTCGCGCTCCTGCTGATCCAGGCGTTCGCGATCGAGCTGAAGTGGCTGCCGTTCGGGCAGGGCTACGCGCTGGGTCTGAGCCCCGGGTTCAACTGGGGGTTCATCTCGAGCGCCGTCACCCACTCGATCCTGCCCGCGGTGACGATCATCGCAACGTCGATCGGTGGCTGGATGTTGCAGATGCGCAACGTGATGCTGACGACGATCTCAGAGGATTACATCCTCGTCGCGCAGGCCAAGGGCCTCTCCCAGCGGCGCGTGATGTTCACCTACGGTGCGCGCAACGCGGTCCTGCCGAACATCGCCGGCTTCGCCCTCTCATTGGGATTCGTCGTGGCCGGCGCGCTGGTGATGGAGATCGTCTTCTCCTACCCGGGGGTCGGCTTCACCCTCTACAACGCGGTCACCTCCAATGACTATCCACTCATGCAGGGGATCTTCCTGGTGATCGCCCTGGCCGTGCTCTCGGCGTCTCTGCTCGCTGACATCGCCTACGCGTTCGCCGATCCGCGGGCGCGATCGAGGAGCGCCTTCTGATGCAGCAGCTCGGTGCCGCCGGCCGGCTCCGCTCGGTGCTTCACAGCCTTGGCGCGACCTACTTGCGGCTGCCGCTGAAGGCCAAGATCGGGATCGCGATCCTTGCCGTCTACATCCTGGTGGCGATCATCGGGCCGGCGATAGCGCCCTATGACCCGAATGCGACCACGACGCAGGCGGTCCCCGGTGCGCCCAACATCCACCACCTGTTGGGCACCAGCTCCACCGGCGGCGACGTGCTCTCGCAGATCCTGATCGGGACGCGCGCGACGGTCATCCTCGGGCTGCTGACCGGCGTGATCGCGACCGCGCTGTCGGTGCTCGTCGGTACGGCCGCGGGCTACCTCGGCGGATATACGGATGAGGTTCTGTCGCTGATCAGCAACGTCTTTCTGGTGATGCCGGCGCTGCCGCTGCTGGTCGTGATCCTCGGCTATCTCCCGCACACCGGCGAGGTGCCCACGGCGATCGTGCTGAGCGCGCTCGGCTGGGCCTGGGGAGCGCGCGTGCTCCGCGCGCAGACGCTTTCGCTGCGCAATCGAGACTTCGTGCTCGCTGCGCGCGAGATGGGCGAGCGGCCATGGCGGATCATCGTCTACGAGCTGCTGCCAAATCAGATCGGGCTGATCGCGGCGAGCTTCGTCGGCACGGTGCTCTACGCGATCCTGACGTCGGTGGCGCTGGCGTTTATCGGCATCACCAACTTCAGCGACTGGAACTACGGTGACATCCTCTACTGGGCCGACAGCGGAAGCGCGGTCGCGCTCGGTGCCTGGTGGTGGTATGTGTTTCCCGGCGTCGTCGTGGCGGTGCTCGGCATGAGCCTGGTGCTGATCAACTTCGGCCTCGACGAGCTCTCCAATCCACGCCTGCGTTCCTCGCGCAGCCTGCGCAAGCTCGGCCGCCGTAACTGGCGCCCGGCCGACCCGACGCCCGTGATTCTCGACTACGGTGAGGCAACGCTGTGAGCCCAACCAGCGGACCGGAGACCCCGTCGATGCTCCCGGCGTCAGAGGCAGCCGCTGCGGTCAGCACCGGTCAAGCAAGACCGGTGCTGGACATCAAGGGCCTGTGCATCAACTACCGCTCGGACTCCGGCGACGTGCGGGCCGTGCGCAACGTCGATCTGGAGCTGCACCCGGGCCGGATCGTCGGCCTCGCCGGTGAGAGCGGCTGCGGTAAGTCGACGCTCGCCTATGGCGCGGTGCGGCTGCTGCGCCCGCCCGCGATCGTCACCGGCGGGAGCGTCACCTATCACGGCCGCAGGCTCGCCGCCAGGCACCCCGACGGATTCGACGTGCTGGCCGCGGACGACGCCGGTCTCAAGCAGATCCGCTGGCGTGAGATCGCGATCGTGTTCCAGAGCGCGATGAACGCGCTGAACCCGGTCCTCAACGTCCGCGACCAGCTCGTCGACGTCATCCACGCGCACCTGAAGATGACCAGAGGGGAGGCCAACGACAAGGCCGCCTCGCTGCTCGACCTGGTCGGCATCCCGCGGTCCCGGCTGCGCAGCTATCCCCACGAGCTGTCCGGCGGCATGCGCCAGCGGATCATGATCGCGATGGCGCTGGCCACCGACCCGGAAATCGTCATCATGGACGAGCCGACCACTGCGCTCGACGTGGTCGTCCAGCGCGACATCCTGGCTCAGATCGTGGAGCTGAAGGAGACCCTCGGCTTCTCGATCCTGTTCATCACCCACGACCTGTCGCTGCTGCTGGAGCTGGCCGACCGGATCGCGGTCATGTACGCCGGGCAGCTGCTGGAGATCGGCACCGCCGCCGAGATCCACCGCGAGCCGTCGCACCCCTATACCAAGGGCCTGCTGAACTCGTTCCCGTCGCTGCACGGTTCGCGCCGGGAGCTGGCCGGCATCCCCGGCTCGCCGCCCGACCTGAAGAGCCCGCCGCCGGGCTGCCCGTTCCTGCCCCGCTGTGACTACGGCACCGACGCCTGCACCAGCGTGGACATGAGCCTGGCCAGGGTCGTCACCTCGCAGGACCCGTACCACGTGACGGCCTGCCCGTTCGTCCTGCCGGACACGCCGGTCCCGCCCGCGAAGGCCCGGCCCGAGCCGGCCCCGGCGACCGCCGAGGAGCTGACCTCATGAGCACCATGAAGGGGCCAGGGGAGGTGGGTGGGCCTGAGGTCCAGTCCATCGCCGCCGACGGCGGCCCGCCCGCCATGGAGGCCGTGTCCCTGACCAAGGACTTCCGGATCGGCCGCGGCTACTCGCTGCGCGCGGTGCGCGACGTCAGCCTGAGCCTGTACCGCGGGGCCGTGATCGCGCTGGTCGGCGAGAGCGGCTCGGGCAAGTCGACGGTGGCCCGGCTGCTGGCCGGGCAGGAGTTCCCCACCGCGGGCACGATCATGCTCGACGGCCAGCCCGTGGACCTGTCCGGCCGGGCCGCCTTCCGCCGCCACAAGAGCGAGGTCCAGCTGGTCTTCCAGGACCCGTTCGCCTCGCTCAACCCCGTGCACACCGTCAGCTATCACCTCGAGCGCCCGGTGCGGCTGCACCAGGGCCGCAAGTCCAGGGCCGAGGTCAGCCAGGAGGTCGACGCGCTGCTCGAGCAGGTCCGGCTGACCCCGGCCGGCCAGTTCAGCGGCAAGTACCCGCACGAGCTGTCCGGCGGGCAGCGTCAGCGGGTCTCGTTCGCCCGGGCGCTGGCGGCCAAGCCCACCGTGCTGCTGGCCGACGAGCCCGTGTCCATGCTGGACGTGTCGATCCGGCTGGAGATGCTCAGCCTGCTCGACGACCTGCGGCGCCGGTTCCGGCTGGCCCTGCTCTACATCACCCACGACATCGCATCGGCCCGGTACTTCGCCGACGAGGTGCTGGTCATGTACGGCGGGCAGATCGTCGAGCGCGGCCCGGCCGAGGAGCTGACCCAGCGGCCGGCCCACCCCTACACCCAGCTGCTCGTCTCCTCGGCCCCCGACCCGGACAACCTGGGCACCGCCCTGCGCGCGGGCGGGATACGGAATTCCATTAACGGTGCTCGGCCCGCGGAGGCAGGCATTCCCGCCACTGGCTGCCTTTTCGCACCGCGGTGCCCGCTGGCCGACGACCACTGCCGCGCCGAGATCCCGCCGCCGCAGTTCGTGTCCGCCACCCGGTCGGCGGCCTGCTGGCGCCTCGATGTCGCAGCACCTGAACTCACCGGACCACAGGGGGGTGGGGACACGGACTAGCCACGGCGACGGCTGGCCCAGCACACACCAGACCCACCCCTCCGCAGGCCCATTCCCCACCATCCATCACGACAGGAAGAACGATTGACATGAGGAGATTGGCAGACGAAAGACGGCTCGTGATCGCGGCCGCGGCCGGCATCCTGGCGCTCGGGCTGGCCGCCTGCGGCTCGGGAAGCAGCGGCTCCGGCGGCGGGTCCCCGAGCACCAACTCGTCGGCGACTCTGACCATGGAGAGCTCGCCGGAGAGCACGATCACCCAGGCCTTCAACCCGTTCGTCACCACCCAGGCCGCCTACGGCATGGGCGCGACCGGGCTCATCTACGAGCCGCTGATCCAGTTCGACCTGGCCAACCCGACGGTCAGCTACCCGTGGCTGGCCACCAGCTACAAGTGGGGCGACAGCGGCAAGCAGATCACCTTCACCATCCGCTCCGGCGTCAAGTGGAGCAACGGCTCGCCCCTGACCCCGGCCGACGTGGCCTACACCTTCGACACGGTCAAGGCCAACGCGTCGATCAACCTGGGCGGCCTGGCCATCTCCAGCGTCACCACCTCGGGCAGCACCGTCACGCTGACGTTCGCCACGCCGCAGTACACCAACCTGGAGGAGATCGCGGGCACCGCGATCGTGCCCAAGGCCATCTGGAGCAAGGCCGGCAACCCGGCCACGTACGTCGACGCCAACCCGGTCGGCACCGGCCCGTACATGCTCCAGAGCTTCACCCCGCAGGGGTTCACGCTGAAGAAGAACCCCAACTACTGGCAGGCCTCCAAGGTGAAGGTGGCCAAGGTCTTCTTCCCGGTCTACACCTCCAACACCGGCGCCCTCAGCGCGCTGTTCTCCGGGCAGATCACCTGGACCGGCAACTTCATCCCCGGCCTGCAGAAGCAGTTCGTCGACAAGGCGCCCGCCTACCACCACTTCTGGGAGGCAGCCGGCGGTGACGAGAGCTTCGAGCCCAACCTGACCAAGTGGCCTACCAGCAACCTGTCCGTCCGCAAGGCGATCAGCCTGGCCGTGGACCGCACTCAGCTCGGCGCTGAGGGCGAGGCCGGGCTCGAGAACCCGGTGCTCAACGCGACCGGCCTCACGCTGCCGACCTTCTCCGCCTGGAGCGGACCGGTGTCATCGATGACCGTCTCGCCGCATGCCCAGACTGCGGCGGCCAAGAAGGTCATGGAGCAGGCCGGCTTCAAGATGGGCAGCAACGGTTTCTTCCAGCAGGGCGGCAAGACCGTCTCCCTGACGATCATCAGCCCGTCGGCTTACACCGACATGTCTGAAGTCGACTCCATCGCCGCGCAGGAACTGAAGGCCGCGGGCATCGACGCGACCTTCCAGGGCCTGTCGGTCAGCGCCTGGAACAACGACGTCGCCGACGGCGACTTCGACATGACCGAGCACTGGTCCAACGGCGGCATCACCCCCTACAACATGTACAACGGCTGGCTGAACAGCGCGCTCGCCACGAAGACCGCCACCGGCGACTACGAGCGGCTGAAGGTCCCGGCGCTGGACGCCGACCTGGCCAAGCTGAGCGGGGCCAACACGGTGGCGCAGCAGACCGCCGCCCTGGTGCCGCTCGAGAAGTACGTGGCCGCGAACCTGCCGGTGATCCCGGTGGAGACGGCGTCGGAGTGGTTCGAGTACAACTCGCAGAACTTCGTCGGCTGGCCAACCCAGTCCAATCCCTACGAGACCGGCCAGCCGTCGGGCACCAACAACGGGCCCGGCTCCGGCACTGATGAAGTAGTGCTCCTGCACCTGGCCCCGCGGAGCTAGCGCCCCGCACCGAGCAGGATCACGTCGCAAGCTGGCCCGTCCCCGGAATCCCCCCCTCCGGGGGCGGGCCGCTTTTTCACACGGACTGTTTTCATAGGGACTCTTTCTGCAGAGAGGTAGTACATGGTTGCAGTGCCGCCCAGGGGGGACGACCCCCCTATCCCCCCCGCGCCGCCTGCCGGCGGCAAGACCGTCGGACGCATCGCGTTCAGCACACTGGCCTGCCCCGGCA
>JBOGYJ010000271.1:0-6615 GCA_050696795.1 Solirubrobacteraceae bacterium | reverse complement strand
GCGTTAGGGCACGCGCACGGATCAGGGCCCTTGGGCAGGCTGGCGGCGGCGACCCTGATCACGCGGCTGAATCTAACCCGAAGTTGCAGCTAAAGAACCTCGCGATTTGCCCCGCTTTCCGGGCTTTTGCGCGTTTTGGGGCTGTCTGGCTCGTGGCTACGTGGTCTGGGGGACGTGCTCGCGGATCAGCTGAAGCGCGTGGGCTTGCAGCTCGGTCGGGGTGCTCAGCTGCGGGAAGGTCGCCTCGGTGCCGTTGACACGGATCGTGTTGCGGGTGCGGTTCTCGAGTTCGTCGAAGAGGCTTCCGATCGTGTGGCAGGGCTCGTGGTGGGCGCTGCGGCGCCGGCCGGCCTTGCGGGTCGCCTGGGGCGAGCGGGTGGCCTTCGCGACCGGGTCTGTGTCAGAGCGCGGGGCGTCATCTGCGAAGAGCAGCTCGGCCCACGCGTGGCGCAGGTGCCAGCGGACGTACTCGGCGAGCATGCAGATCAGCAGGTGTGAGCGGACGCGGTCGGCGAGGCGGTGGTGGATCGGGCGGACCTCCAACGGGCCCTTGAATGAGCCAAACCGCTTCTCGACTTCTTTGAGCTGCTTGTAGGCGCGCACGAGCGCGGCCGCGGCGAGCTCGCTTGGGTCCACGCGTCCTGCACGGATCACGTAGAGCCCGTCGAGCTCGGCCTCCTGGGCGATCTGCTCGTGCTTGCGCTCATAGCTGAGAGTGTCATCGGTGATCGCCACCTGGAAGTGCTTGCGGACCTTGTAGTGGTTCCAGACCGCGCCGACCGCAAGGCCGATCTCCGCCTCACCGGTCAGCGTGCCCGCGTCTACGCGGCGCTTGATCTCACCCAGATCCTTCTCGGTGCCCGCAAGCAGCGCTTGGCGCTTGCGAGCACGCTCCTCGGCGACCAGGGGGTTGCGGCAGACCACCAGCCGCTGGCCGGGATACAGCTTCTCGCAGGAGATCTCGGCCAGGTTGACCTCGTCGAACACAGACAGCTGCAGGCAGCCCTCCTTGACGAGCTTTCTGATCTGCGGCGCCTTCAGCGCGCTGATGAAGGCGAACTCCGCGGTCTCAGACAGGAGCGTCAGATTGTCGTTGGTGCCGATCCCGCGATCACTCACCACGATCACCCGGTCAAGCCCGAACCGCTGCTCGAGCTTTCGGACCTGGGAGGGCAGCGTCTTTGAGTCCTTCAGCGACCCTTCGAAGCACTCGATCGCGACCGGTCGCCCGTCAGTGTCACACAGCAGCCCGTAGGCGACCTGCATCCGCCCGCGCTTGCCGGTGCCGTGGTCATAGCCGAACCGCGCCAGTGGACAAGTGCGCCCCTCGAAGTAGGAGCAGGAGACGTCATAGAGCGCCAGCTCACCCTCTGCAAGGTGTCGGCGCGCGAGCCGCTGCTCGACCTGCGCCTGGCGCTCAAGCAGCCAGTCCATCGCCGCGTACAGGTCATCGTGGACCGCGCCCTGCACCCCGAGCTCCTCGCCGAGCGTGCACGCCTCGAGCTGGCGCGTGCACGCGAGCTTTGAGCCGCCGTCGAGCACGCGCCCGGCGATCATCGCCACACACAGATCTCGCTCGCGCGAGGGCTCGCGGTCGAGCAGGCGCGCCACGCCGAGCCTGCGCGCCGCCTCGAGCACTGCCTCCACGTGCCCGTGCTTGCGCGACCCCACGATCTCAAACGCCTCGCCCGCCGGCACCAGCGCCACGCCCTTGAGCGCCAGCGTCAGCGCCTCGATCGCCTCCGCCGGCAGCCCCGAGACGTTCGCGATCGTCTCGTGGCGCACGCGCCGGCCCTCGCGGATCGAGCGGCGCACCAGGTAGGAGGCGTACTCGCGGTCGCCGTGCCAGCGGCTGATCTTGGCCACATGCATCGCGCCAAGCATTCGGCTCATGCTCTGGATTATCGCATATCAGTCGAATGGCGTCAAGATCACTCTTGGCTACACATCACAGCCTAACAGAAGCTGCCATCCCAGCAGCCACAAGCGATCGCGGCCGATCAGCAGCCGTTCTTTACCCGCAACTTCGGGCTAGCCCTGGCTGAAGATCGATTTCGACAGCGCGGCGGCGGCTGCGCACACCGCGCTGGCCGTCGCCGTCGGCCGGCTCCCGAGCCGGAACTTCAGCCCCGCTACGTTGACGGCCGCGAGGATCCGGCCCGAAGGGTCGCGCACCGGCGCCGCCACGCCCACTAGGCCCCGCTCGAACTCCCCATCGACGATCGCGTAGCCGCGGCCGCGCGCCGCAAGGATGCGCCGGTGCAGCTCGGACAGGTCGCCGGGGGCTCCCGGCGCGTAGCCATCGAAGCTCGTATGCTCCAGCAGGGTCTCCAGAGCCGGCCGATCGTGATCGAACAGCAGCGCCCGTCCTGCCGAAGTGCAAACGAGCGGGAGCGTCCGGCCGCTCCATCCTTTGGCGCTGATCGGAGACGAAGGTGCCTCCGACAGGAGCGTCAGCGTCTGCGCGCCTTGGAGCACTGAGAGGTTCGCGGTCTCCCCGGTCGCCGCCACCAGCCCCTTCAGGACGGCCGGGGCGCGTGCGATCAGTCGCGGTCGTCCCGAGCGTGCCGCCAACGCGAACAGACGCCATCCGAGACAGTAGGCGCGCGAGGCGGGGTCGCGGTCGACCAGTCCGGCGTCGGCGAACGCGCTCAGCGCGCGCGAAACTTGACTCTTCTCGGTGCCAACCATCTCCGCGATCCGGACCACCCCAAGCCCGTCGCGTTCGAGCGCCTCGTCGCTACCGAGCGCGATCAGGATCTCGATGCCCCGACGCAGGCTTTGCGCTCGCTCCGGGCCCATTGGCGGGGCTAGCCCTCGGTCTCCGGGGCGGTGTCTCTGACTCGCCGCCTCCGACGGCCTGCAGGTGCCGGAACTCGAGCGCCGGAACGTGATCGCGGATACCGTTCCCGGTGTCTTCCTCTCTGGGCTCGGGCAGCGTCGTCTCCCAGTCCTCTCCCGACCGACTCCACTGGGTGGGTCTCCAACGCTGCGTTCATGATGCCTCGATAACCGATTCGATCGAGTTGGCGAGCATATTCACTCGGACGGCGAGCCTAGCCATAGCCGAGCGTCAAAAAGCAAGCAGTGCCGTCGCTCGGACGGTCCGCGGGATCAGCAGGCGAATACGATCCGATCACGAGGATGAGCGCCCTGTCCGACTGTCCGAGGCGGTGAATGCGAGGAATGCGAGCACGGTCAAACGCTATCGTGTGACGACTAGTTGACGCTGCCTAATTCTCAGTTATAGATCCGCTCGGCAGCCTCCGTAGCGGCGCGGAAAGCCACCTGTACGGCGCGGCGGATAATGCGCAGTCGGCGAGGTTTGAGCGCATAGCGCTTGGAAGCCGCCGCCTGCGGCTCATACATGTAGGTATCCATCGCTACCTCTAGCTGCACGACGTGGATGTGGCGTTCTGGATCGTGGTGATTGCGGGTGATGAAGCCGCCGGAGTAGGGCACATCGCGCGCGACTGTCAGGCCGAGGCCGTGTCCGCTGGCCTCGCTGTGCAGGGTGGTCATAAACGAGTCGATGATCGCGCCGTGGGCCGAGGTGCCGTCCAGCGTTCCAACGACGAAGTCGGCGCGTTTCTCGCCCTCGTCCTCGGCTCGGCCGAGTCCCGTCGAGGTCATCGAGTGACAGTCAAAGAGGAGTGCGTAACCGCGCTCTCGCCGCATGCGATCGATCAGCCGGTCAAGGATGCCGTGGTAGAGGTCGTAGTAGGCGAGCACATCCTCCTGCTCCTCCGGTGTATAGGGCTTGCGCAGCATCAACCTGTCCTCGATGGTGTAGTACTCGTGGGCGGCGTTGGTCAGATGATGTGGCACGTCACCCTCGCCGGCCCCGCCGCGGGTCCGGTTCATGTCGATGAAGAACGGCGCGAGCTCGGAGCGCAGGTGCATTCCGTCGGCCATCTCATAGCACAGGTCGCTGTAGAGGTCGACCTCGACCAATGCGTTTTCATCAAGTGCGAAGCGGTCTCGGAAGGCCTCGGGGACGAGCAGCCCGGCGTGGGGGATCGAGACGATGTACTCAGAGCCGCGGGCGTCGAACTCGATCAGCTCCCGGATGCCCATCGTGAAGCGGTCACCACTGAGGACGTCGTAGATCTCGCGCTTACCCTCATACACGATGTACAGCTCGTCAACCTCACGCCAGGCCGTACTGCTCGCGAACCGCGCCCGCTTCCCAGCGATCCCAGTCAGCGCCGCCGCTCGCTCCTGCGCGCCGCTTTCCGACAGCTCCTTCTCGAGGCGGTCCATGACGAACTCGCAGCGACAATCCAGTGACTAGTTGCCCAAAGCCCTAGCCGGCGACTTTGGAAGCGTCCTTGAGAGAGACCGCGGCGCTGGAGGTCGCAACCACGCCCTTCACCGCCGAGGTAGTGGCAGTGAGATCGTCGATCCAGTACGGAATGATGATCGGCGTCTGGTCGAGCAGCAGGGTCTCGATCTTGCCGGCGATCGACCTCTGGGTCTGCAGGTCGATCGTGGCTACGTACTGCTTGACCAGCGCGTCGTAGGTGTTGTTTCTGAAATGCGCGGCGTTCCACGGCCCTCCCGAGGTCAGCGCCGACTCCAGAACGACGTTGGGCACACCGCGGTCGCCGTAGTCGACCAGGCTCATCTCGCCGTCCAGCCAGTCAGAGTTGCCGTACGTCGACTTGCCGTAATAGGAGGCTTGGTTCTCGACCTTGAGGTTGATGCTAATCCCCGCCTGCTTGGCGCTGGCCGCGATCGCCTGCGCCAGCCCCGGCACCTCCTGGAACTCCTCGGTGAACATCGTCGCGGCGATGCCGTTGGGATGGCCAGCGGCGGCCAGCAACTGCCTGGCCTTGGCGATGTTCTGCGTACGCTGCGGAACCGAGCTGTCGGTCGAGGCGAAGATCGGCGCGAACGGGCTGTCGTTGCCCACGCTGCCATAGCCGTGGAGCAGCGCCTTGACCAGGCCCGGCCGGTCCAGGGTCAACGCCACCGCCTGGCGAACCCGGGGATCGCTGAACGGTGGCCGGTCACAGCGCATCGAAAGCTCCCGGTGAATCGAGGTCTCGAGTTTGAGGACCTTGTACTGCGAATCGCTCAGCAGCGCCTCGGCACCCTGGGCGGCGAACAGCGCAACCACATCGACCGACCCGCCCTGCAAGGCGAGGATCTGGGGGGCCTGGCTCTGGAAGAACGCGAAGGCGGTCGCGTCTAGGTGCGGCGGGCCACCCCAGTAGGACGGATTCGCGACGAAGTTGGCGCCGACGTTCTGCGTGTAGCTCTTGAGCTTGAACGCGCCGGTGGCGATCATCGCCTGCTGGAACTTGGCAAAATCGGTCCCCTTGGGGACGATGATGCAGTTGTAGTTGTCCGGGGACACCAGGTAGGGAAAGCTGCCGATCGGCTGCTCCAAGTGAAATGCCACGGTCAGGTCATCGACCTTCCTGACCCCGGCAGGGACCACGATCCCACCGAACACCGACAGCGCGTTAGAAGCGTTCTTGGGGTTGCACTGCTGCTGCATGGTGTAGACGACGTCATCGGCGCTCATCGCCTGCCCGTTGTGAAACTTCACGTTAGGCCGCAGCTTGAACGTCCACACGGTGGCGTCATGGTTGGGCTTCCAGCTCGTCGCCAGCATCGGCTGCAAAGGCGGACCCGGCCGACCAGTGTTGTCGTTGACCAGGTAGTCGCCCACCTGGTAGAGCATCTCCAGGTCGCCGTCCGACGACAGCGTGAGCGGGTTGACGTCAGAAGCCGGAGCCTGGACGGCCACGCGCACGGTCCCGCCCTTGGTCGGCGTCCGGCTCGCTGCGCCAGTCGACGCGGACGAACCCGAGCTGTTAGCCCCCCCACACGCAGCCAATAGCCCACCCATGACCGAAGCCGACATGCCAATCACCCCACCGCGGCGCAGAAAGTCGCGGCGGCTGAGCCGTCCGGCAACGAGCTCATCGATGTGGTGGTTCTCAAGTTCGGTGCTGTGTTCCCGAATCCGGTCGAGCAGGGAATAGTCGATGTTCACTTGCGGCTGCCTTTCAAGTGCTGGGCGCCCCGGGTCAACCCGAGCGTCAGATCTGTACACGACTGCCATTGCAGGCTTCAGGGACCTTGGCCCGGCAACCTGCTCCGCATGGGTACGGCTACGCTACAGCAACGATGACCATAACGCAACTACTGTTGCCCCAATGCCACCAAAGCCAAGCGCTAACGGTGGCCGCGTGCGCTCCTCCGAAACCGAGACGATCTACGGGCCGCTGATGCTCCCGCCGCACCCGTCGGTCCGGCCGCGACGCCAGTTCACGCTGGCTGGGTTGCCCTCGCTCTCGCAAACCGATGCGAGGGAGCACCCGATCCCAGGCACGTCTCGCCCCTGCTGTCGACGAGCGCCAGCCGCACGGGCCGCAACGGCGGCTCGCTTCCCCTTTCACGCACAAGCGGAAGCCCTGGGCAGCGTCATCGAGCACGCCGACACTGCCGCTCTCGACGCTGAGGGGCAGTCGCGGTAAGACCGGAACGGCCGCGGTACGTGGGCGCTTCCGGACAACTCCAGCCACCAGACAGACGAGCGTGCCGTGACCGCTCTCGTGGCATTGCGATGGCGCCGCTGCCGGAGGTCGGGCGATCGAGACG
>JBOGYJ010000270.1:0-23909 GCA_050696795.1 Solirubrobacteraceae bacterium | reverse complement strand
GGCCGCCCTGGTGCTGATCCTCGCCGGGTTTTCACGGCGAAGCCGTAGGCGAGTTGAGGAGATGCCCGCTGGGCAGGCCCCGGAGGGCGATACAGGTGCGACAGGGGCGCGCGCAGCTTGTTGGTCTCAGGGGGCATAGCCTCGCGGCTTCAGCAGCCCCCGGGTCCTGCTCTTTGCTCGGTCAGTCACCCCACCGGCTTCTATGGCCGGCCGGCGGCGTCCCGTAGGCCCAGCGGGCGTCGTCGAGGATCGCCGGGGTGGACCACTCGCTCTGGTTGAACGGCGGGTTGGCCATCACGAAGTCGGCCCTGAGAGTCGGGAAGGCGTCGTCGAGCGCGACCCACCCTGCGTGTACCTGACCTCGCCGGAGAGACCGTGGATCGAGAGGTTCATGCGCCCGATCCGCCAGGTCGCCTGGTTGCGCTCCTGATCGAACACGGAGATCTTGTCGGGCCGGCCGCCGTGCGCCTCGACGAAGCGGGCGGACTGCACAAACAGCCGCAGGACCCGCAGGCGGGATCAAGGACACGACCCTCGTAGGCGTCGAGCATCTCGACGAGCAGGCGGGCGACCGGAGCTGGTGTGAAGAACTCGCCGCCGCGATGACCCTCGGAGCAGCCGAACTCGCAGATGAAGTACTCGTAGATGCGCGGCAGCACGTTGCGCAGGCTGACGTTCTCGCGCTCGATCAGCTCGAGCGCATCGTCGGTTCTACGGGTGATATATCGCTGCCCTACATCGAGATGTATCCGCCCCGGCAGCCTATCCAGCGGCCGACCCATGGACGGGCTCGCCAGCAGCGCCGCGTCCACGGCCTCACTGCGGGGCATCTTCCGGGTCCGTCAGGCTTGATGCTGAACGCCGGTGAGACGCTACCGCCGAGGTAAGCCGCTATCTTACCTGCCGTGAAGACGACGATCTCAACGAAGGGACAGCTCATCCTGCCTGCGGAGCTGCGCGAAGCCGACGGCATCGCGCCGGGCGAGCAGTTTGACGTCGAGCGCGTCGGTGCCGGTGAATACCGGCTGACCCGGCTTGCGCCGCCACCAAACCTCGGGGTTGTCGGCTGGCTGCGTTCGTGCCCATCGACGGACTGGTTCACCCCCGTGCAGTCGGAATCGACCGACACCCTCTGAGGTTCGCGGCCAGTGCGCTACTTGGTCGACGCGAACGTCCTCTCCGAAGCAACCAAACCGCGCCCGGGCCCGCGCGTCGTGGATTGGTTGACACGTACCGAACGCGAACTCGTCGTCGACCCAATCATCCTCGGCGAGCTGCACTTCGGCATCCTGCTGCTCCCTCGCGGCGAGCGCAGGAGCCGCCTCGAGCGCTGGTTCGATGAAGGCGCGGCCCGCCTGCAGTGTGTCACCTGGGACGCGGACACCGGTCTGCGATGGGCCAAGCTACTGGCCGACTTGCGCGCCGCCGGCAGGGCAATGCCGATCAAAGACAGCCTGATCGCCGCGACCGCGCTCGCGCACGACCTCGTCATCGCGACGCTCAACGTCCGAGACTTCGCAGCTGCCGGCGTCCAACTCATCGACCCATCCAGCGACACCTGACACCGGGGCGATGCACTGCTGCAGACGTGGCAGCCGCTATGGCCACGGCATTAGGGTGAAGTCGCGATGGTTTGCCACGGCTGGCGAAACCAGGACAGCGCTCGGTCGCCATGAGGGATCGCGCGCCGGCGACTTCGGCGGCGACAAAAGTAATCGCCCGAGCAGGATCGAGTCGCGTCATCTCTGTCGTTGTGGACGAACGGATCAAACATCGGTTCACCTCCGCTCGTCGGCGACCGGATCGTGTGCCGTGCCAGACGCGGACTCTCGATCGATCCGACGATTAGTCGACCCGCAGCCAAGCGAAGCCGTCGCTCTCATCAGGTCTTTGTCGCCAGAGACGATGTAGTCGGCGCCCGCGCTGCGGGCGAGCGCGATCAGGTAGTCGTCGTCAGGTCGCGCGACGCGACCGGCACCTCGTGCGGATCCTCGACGAGCTCGGACTCAGCTTCCAGTCCGTCGACGTACTCGACGGTGACCTTGCGCCTGAACGAGGGCGTGCAAGCACCTCCGGCAACTCGTCCAGGACGGCTTGGGAGATCACGAGTTCGAAGTGCTCATCACTCCAGGCGCCGAGCACCTGCGTATGGACACCAAGTGGCGAGATGACTGCGGAGACGAGGATGTTCGGGTCCAGAACGGCTTTCACGCCTGGTGTGTGCGCCACTCGTCGCGCATCGCGCGAAGCTCTCGGTTGGCGAGTTCCATCGCCTCATCGTCCGCGGGCCAGCCGAGCGGTGAGTAGTGGCTGTCCGCCGCACGGCACTCGGCGGCTGCTCACTCGTTGAAGCAGCCACCGAATCGAGAACGAGCCGAGGATTGCTTTCACTAGTGTGCCGGCGGCTTATGGGTGCTGTTGTTTCGTCATGCTCAGTTGTGAGGTCGGCGGCTGGGGCTGGCATCGCGCCCTCGTGTTCCCGACCTTGGCCGCGAGTAAGCATTGGTCGTCGGACTCCGGCGTTATCGAGAGTGCATGTACGGTCTCTCGAACCATCTCATCGAGCGGCTCTGACCGGTGGTTTGAGGCGGCGTCGGCTAGCCGGCGCATTCCAGTCTCGATCGGTCGCCGCCGATCCTCGATTAGGCCGTCTGTGTAGAGGAGCAGATGACTCCCGGGCGATATAGCGGTCACGGCCTCGGTCCGCGATACCGGCAAGCCGTAGGGGTTGATGGGTACGGATCTGCCGTCCCAGATGAAGCGCGGATCTCGTTGGGGTTCGAGGACCAGCGGTGGTGGGTGCCCTGCGCAGCCGTACCGCAGTTCCAGCTTCTCGAGGTCTAGCTGTGCGTAGGCCACGGTGGCCATTTGGCCGAGATTGTGTCGACGAGAGTAAGAATCGAGGGCCCCGAATACCTCTGCAGGTGAAGACCTGAGGGATGCCAGCGCTCGGACTGCGCTGCGTAGCTGTCCCATGGTCGCCGCCGCGTTCAGACCGCGCCCGACGACATCGCCCACAACCAGCGCCACCATGCGCGGTGACTCCAACCAGAAGGCGTCATACCAGTCTCCGCCGATTTCGAGTCCATCGGTGGCGGGTTTGTAGTGGACTGCTAGCTCTAACGAGGGCGATGCTGGCAGGTCTCCTGCCAGCAGGCTTCGTTGGAGCGCTGAGGCTATCTCGTGCTCGCGCTTGGTCGAGCGCAGCAGCTCCTGTTCGTAGCGTCGCCGGTCCGTGGCGTCAAAGACAGTAGTGCGAATCACCTGGCGCTGGCCAAGCTCGTCGCGCCGAAGCACTGAGTTGATCAGGGCCGCCAGCCTGGTGCCATCTGCTTTGACCAGCTCGAGGGCGATCTCGCGTACGGTTCCCTGCATCTGGAGCAACGGTGCGTAGTGCGTGTCGTGGTAGATACGACCTCCGGGCGTGAGCAGCTCCTGGAAGCGCACCTGGCCAATTAGGTCCTCGCGGGCTCGCCCCAACCATCGCTCGAGGGTGCGGTTGATCTTGATGATCGTTCCGTCGTCCCGAGTTGTGAGATAGCCGCACGGGGCTTCCTCGAAGAGCTCCTCTGCGGATTCCTCCAGCAGTCGGCCTTCGAGACTGGTCATTGGCTGAGGAACGCGCGGATCGCCTCGGTGGTTTCTTCTGGGGCGCTGAGGTTTGGGCAATGTCCGGTGGCTCTCATGAGCACGAGCTGGCTGTCTGGTAGATGCTCGTGCACATACTGACCCACAGCTGCGGGTGCGATCACATCGTCTGAGCATTGGAGCACCAGGCATGGCAACCGTACGCGCTCCAGGTCCTCGCGGTTGTCGGAAAGAAACGTGATCCGCGCGAAACGCTCAGCCACCTCTGGGTTGGCGCGACAAAAGCTATTGGTGAGCTCCTCTCCAAGTTCCGGCCGGTCAGGATTGCCGATGATCACCGGAGCCATCTGGCTCGACCAACCCAGATAGTTACTAGCCAGCGACTCGAGAAGCCCCTCGATGTCATCCTGGGAGAAACCGCCACGGTAGCCATCGTCATCGAGGTAACGCGGCGAGGGCCCGATCAGAACCAACTTCGCAACCCGCGAGGGCGCCCGGATCGCGGCCAGCGCGCCGATCATGGCGCTCACCGAATGCCCGACGAAGATAACCTCGTGTAGCGCGAGGTCCTCGCAGATCTCCAGTACGTCCTGTGCATAGCCGTCCAACGAGCTGTGCCGCTCGCAGTCGTAGCTGTCGGCGCTGGCTCCCCCCAGCCCGGCATGGTCGAAGAGGATGACGCGGTAGGACTCCGCGAACTCGGGCCACATGAACCGCCACATGTTCTGATCGCAACCAAAGCCGTGAGCGAAAATCATCGGCTGCGCGTCTGCGGGGCCGAACACGACAACGTTGTGACGCGCAAGCGAGCTGATCCCGTGACCCTAACACGCACCCGGCGCGTCGTAGCATCGGCCTGTACAAGCAATCCTCCTCGCAGAAGAAGGAGCACTACGTGGCCCCTGACGAGGGTCGCCGCCTCCCGGCGAGCACTGGGCATGGTTTGGCTTAGCGGCATGTGGTAGATTTTTCACATGATGCCTGTGAATAATGTTGCCTCAGATGCCGTCGGTCCAGGGCGCCTGGTCGGAGAACTCGTCACCGAACGGCCCACCCGGGCACGGTTGTTTGAACGCCTGCACATCGACTACTGCTGCGGTGGTCAGCACACGCTGGCCGAGGCCTGCTCGCAGGCGGGGCTGCAGATCGAGACCGTTCAGGCCGCATTGCAGACGCTGGACGAGGCAGACGCACGGCCGGGCGATGCCGATGAGTCGATCGACTGGCGGAGCGTGGGAACGGCACAGCTCTGCGAGCACATCGTCAGCATCCATCACGACTATCTGCGCGCGACCTTCCCGAAGATCGATTCGCTGATCAGCACCGTGGTTCGAGTGCATGGAGCACAGGACTCGACCCTGGCCGACGCGCAGCGCGTGTTCGAAGCAATCCGCTCGGGGTTGGAGCCGCACCTGGCCAGTGAGGAGACGGAACTGTTCCCGGCCATCATCGCCGCCGAGCAGGGCGGTCCGTCGGTGCACGAGGACGTCCTCGCCGGTCATGAGTACGAGCACAACACGGTGGGAACCGCACTGGTCGAGTTGCGGAGTCTCTGTCGTGACTATGACCACCGCTACGCCCGCTGCAACACACATCTGGCTCTGCTCGACGCGCTGGAGGCTCTGGAACAGAACATCCACCAGCACGTCCACGAGGAGAACAACGTCCTGTTCAGGCGCGCCCGCCACGCACAGCCGCCGGCAACGGATGCGTCCGCTGCGGACCAGGGCGAGCACGCAGCGGCGATCGATCACGGGCAACCGCTTCCCGCCTGCTGCCAGGGATGGGTGGACGAGCAGGGCGAGCGCTGGGCGCGGACCCGACATCGCTGACGGCGCAGCGCGGAGTAGTCACTCGGGCGTCACGCGCGAGGCGTCTAGAGCTCGACGCCGACGAGCGTCGGCTCGGGACTGAGCTCGACCCCGAACACGCGCTGCACCTGGGCGCGAATCTCGCGCGCGAGCGCGATCAACTCAGCGGTGCTGGCGCCGCCACGATTGACGAGCGCCAGCATGTGCTTGTTCGATATGCCGACGCGCCCCGCCCCGTAGCCGCGCGTAAAGCCCGCATGCTCGATCAGCCATGCAGCAGACGTCTTTACGTTGCCATCCGGCCTTGGCCACCGCGGCGGGGACAGCGTCGGGCCCAGCCGTTCGACGGAACGCCACTCGAGCTGGGCGAAGCGCTCGCGCGACATGACCGGGTTGACGAAGAACGAGCCCGCACTGACCGATTCCGGGTCACCGGGATCGAGCACCATGCCCTTCTGGCGGCGTAGCGCGAGCACGGCCTCGACAACCTCCGGCAATGGCCGCCGGCTGTCCGGCTCGACCTCGAGCGAGCGGGCCAGGTCCGGATAGACGATCGGGCGCGCGAGTGAGGAGCGTTCGAGCTCGAAGGTGACGCCCAGCACGACATGACGTGCGAGCCCACGGAAGACGCTCGACCGGTAGCCAAAGGCGCATTCCCCGTGCTGCAGATCCACGATGCGCCCGGCACGACGGTCATAGACGCGGACCGACACGATCGTGTCGGAGACCTGCTGCCCATAGGCGCCGACGTTCTGGATCGGCGTGGCGCCGACGCTACCGGGGATCCCTGCCAAGCACTCGAGTCCGGCCAGGCCGTCGGTCATGGCGCGCGCGACCAGCTCCGCCCAGGGCTCTCCCGCCGCAGCCGTGAGCTGAACGCGGTCTCCCGCCGACTCCGTGGAAACCCCCCGGTTGGCGATCTGGATCACGGTGCCGGGGAATCCGGCGTCAGCGATCACGACGTTCGAGCCGCCTCCGAGCAGGAGCAGAGGGTCACCGGCGGCATCGGCATCAACCAGCGCACCGACGATCTGGGCCTCCGAGGTGGCTTCCACCAGCCGACCAGCGGGCCCTCCGAGACGAAGCGTCGTCAGGTTGGCAAGCACACGGTCGACCGTCACGGACATTGCAACGCGCGCCGGACTCAGGGGAGCCCGACGAGTCGACGGCGAGCAGCCGCCCATCGTGTATTCGTCGCGTGGCCGACCGGTCGCATGGACACAGCGTACGACTCCGCTGGCATCGGCTCCGGGAGCACCACCGCTGCATCGAGCTGATGAACGACCTGTGCCACACGGACACGCCACTCGTGCACCGTACGCTCGGACGGCCGTCCCCATGTGCGCGCCTGGAGCACCCACTGGCCGTCGACCGAACCGTGCTCGAGCAGAAGCCTCGAGTCCCGGTCGAGCTGGGCGTGGGCAGGACTGTTCGGGTCCGCAGGCAGCTTTTGCTCGACGTGGCTTGTCATGGCGAGCTGGCGACGAAGCAGCTCGAGCTCAGAGCCGCTCATGTCGCTCCTGAACCAGACCTCGAACGCGACCGTGCCGCCGTGGTGTCGAGGGTTGACCTGGGTGATCGGCATGGCCGCGGCACGGCCGGAACGGACAACTGATCCGCGATCCCGGTGCGCATCGCCCCGGTGCCGCTCCCGTCTGGAGGGAACTGCGAAGGTGGTCATCCTCCCTACCCTTTTTTACAAGTTGATTGTATAAAAAGACAATACCACCGCCACGACGCCAGAACAACGCACCGTACTTCCGCGGCCCATGCCAGCGGTCCATCGGGGTCAGAGCCTCATTTCGAAGACCTGACCGTGCCAGGGCCCGCGAACCTCGACCGTGAAGTTCTCCGAGCGAGTGAAGCCCTGGCGCTCATACCATGCGACCAATGCGGGCGCGCCCGCCCAGCAGTCCACGCGAAGCACCTGCGAGCCCGCCTCGCGGGCCTCGGCCGCCGCCCGACGCACCAACTCGCAGCCGATGCCCAGGCCGGCGTGGCGGCGGTCGCTGATCAGGAACAGCAGGTAGGTCTCGCGCAGTGGCGTCGCTGGAACATGAGCAGGTGGCTGCGTCCCGACGACGCTGGCGCCGACGGGACGCCCGTCGATCTCGGCGATGCGCAGTCCAGGCTCGCCCAGCCATTGATCGACCATCTCTCGGGTTCGCGGACGAGACGACGCCGGCTCGCGACCCCACTGCTGCGGCTGGCCGCGCTGGACCAACCAGGCGATCGCCGTATCCCACAGCGCGAGGACCACGCCTCGGTCGGCCACGCCCCCCACGCGGATGACGACTCGGCTGGCAGCCTTGCTCACAGCTCGCACGCCATCCGGGCCGGTTACCCCCGGCACGTCGATGCTGTTCACCGTCTCCTCCATCCGTAGGTCTAGTCAAGCCTCGATCCGGGGTAAAGCAAATACCACGCTGAGTGATTTAGCGCAGGTTTAGCGCCCCAAAGAGGAGAGACGATGTCCGCAACGCTTCACGGGAGCGAGGATCGGGTTATCAAGAGCAACATCCCAGCCCGACTGGATCGTTTGCCGTGGTCGAAGTTCCACACGCGCATGGTCCTTGCACTCGGCGTTGCGTGGATCCTGGACGGGTTGGAGGTCACGATCGCAGCCAACCTCAGCGCCGACTTCACGCAAAAGAGCACGCTTGCCCTGTCAGCCAGCCAGTCGGCCGACATCGCCACCTGGTACCTGGTGGGCGAGGTGATCGGCGCGCTCTTCTTCGGCCGGTTATCGGACAGCCTGGGACGTAAGAACCTGTTCATGGTCACCTTGGGCGTCTACCTGATCGGTAGTGGCCTCACCGCCGCAACGCAGGCCGGCGGCGGCTGGGTCGTGTTCCTCTATGCCACGCGCGTTCTGGCCGGCGCCGGCATCGGCGGCGAGTACGCCGCGATCAACTCGGCGATCGACGAGATGATCCCCGCGCGCCACCGGGGACAGATCGACATAGGCGTGAACGGGACCTACTGGGCAGGCGCGCTGATCGCCACCGCGGCCACGCTCTGGTTCCTGACCAAGGTCAACGCCAATCTGGGCTGGCGACTCGCCTTTCTGATCGGCCCGGCTCTGAGCCTGTGCGTCATCTATGTCCGCCGCAACCTGCCCGAGAGCCCGCGCTGGCAGATCATGCATGGTCGTGAGCGGGAGGCGGAGGCGTGCATCGCGGCGATCGAGCAGGAAGTGGAGGCGACCACGGGCCCGCTGGAGCCGGTCGGCGAGGACGAGACGATTGAGATCCGCCCAAGCGAGCACATCGGCTACGCCGCGCTGCTTCGCGCGCTCTTCAAGCAGTACCCCGGGCGCTCGACGCTGACCGCGTCGCTGATGATCACCCAATCGTTTCTCTACAACGCGATCTTCTTCACCTATGGCCTCGTGCTGAAGTTCTTCTTCCACGTCGGCGTCGACGATGTGCCCTATTACTTCTTCGCGTTCGCAGCCGGGAACCTGCTCGGACCGCTGACGATCGGCCGGCTGTTCGACATTCTGGGCCGCAAGCGCATGATCGCGGGAACCTACCTCATCTCCGGCGCGCTGCTGATCGTCACAGCGATCCTGTTCAAGCAGGGTGACTTCAACGCCACCACCCAGACGGCCGCCTGGGCGGTGATCTTCTTCTTCGCCTCTGCCGGAGCAAGCGCCGGCTACCTGACGGCGAGCGAGGTATTCCCGCTCGAGGTCCGCGCGCAGGCGATCGCGGTCTTCTTTGCCATCGCCCAGTGCTTCGGCTTGCTCGGCACCCACCTCTACGGCAGCCTGATCGGCACCGGCAAGGATCCGAACAGCCTGTTCGTCGGCTACCTGATCGGTGCCGGCGCGATGATCCTCGGCGGCCTGATCGCCGCGGTCCTAGCGGTCGACGCGGCGGGCAAGCCGCTCGAGGATGTCGCGGCTCCGCTGTCGATGATTCGCAAGGCGGCCGGCAGCGCCACGCCGAAGGATCCTCCGCTGGGCCCGCGCAGAGCTCGCCCGGTCTGATGAGACAGTTCGGGCGGCTCCCGACAACTGGCTGGATGAGAGCGCTCGGATAAGCTGCGGGCATGGATCTCGGCGAACCCTCCTCCTACGAAGTTCTCAGTGCCGGAACACCGGTGTACAGCTCCGACGGTGAGCAGATCGGGAAGGTCAAGCACGTACTGGCGGCGCAGGACGAGGACGTCTTCGACGGGATCGTCATCGGCGAGCACATCTTCGGCAGCGAGCATCGCTTCGCCGACGCCGACGACGTCCAGGCGATCTTCGACCGCGGCGTGCTGCTCAAGCTCGACAGTGCGGCCTGCGCCGAGCTTCCGAAGCCCTCGGCCAACCCTGCGGTGATGCGTGACGATCCGGCGGAGTCACAATCGGATTTCCGCCGCCAGAGGCTGATGCGGGCCTGGGACCTGATCTCGGGCAACCGCTGAGCGCCGACGGGTTCACCGCAGCGCCGCGCGGGTATGCTCAATGCGTGACTCAAGGCTCAGACAGAGAGCCTGTTCCAGGCGCTGATCCGACTCGCTTTTCCCCCGGGGTAGGGCCGCACGAAACCGACCCGGCGCAGATGGCCGTGGCCGAGGCGCCAGCTTCCTCTCAGGCGCCAGCTTCCTCTCAGGCGCCGCGGGCGACCAACGCGGGTCGAGTGTGGGTGGCAATCGGCGTCGCGACGGTGTTGCTGGTGCTGCTGATCATCTTCATCGCCGAGAACTCGAGCTCGGTGACGATCTCGTTCCTGGGCGCGCACGGTCACATCTCGCTGGCGCTGGCACTGCTGATCGCGGCGGTCGTGGGCGCGGCTGTGACGCTGCTGGTGGGGACCGCCCGGATCCTGCAACTGCGGCTGGAGGTGCGCCGCAACCGCGGCCACACGGGCACGAAGCGTCGCCACCGCCTGCCGCAGCGTTAAGGGATTCGTTCCAAGCCGGCGCTACGGTGAGAAGCGTGCTGGCGCTTGACGCGGAGGGCCTGGTCTAGAACGTGCTGCTGCCCACGCGGCCACCGGTCGCGCCGCCCGGCGGCGCGGCCACAGGCGCGGCAGCGGTCACGCTCACGAGCTGCGGCGGCAATGGCGCGAACATGCCCGCGGCGGACGGGTCGACGCTGGCGTCGACCTGGATCGACGCGGCCGGCGACGGCCAGCTGCAGGTCGGTCCGGGCGAGCCGCTGGCCGATCGCACCAAGCTCGGTGGGAGCCAGCGCCTGACCCGCGAGCTGGCGCGGCTCGTGCACGTCACGGACGCACACGTGATGGATGCCTCCTCCCCCGCCCGCGTGCCGTTCCTGGCCAGGCTCGGTCCGCCGCTGCAATCGACGTTCAGGCCGCAGGAGGCGCTGACGGCGCAGGTCCTGCACGGCGCGATCAACGCCACGCGCGCCCAACACCCGGAGCTGGTGATCCAGGGCGGCGACCTGGTCGACAACGACCAGAACAACGAACTCGTGCATGGGCTCGCCCTGCTGAACGGCGGGCATGTGCATCCGGGCAGCGGACCCGACGGCTACTACGGCGTGCAGCTGCCCTCCGACCCCGATCCCTTCTATTACCGGCCCGACATCGACGCCCCGCGGCACCCCGGCATGCTGAGACATGCCGTCAGAGCGTTCACGAGCCGCGGCGCCGGCGGCGACTGGGTACCGGTGTTGGGTGATCACGACGCGCTCGTGCAGGGGGAACTGGTCCCGAGTTCCACCACCCAGAGCCTTGCGGTCGGCGACCGGGCGCTGTGGAACATGCCCACCGACCTGCGGTTGCCAGCCGGGATGAAGCTGAATGCGACCGGATCGCCCGACGGTCCTCCGAGCTCGAGCTTCGTCGAGTCGTTCGTGCAGCAGGCACTGGCCGGGCCGACCGTGCAGGTGCCACCGGACCATCACCGCTACGAGCTCGCCTTCGCGGAGGTGATCGGCCGGTTGTGGAACGCCTCACGCGCGGCCGCTCAGCCGCTGCTGAGCGGCGCAAGCAGCGCATCAGCCTCCCAGCGGCTGGACTATGTCCGTGATGTCGGGGCCGCCCTGCGGCTGATCGTGCTCGACGTCGTGCGCCGCGGTGGTGGCTCCGGCGGCCTGATCCAAACCGATCAGCCGGCGTGGCTCGAGCAGCAGATCGCCGGCGCGGGAGAGCGCTGGGTGATCGTCGTCACGCACCAGCCGATCGAGGACAGCAGCGGGGGCGAGGCGATCTTCGAGCTGCTCGACCGCTCGCCGCGCGTGATCGCGGCGCTGGCCGGGCACACGCACCGCAACCGCATCCTCCCGCGCGCGACCGGCGCCGGCGGCTATTGGCTGATCACCACCTGCTCGCTGATCGACTTCCCCCAGCAGTGCCGCGCGCTGCGCCTCTACGCCACCGCAAACGGCGGCGTGGCGATCAGGACCTGGATGCTCGACCACGTCGGCAACGGTCCGCTCGGACCGGTCTCCCGCGAGCTCTCCTACCTCGACGCCCAGGGCGAGCGCGCGGGCCACTTCAGCGGCACGAGGTGGGACCGCAACGCCACGCTGTTCAGACGGGGGGTGGGGTAGAGCGCGAGCGGCTGCTTCCGATCAGCTGTGGCAGCTGCCGGTGGGCGATCACCGCCGGAATCGCGATCAGCAGGAAGTTGAAGAGCCGGTACAGCATCACCGCCGCCAACGCGGGTGCCAGCGGCTCACGCACCCAGTAGAGCGCGTAGGTCATCAGCGCCTCGGTAGCCCCGGCGCCGCCGAGCGGCAGCGAGCGCCGCGTGGCGGCGTACCCGGTCGAGTAGGCGATGATCAGCTTGCCGACGCTGAGGTCCAGGCCAAAGGTGCGCAGCGCCGCCCACAGTGCGCACATGTCGGCGGCCCAGTAGACCATGATCCCGAACCAGGCCCCGAGCTTGCGCAGGGGATCCTGGGTGACCATGCCGCGCACGCCATCGATGCCCTCGAGCATCTGCACGACCAGATCCCACCGGCGCCCGCCGCGGTCCAGGATCCAGCGCGACCGGCTTGGTTTGCTCGCCCACAGCGCCAGCGCGCCCGCGGGAGGAACCGCCAAGGCCCACGGCCACAGCAGCGACGGCAGGATGTTCGCGCCCTCGGCCAGCAGCACGATCGCGGTGATGCATGCACACGGCGCGAGGATCGCCCACTCGAACGTGCCAAGCGCCATCACGCGAACGCGGGCGCTGCGGGCATCTTCGTCGAGCGCGTGGAGCATGCGCTTGTCCACCCCGAAGCCGCCATCCAGCGCGAATGGGCCGAAGCCGGCGACGACGATGCGCGAGAGGATCGGCAGCGAGAGCGGCGCGTGACCGTGCATCACCGCCACCGTGCGGTAGGCGAGCACGTAGGCCGGATAGGTCGCCAGCTCGACGCCGGCGACCACCGCGATCCAGGCGGGGTCCACGTCCTCGAAAGCCCTGCCGATCGCGTCCGCCCCGGTCGCGTGCGCGATCAGGATGACCGCGACCGCCGCGAGCAGCGCCGCGAAGATCGTCGACAACCAAGGCCGATCCCTGAACAGTCCATGCACGTCTTCGACGCTACCCGTGTCCCGGGTGCTTGGCGTTAGGGCATCGCGTGCTAGGAGTGCACGAGCGCCCGCAGCGACTGCGTGACCGAGTGTGTCGAGGCGACCACGGCGGTCGGCTCGTAGCCGCAGTGGGCCATGCAGTTCTCGCAGCGCGGATCGTTGCCGCGACCGTACTTGTCCCAGTCGGTGGTCTCGAGCAGCTCCCTGTAGGTGGCGGTGTAACCGTCACTCATCAGGTAGCACGGCCGCTGCCAGCCGAACAGGGAATAGCTGGGGATTCCCCAGGGCGTGCACTGGAAGTCGGCCTTGCCCTCGAGGAAGTCGAGGAACAGCGGCGAGTGGTTCAGGCGCCACTTCTTGCGCCGGCCGTCGGCGAAGGCTGCCTTGAACAGCTCACGCGTCTGCCGCACCCCCAGGAAGTGCTCCTGATCGGGTGCCTTCTCGTACGCATACGCGGGCGAGATCATCATCTGATCGACCTCGAGCTCGTCGTTGAGAAAGTCCAGCACGGAGCGCACGCTCTCCGGCGAGTCCTGGGTGAAGACGGTCGTGTTGGTGGTGACGCGGAAGCCCTGGGCCTTTGCCACCTTGATCGCCGCGACCGCCTTGTCGAAGACGCCCTCGCGGGCGACCGACGCGTCGTGGCGCTCGCGCAGGCCGTCGATGTGGATCGCCCAGGAGAAGTAGGGCGACGGCTTGAACTTGTCGAGCTTCTTCTCGAGTAGCAGCGCGTTGGTGCAGAGGTAGACGAACTTCTTGCGCTTGACCAGCTGCCGCACGATCTCATCGATCTCCGGGTGGATCAGCGGCTCACCACCGGCGATAGAGACCATCGGCGCCCCGCACTCCTCGACCGCCGCCACCGCCTGGTCGACCGGCATGCGCCGCCGCAGCTCGTGCTCGGGGTGCTGGATCTTGCCGCAGCCCTCGCAGGCCAGGTTGCACTGGAAGAGTGGCTCCAGCTCGACGATCAGAGGGTACTTTTCGTTGCGCAGCAGGCGCTGCTTCATCAGGTAGGCGCCCATCCGCGCGGCCTGTCTCATTGGCACGGCCATGTCAGCGGCCTCCTTCGTCGGTCGTCTCGGTACCGGAGCCGTTGACCTCAGACGGGCCACGGACCTCCGGCGGTAGCTTGAACTGCATTGTCTCAGTTGCGACGTTGCGCTCGCTGACCGTGACCTTCCCCAGCCCGCCCAGTGCGCCCAGCACCTGCTCGACCAGCGCCTCCGGCGCGGATGCGCCGGCGGTCACGCCGATCCGGCGTACACCCCGGAGGATCGCGGGTGGAATCTGTGCGGCGTCGTCGATCAGCTGCGCGCGAGCACCGGCGCGCTCGGCAACCTCGACGAGCCGCTTGGAATTGGAGGAGTTCGCCGACCCCACGACCAGGATCAGGTCGCAGTCGCGCGCCAGTGCCCGCACGGCGTCCTGGCGGTTCTGGGTCGCGTAGCAGATGTCGCTGGAGGCCGGCCCGATGGCGTCGGGGAAACGGGCGCGCAGCGCGCTCAGGACCTGCTCGGTCTCGTCGACCGCGAGCGTGGTCTGGCTCAGGTAGGCGACGCGCCGCGGATCCGAAACCTGGACGCCCGCCACATCCCCCGGGGTGGCGACGATCTGGATGTGCTCCGGCGCCTCACCGAAGGTCCCGTCCACCTCCTCGTGGCCCTGATGGCCGACGAGCACGATGTCAAAGCCCGAGGCGGCGAAGCGCCGCGCCTCGGCATGGACCTTGGACACCAGCGGGCAGGTCGCATCGATCACGTCGAGGCCGCGCTCACGTGCCGCATCACGCACCGCCGGCGAGACGCCGTGCGCGGAGAAGATCACCGTCTGTCCGGGCGGAACCTCGTCGAGCTCATCGACGAAGATCGCGCCGCGCTGCTCGAGCGAGCGCACCACGTGCACGTTGTGGACGATCTGCTTGCGCACGTAGATCGGCGCCCCGCGGTCCTCGAGCGCGCGCTCGACGATCTCGATCGCGCGTCCCACGCCGGCACAGGAGGCCCGCGGCGATGCGAGCACCACCTCGCGCGAACCGAGCGCGTTGGCCCATTCCTCGACCAGCGAGCAGGCGCGCTGGAGCCCGCGGTAGGCGGTCGCCGCGCCGGTCAGCGTCTGTAGCGGCCGGTGCAGCTCGTGCCGGCTGGTGTCGAGCACGACGCGCAGCGTCACCAGCGGTCGCCGGCGCGCAGCCGGCACCAGCCAGGCCGACTCCATGTCGACGGCCAGCGCACCGCTGCGGAAGAGCGTCTGGCGACGCTCGCCCACGACCAGGCGCTGGCTCGACGCGATCGGCCCGATGTGTACGCGCAAGCCGCCACGGCGCAGCACGCCGGCGAGGATCGTCGGGTCGTCGCAGGCGCTGGTGCCGGTGGGGCCACGCAGCTCACTGGCAAGCACGATGTCCCCCGGCTCGAGCGTGGGATCGAGCGCGCCGCAGAATCCGGCGATCAGGATCGGGCGGTTACCGCCGGCGACCGAGAGCCGCGCGGAGCGGGCCGCGCGACGCGGTCCCATGCCGATGCGGCGCACGTCTGCCCAGGGGGCGCCGGTACGGACCGCGCGTGCCTCCAGCGCCAGCGGCGCCAGCACGACGACCTCATCAGAGAGGGCCTCCACCTCTCCCTGTGGGCCATCGGAATGCTCAACCTGTGCCACTGCTGTGCTCATCTGACGTTCTTTACCCCGTTTTACCTGGCACTCAGACCCTAGCGGTTGCCCTGGCCGACTCGTGCGGCACCTGGCGCGCGAGCGACGCGATCACCTCGCGCGCCGCCGCGTGGCCGCTGCGTACCGCGCCCTCCATCGTCGCCGGCCAGCCGGTGTTGGTCCAGGCCCCTGCCAACGCCAGACCGGGCACCTCGGTGGCCGCACCGGGGCGCCAGGCGCGCGCGCCGGGACCGGCCCGGAACGTCGCGGCGTGCTCTCGGGTCACGAAGAAGTCGCGCACCTCTGCATCATGGGCGGCTGGCAGCAGATTCGCGAGCGCGGGCAGGTAGCGCGCCCGCAGCTCCTCGGCGGTGGCATGCAGCTCGTCGCCGGCTGCCGAGAGCGAGACTGCCAGGTACTGCCCCTCGGCCAAGCCCGATCCGGCGGTGCGGTCGAAGACCCACTGCACCGGCGAGTCGACGGCTGCCGCGAAGGGGTGCTCGAGCACGTGGCGGTCGTAGACGACGTGCAGGTTGATGATCGGGGAGCTGCCGAGCCGCTCCGCCCAGTCGGGCGCCAGCGCGGACTGAGCTGGCAGAATCTGCGCCGTCTGCGCCGGCGGAAGCGCGAGCACGACAGCATCCGCGCTGCCGCTGAAGCCGTCGCTGGCCTCGACCCGGAAGCTCAACGGCGCGCCGGGGATCACCTGATGCAGGATCGTCTGTGCCGTGCTGCGCAGGTGCACGCTGACCCCCGCCGCCTCGAGCGCTGCGCGACCGTGAACGTCATGAATCTCCCCAAGCGGCACCGCTGCCCAGCCGATGTCGCCAGCGGCGGCGTCGTGCAGCAGCCCGACCTGGAAGACCTGCGCCGCCTGCGCCAGCGAGGCGTCATCGACCGCGAGGTTGACCGTCGGGCGTACGATCAGCTCCCAGATCGCTTCGACCGCGCGTCGGCTCTGGCGATGGCGGCGCAGCCAGTCGCCGAACGAGACCGCGTCGTTGGCCGGATCGTCGATATCCACGGCGCCCAGGCGCTGCATCGCCCAGCCGAGCGCCAAGCGCTCGCGCACACCAAGGTAGGGGTAGCGCAGCAGCGAGGCGGCCAGGTGCAACGGTGCCGGCAGGGCCGTGCGCCGCAGCCAGCCGAGCCGCCCGCCGGGCGCGAGCACCGGAACCTCGAGGCGCCGCTGCAGCGAGACCATCTCAGTGGCCCCGATCTCCTCGAGCAGCTCCCGATAGGCACTGCAGCAGCGCAGGAAGACGTGCTGGCCGTTGTCGACCACGAGCTCACCGCGGGTGAACGAGTACGCCGCTCCGCCTAGCCGCCCCCGCCCCTCGAGCAGCGTCACCTCGGCACCCTCGCGCGCGCAGGCAAGCGCCGCCGCGATGCCCGCCAGGCCACCTCCGATCACGATCACGCTGCCACGGCTCATCGCAGGCGTTCCCCTCCAGCGGCCACCAGGCCGCGAGCCGCGACCCAGGTCTTCTCGAGCGGCGAGAGCGAGATGCGGCCGCACATCACCTGCCCCGGGTCCTCGAGGATGCGGTCGAGGATGCGGCGGTAGATGCCGGTCATGGCCTGCACGCAGGAGGCGCTGCGGACATCGAGCAGCTCGACCAGGCGCATGCCGCGGTCGAACCACTGCGCGGCGCGCTCGGCCTCGAAGCGCACCAGCGCCTCGACCTGGCGCGCACCGGCATCAGCCAGATCGGGGCAGCCGAAGCGCTCGCGATCCTCGACCGGAATGTAGGTGCGGCCGCGCTCGCGGTCCTCGACGATGTCACGCAGGATATTCGTCAGCTGCATCGCGACGCCGAGGTCATCGGCCAGCCGGTGAGCCTCATCGCCGGCCTTACCGTCGCTGAAGATCGCCAGGCACAGGCGCCCGACCGACCCGGCGACGCAGCGGCAGTAGCGAACCAGCTCGTCGAAGGTCTCGTATTCGGCGCCGAGCACGTCGAACTCGACCCCGTCGACCAGCAGTTCGAGCGCGTCGAGCGGCAGGCGATAGTGCTCGCTGGCGTGCGCGAGCGCGACGAACACCGGGTCGCCGGCGCCGACGGCCCCGGTGGCGAGTGCCGCGAGGCTGGCGCGTTCCTGCGCGAGGCGCTCGATCTGCTGGGCGCGATCGAACTCGCCGTCGTCACCGATGTCATCGACGCGCCGCGCGAAGGCGTAGTTCGCACACATCGCCTGGCGCTTGAAGCGCGGAAGCAGGCGGATGCCGTAGTAGAAGTTGGCCGCCTCGCGGCGGGTGATCTGCTCGCACTCGCGGTAGGCGTGCTCGAGCTCGAGCGCCGCCACCGTCATCGTCCCGCCGCCGCTCTGAGCATCGTCCATATGTAAGCGGGTCGCGTGGCTCGGCCGCGCTCGAGCCGCTTGAGCGCATGCAGGCCACCGGCCGTGAAGCCGGCGACCGCGAGCCGCGGTGCCGGCGGGAGCGTGCGGGCAAGCGGCCCGCCGCTGCCGAGCAGAGCTCTCGCCCTGGCCGCCTCGAAGGAGATCAGCGCCCGCAGATTGGCGGACGGCTGCTCGGCCGCCGCCAGATCCTGCTCGCTGCAGCCGAAGCGCTCGAGGTCCTCGCGCGGCATGTAGACGCGGCCATGGCTGTGATCCTCGGCGATGTCCTGCAGGTGCTCGACGATCTGCAGACCCGCGCAGACGCGATCTGACAGCACCACCCGGTTGGCGGTGGCGGCGCCGAACACCCCCAGCACGAGCTCGCCGACGGGCGCCGCCGACAGTTGGCAGTAGTCCAGCAGCTGCGGGAAGCTCTCATAGCGGGTCAGCACCTGATCCATGCGGTTTGCCTCGATCAGCCGCTCGAAGGGGCCGATCGGCAGCCGGCACTCGCGCACGGTCGCGGCCAGCTCCTGCATCAGCGGGTGCTGCGGGGCTTCGAGGCCCTGCTTGGCAAACGCCCGGTGTAGCTCGAGCGCGACCACGTCGAGCAGAGCAGTGCGGTCGCCGGCCGCCTCGTCGCCGACATCGTCGACCAGCCGGGCGAAGCCGTAGATCGCCATCAGATGACGGGCGCGGCGGCGCCCGAGGATGCCGCTGGCGACGGTGAAGTTCTCACGCCCGGCCTGGGGCAGCACCTGTTCGCGGGTGGGCAGCGCCGCGACACCCGTGATCGCCGTGCTGCCCGCCGCCGTGGCGCTCATCGCGCCAGCCGTCCGAGCGCCATCACCGGGAAGATCAGGCGATAGAGGTGGTATTTGATGTAAAAGTCCGATGGGAAGCCCGTACCCGTGTGGTAGGGCTCGTCCCAACCACCGTCTTCGCGCTGACTGGTGGCCAGCCACCGGACTCCACGCTGCGTCGCAATCGAATTGCGCACGCCCGCGGCCTCCAGCGCCAGCAGTGCCCAGGCCGTCTGTGACGGCGTGCTCTCGCCGCGCCCGATCCAGGCCGGGTCGTCGTAGGAGCGGCAATCCTCACCCCAGCCGCCGTCGGCGTTTTGGTGCCGCTCGAGCCATTTGACGGCACGGCGGATCGCGGTGTGCGTATGCGGAACGCCGGCGGCCACAAGCGCCGGCACGACCGCGCCGGTGCCGTACACGTGGTTGACGCCCCAGCGTCCGAACCAGGAGCCGTCCGCCTCCTGGTTGTCGAGCAGCCAGCGCACCCCGCCCTGAGTGAGCGGATCCGTCTTGCGCCCGAGCAGCCCCAGCATCTCGACGATGTGCGCGGTGACGTCGGCGCTCGGCGGATCGATGACCTCGCCGAAGTCACAGAACGGCAGGTCGCGGATCAGCGTGCGGCAGTTATCTACATCGAACGCGCCCCAGCCGCCGTCGGAGCTGCGCATGCCCGCGAGCCAATCGACGCCTGACTCGATCGCCCTGCGGATGCGAGCGGGCTCCGGATGGTTGACGGTGTTCAGCGCGATCACAACCTCGGCCGTGTCGTCGATGTCGGGATAGTTGGTGTTGGCGAACTCAAACGCCCAGCCGCCGGGCGCGAGCTCGGGCCGGCGCACAGCCCAGTCGCCGCGCTCGAGGATCTGCTGATCGAGCAGCCAGTCGGCGGCGCGCAGCACCACCTCGTCGTTGCCGGGGACGCCGGCGTCGTGCAGCGCGATCAACGACAGGCAGGTGTCCCAGACCGGCGACTGGCAGGCCTCGACGCGTCGCTGGCCCTCCTCGATCGTGAAGCTCTGCATGCCCGCCAGGCCACGCACCATCACAGGATGGTCAAGCGGGTAACCAAGCAGGTTCAGCGCGATCAGCGAGTAGACCCACGGGGGCTGAATGCCTCCCCAGCCGCCGTTCGCCTCCTGTCGGTCGACGATCCAGCGGTCGACCCGGTTCAGGGCGATGCGACGCAGCAGCGTCAGCGGACGGCGCTCATAGACCTGGAGCACGCGGTCGAGCGCCACCAGCCCGCGGTGGAACAGCGAGGTCGCCTTCGGCGGCGCCCATGGCTCGGGACCATCGAGCTCCTCGAGCGTGAACGGCAACGGCCGCACCGGACGCTTGGCCAGCACGACCGAGAGCGCGACCACGGTTTGCCGTGCCCAGCAGGCGAAGTCATAGACGTTCAGCGGGATCCACTTCGGCAGAAAGATCATCTCCGGCGGCAACGCCGGCACCTGCTCCCAGGACCACACTCCGAACAGCGCCATCCAGATGTGGGTGAATACGCGCGCCTGCTGAAGCCCTCCGGCGCCGCGGATGTACTCGGCAGCCAGCCGCATGTGCGGCTGCTCCGGTGAGTCACCCGCAAGGCGCAGCGCGACGTAGGACTCGACCGTCGTCGAAAGGTTGGCCGGACCACCGTAGAAGTTGCTCCAGGTGCCGTCCTCGCGCTGGTTGGCGCGGATCCACTCGGCACAGCGCTCCGTAACGTCGGGCTCGCGGATGCCGAGGAACTCGCGCAGCAGCATGTCCTCGGCATCCATCGTGACGTTGGTCTCGAGCTCGCCCTTCCACCAGCCCTCAGGCTGCTGCAGCGAGAGCAGCTTCTCGACCGCACGCTCGAGCGTGGCGGCAGCGTCGTTTGCGGCGTCGCCCGCGGGCACACCGTCTTCTGTGAGGCTCAAATCGTCGCGCAGGCGGCTAACTGCATCCATACTGTTGGCTTCCGAATCGGTGTACCCAAAAATGGCATTTCCAGCCCCGAACTCCAATGGCTCCCATAACGGGGAGATTAACGATCTCGCGACGCTGCGCGCAGCACACCTCGGCGAGGGGCTCGCGCTCAATCAGCGCCACCTCAATCGCCAGCTCGGTCGTGTGCTGCAAACACTCGGTTTCGATCGCGAATGGGTCCGTGGCGAGGGCCCCTACCTGATCGACAGCGAAGGCGAGCAGTACCTCGATCTGTACGCCGGCTTCGGCGTGTTCGGCCTGGGCCGCAGTCACCCGTTCGTCAAAGCACAGCTGCACGCGCTGATCGACAGCGACCCGCCGAGCCTGCCGCAGCTTGGCGTCTCCACGCTCGCCGGCCTGCTGGCCCAGCGCTTGGTCGAGAAGGCGCCGGCCTCCATCGACGCGGCGGTCCTGACCAGCTCGGGTACCGAGTCTGTCGAGGGCGCGCTCAAGCTGGCGCGCGCAGCCACCGGGCACACGCGCATCATCTATTGCCGGCGTGGCTTCCACGGCCTCTCCTACGGCTCGCTGTCGGTCAACGGCAACGAAGAGTTTCGCGAGCGCTTCGGACCGTTCCTGCCAGGCTGTGACCCGGTGCCGTTCGGCGACCTCGATGCGCTCTCCGCGGAGCTCGATCGCGGCGATGTCGCCGGCTTCATCGTCGAGCCGGTCCAGGGCAAGGGCGTCTACCCCGCCCCTGAGGGCTACCTGCGCGGCGCCCAGGAGCTATGCCAAAGGGCGGGTGCGCTGCTGATCCTCGACGAGGTGCAGACTGGCATGGGCCGCACCGGGAGGTTCCTGGCCGCCGAGCATTGGGGTGTCGAGCCCGACATGGTCACGCTATCGAAGTCGCTCTCCGGCGGCTACGTGCCGGTCGGCGCGCTGCTCGCCAGCCGCGCGGTCTTCAACGCCACCTTCGACTCGATGGAGCGCAGCGTCGTGCACGGCTCGACCTTCGGTGGGGGCGACTTCGCCGCCGGCGCCGGGCTCGCGAGCCTGATGGTGATCGAACAGGAGGATCTGGTCGAGCGGGCACGCCGGCTGGGCCAGTTGCTGATGGAGCTCACGCGACCGCTGCAGGAGCGCTTCGAGATCGTCCACCAGGTCCGAGGCGTCGGCCTGATGTGGGGACTCGAGCTCGGCCCGCCCGCGGGTCGCGCCGCCCGCCGTGTGTGGGAGGCGATCGAGCGCCGTCAGCCTGGCCTGTTCGCGCAGATGGTGACGGTCCCGCTGTTCCGCGAGCACCACATCCTCACGCAGGTCGCCGGCCACCACCTGAACGTGATCAAGGTGCTGCCGCCGCTCACGATCCCTGAGCATGATCTGCGCCGCTTCGCCTCGGCGCTCGAGACGGTGCTCACCGATGTGGAGTCGGGCCTGCTGCGCGGCTACGCCAGCCTCGGGCTCAGCCTCGGGCGCCGCATGCTGTTCGCCCGCTGAGCGAGCGCTTGCCGCGATGCTGCGCGGACAGCACCCCCTACTCCCCTCGCCGAGTCGGGTTCGCAGGTCTGAGCCGGATCGCAGGTGTCAGCACCTCCCAAAAGTGGGGTTCGCATGTGTTACGCGAATGTCACGCCATGTTACGCCTTTGCAACGCCCCGTTTCCCGCTATTTGCGGGATTTCAGGTTGCCCCAGCGGAGCCCCTCGGACACACTTTCGTGACATCCGTGAAGGTTGCTTTTGCGGATGGGCCGACCGCGTCAGCTCACCGTGCGGGCGGGTGGTCAGCCGACCGCGTCAGCCCACCGCGCGGGCGGGTGGTCAGCCGACCGCGTCAGCCCACCGCGTCAGCCCACCGCGCGGGCGGGTGGTCAGCCGACCGCGTCAGCCCACCGCGCGGGAGAGCGGACTGATCCGACCGGCTCGAGTCGCGCGTCAGGAGCCGCCGGCCAGCGCGGCCACCAGCGCGTTGCCCTGGGGCACGCCCCAGCCGCTGGCGGCGTCGAACCCCGGACCGGCGCTGTAGCCCCTGCCGAGCGTCGAGGAGGTGTTCTCGCCGATGGTGACGTCCGTGCAACCCGCGGCGCCCACGGTGCTGCCACCAGGCCCCGCGGCGTAGAGCAGCGGTGCCAGGAACTGTGGCTGCCAGGGCCGCGGCGTCGAGCCCGCCAGCAGCGCGATCATCGATGCCCACAGCGGTGTCGCCGCGCTGGTGCCGCCGTTTGGCTGGTCCTGCCCCATGAAGACCAGGTCGTAGAAGGGTGGGCCGGCGAGCGCCGCGATGTCGGGGATCACGCGCCCATCGATCGCCCCCGGGTTGATCGACGCGACCCGCACGTCCTGCCAGCTCGGGCGCGGGAAGATCACGCTGACGCCGCCGCCCGTGGCGCCACCCCCGCCGCTGCGCTCGCCCGGCGACTGCCACCAGACGACGTCCGTCCCGCCGGACAGCATCGTGCCGCCGACCGCCAGCGCGTGCGGGCTCGAAGCGGGGAAGTCGACGTGCGCGCGGCCATCCGACTCCTGGTCGGCGGAGCCGTCGTCACCCGCGGCCACGCAGACGGTGATGCCGATCGCCGCCGCTGCCTGCAGCCGCTCATCGATCGCCGTGCGCGCGGCGGCCGACCAGTCGGGGTCGTCCTCGGCGAGCCCCCAGCTGACCGAGAGCGTGGCAGCGGGAGCCGGCTTGCCGGCGATCACCTCGCCCAGCAGATCGACCCAGCCCTGCTCGTCGAAGCTCGAGAAGTAGACGATCTGCGCCGCGCCGGGCGCTAGGCCGGCGAGGATCTGCACGTCCATGTTGACCTCGACGCTGTCCTCGAGCTGTTGTTGCTGCTGCTGCTGGGGCAGCTGCTGGATCTGGGCGAGCGTCAGCACCGGCGTGCCGTTGACACCGACGGTGGTGACCTTCGGCACGCGTGTCCCCTGCCTGGCGCAGAACGCCTGCAGGTCGGAGGCGAAGTAGCCGCCGCCGAACTCGGCGATCGCGACGGTCTGACCGGCGCCGTCGCCGGCGGGAAAGGCGTAATGGGAGGCGAGCTGCGCCGGGGTCAGCGGCAGAGTGGAGCCTGAGGCGACGTCAGGGAGGCATTTTTCCCCCGCGGGGGGAAGAACGCCTCCCGCGTCCGGTGCAGGCGTGGCCGAGCGCCGGCGCGCGACGCGACGCTGGTCGAGGCCGAAGACGCCGGTGATCAGACCATCGAGCGCAATGGGGACCTGCAGCTGCCCCTCGCGGCCGCGGAACTCCCCCTGTTCGGGATGGCTGTAGACGCCGAGGCCCGGTTTGAAGGCCGCCTCGAGCTGGGCGGCGGTGCCGCTGACCCGCAGGCTGCGGGTC
>JBOGYJ010000269.1:0-2531 GCA_050696795.1 Solirubrobacteraceae bacterium | reverse complement strand
ACTCCAACATGTCCAACAGACTCCGTTCTCGCCCTCAAGGTCATTGATTCCTCGATAGTGAGCGTCTCACCGGACATTGGCAGAGAGGGGCTGACCCGTCGTGCTGAACGCGCCGAAGCCGGGCTGGCGAAGATGCAGCGGGTCGTGGAGATCCAGGGAAACGTCTCAGCGCTGCTGGAGGAGATGCTCGGACAGGGCAGCGCGCAGAAGAGCACCGAGCGATGATCGCCGACACGGTTGAGCAGCTCACTCCGCTGATAGGAACCCGGCCGGCATGCCGCGCGCTGGGCGCCTCCCCGGCCACCGTTTACCGTGCGCGACAGCCACCGACCCTGGGCCCGCCACGGCCACCGCGGCCACGCCCGACCCCGGAGCGGGCGCTGTCAGAGCCTGAGCGCCAGCGGGTGCTGGAAGTGCTGGTGTCTGACCGGTTCGTCGATGTCGCCCCAGAAGAGATCTATGCGACGTTGCTGGATGAAGGCATCTACCTGTGCTCGACCCGGACGATGTACCGGATCCTGGCCGCCCAGCACGGCCCGGTCGCTGACCGCCGCAACCAGCTGACCCACCCTGTCTACACGAGGCCGGAGCTGCTGGCCGAAGCTCCGAATGAGCTTTGGTCCTGGGATATCTCGAAGCTGAAGGGCCCGACGCGGGGAACGTGGTTTCACCTCTATGTCATCTTGACGTCTACTCGCGGTACATCGTCGGCTGGAGCGTTGCCCAGCATGAGAACGCCGACATCGCGATCGCGCTGATCGAGCAGGCGACCGAGCAGCAGCGCATCACCCCGAAGATCCTGACCCTCCACGCCGACCGCGGCGCGCCGATGCGCGCCAAGCTCCTGGCCGAGCTGCTCGTCGATCTCGGGGTCACCAAAACCCATTCGCGACCCTATACATCCAGCGACAACCCGTACTCCGAAGCCGGGTTCAAGACCCTGAAGTACCGGTCGGCGTTCCCCGCCCGCTTCAACGACATCGAACACGCCCGCGAGCACTGCCGCGCGTTCGTGAACTGGTACCACCACGAGCATCACCACTCCGGGATCGGGCTCTTGACCCCTGACGCCGTTCACCACGGCCACGCCGCGGGTCTGCACGCGGCCCGAGGCACCGTGCTCAACGCCGCTTATGCCCGCCACCCCGAACGATTCGTCCGCCAACCCCCGATCCCGCCGGCACCGCCCGTCGCCGTCTGGATCAACAAGCCAGCTGACACGCAGGAGGCTCTCGCTCACAAATAACGCACCACAAGTGTCTCACCGAGCTTGACAGGCTCCGCAGCCTCCAAACATGCGTGTTGACTCAATGCGTGCGACCTCACGTCGCACGCGACAAAGCAGGTGCCCGCGGTTGGGACAGACGCGGCTTCCGCTTTCGCGCGCAAAGCTGGTGCGTCGACGCCGTCGCAAGGACGCCCGTCGCACCGCCGAAGCAGGTCTCTGCGGCGAGCAATCCCGGGGTACCGGATCGCGTGTGCGCTCGGGATCAGTGAGCAGGCGGCTCGCGCTCGTGTGTCTCTTATGTGGAATTCCGCATAACCGGCACACCGCCGCGATGCGCCTGCTGCTCGCGGGCAACGACGTCACCGTGATCGCCCTCTGGCTCGGCCACGAACAGATCTCGACAACCAACATCTACCTCCACGCCGACATGACCCACAAGCAACAAGCGATCGACCGCACCAAACCGCTCAACGCCAAGCCCGGCCGCTATCGACCCCCCGACACACTCTTGAAGTTCCTCGAGGACCTCTGAATATGCCGACATGCTCGCGGCCCGAACCCTCCCGAGCAGCGGATTCTCACCGAGGTCGGCATATCAAGCGGGTCGGCCTAATGATGCTTGTGCCGACGTCGGCACAAGCACCAGTTGAGGCATGCTCATGCTGTTGAGCTCGCGCGTGAGGGGGTCGCGGTGAACCTGATCCAGCGTCAGTTGGGGCATACCGATCTCGGCACGACCGCGACCTACCTGCAGGGGATCGACCCGTCGGAGGTGATAAACGCGGTCCGGTCTGGCCGGCAGCCGACGATCCCAGCGACCGCCGGCCTGAACCTATAGGCGGCCTACCGATCATGCCGCCCGCTGCCAAGCGGGGCGGCACCACGGCTGGCGATTCTCTTGCCGTCGCGCGGCTATGGTCCTAGCGGATGACTGAGCCGGTTCGGTTGCCTGGAGCCCGTCAAGCGCGAATCGCGACGGACAAGTTGGTTGGATACGCGCTCGACCCGACGCATGAGCGAGGCCGGCACAAGGCACGCGTGTTCGCGTCGGTGCTCGGGATCACGGCGATGGACTGGCGCTATCTTCACGACCAGATCCTTGCCGCGCTGCCGGAGAGCGAGGTTCGCGGTACGCGGATCACGCCGTTCGGCATCGCCTACGAGGTCGTTGTCACCCTCGACGGCCTGAACGGCAGAACGGCACCGGTCGTGACGACCTGGATGGTCACGCCGGATTCCGCGCCACGACTGACCTCAACCTGGGTAGACATCCCGTAACCGCCTGCGAGAATCAGAACGTATG
>JBOGYJ010000268.1:0-3698 GCA_050696795.1 Solirubrobacteraceae bacterium | reverse complement strand
CCGGCGCTGTGATGACAGTCTGTAGGTCGCCGATGAGCTGGGCGTGCGCGAGGTAGTTGACCGCGAAGGTCTTGTTGTAGCCGTCGACGGTCGCCGCGCGCAGGTCACCGGCAGCCAAGCCGGCGTTCGCGACCAGCGCCCGCAAGGGCCGAACCGCCCCCGTCTCGAGCAGGTCTTTGATCGTCTCGGCTGCCGCGCGGACATTGCTGAGGCTCTCCAGGTCATATGCGATGGGCTCCGCAGTCGCGCCGGCACTGCGGGCGAGGTCGGTTATCTCGGCGAGTCGGTTCCCGGGGCGCCCGACCAGCAGCAGATCGGGGCGCCCGGTCTTGCGGTTGGCTAGCTCCAACGCCAGGGCCTTGCCAAGCCCGCCGGTCGGGCCAGTAATCAGAACAGTGCCATTGTCGATATTTGTCATCTTTGCTCCAGTGGCTCGAGGTCACGCAGAATCCCGGCGGTCTCGACGATCGTGGGCGCGGCCGGGCGGGGTCGCCATCCGAGCACGTGTTTGCCGCGGTCGTTGTGGATGGTCCGGATGTTCATGGCGGTAGTGGCTCCTTGAGTTGAGGCGATCACGTGGTCAGCGCCCGCGTAGCGTAGTTGCCCGTTAGAGAAGTGGTGGTTGGCCACCCCGGCGCATGGCACACCGGCGGCATGCGCGGCCCCGCCGTCATTGCGGGGTGTCGCCGACGACGATCGGCTGGGCGGGCGCGATCTGCTCGCCGTCCACCAGGCGGCCCGTTTGAGCGCGAGCCGCGTGACCTGCCTGCGATCGCTGCAAGGTAGGTCGAGGGCGTAGCAGCAGGGCAAGCGCGATCGGCAACCCGCGTCGACCGGTGCTGACCGCCGAGGCCGCGGAGCGCATGATCCCTATCGCGAACATCATCTTGTCCTCATCTGTGGTCCGTGAGTCTCTGGGCCTCGACGGCGAGATTTCGATCTCGGGGCTTGACCCTCTGCGACGTCGATGTTCCGACCGCCCGGGGTAATCGGACGTCACCCGATGTGGGTAATCCTCGGACGGTGCGCCCTGGCGGGAGTCCCTGCTGCCAGGAGCGGCGGCCTGCGAAGATTGAGAGCACTGTGGCGCTTTCGGACACCGCTGTCGCTTCGGCCGTCTCTCGAGGCGGGATCGTCGCGCGCCGGGAGCTGTTCGATCGGCTTGCCGGCGCCACGCGGGTGACGGAGGTCGCTGCGCCGGCCGGGAGCGGCAAGACACTGTTGTTGCGCTCCTGGATCCGCGCCGCGGGGCTGGCCGACAGGGCCGCGTGGGTGACGATTCCGCGCGGTGGGCTCGATCCGCAGGGGTTGTGGCTGACGCTGCTAGACGCGCTCCGCGGCAGCGCGAGCTGCTCGCCGCACGTACGCGAGCTGACCGGCGCACCTGATCTCGACGGCTGGTCGATCGTCGAGCGGCTGCTCGAGGATCTGCAGTCGCTCAAGCAGCCGGTCTGGCTCGTGATCGACGACCTGCACGAGCTGCGTTCCCGGGACGCGCTGCGTCAGCTCGAGCTGCTGCTGATACGCGCGCCTGAGGAGCTTCGGTTTGTGCTGGTCACGCGCGGCGAGCTGCGGCTGGGACTGCACCGTGTGCGGCTGCAGGGCGCGCTGACCGAGATCCGCGCCGGCGATCTTCGCTTCACGGTCGCAGAGGCCCGCGCGCTGTTTGACGCGGTGGGAGCGCAGCTGTCCGATCGGGCGGTTGAGCGGCTGGCGGCACGGACGGAGGGGTGGGCGGCCGGTTTGCCGCTGGCGGCGCTCTCGCTGGACGGAAGCTCAGATCCCGAGCGGTTCGCCGCCGAGTTCTCGGGCAGCGAGCGGACCGTTGCGGAGTATCTGCTGGCTGAGGTTCTCGAGCGCCAGCCGCCCGACGTCAGGCGGCTGCTGCTTCGCACCTCGATCCTCGACCGGGTCAACGGCGAGCTCGCCGATCTCTTGACCGGAGCCCCCGGCGGCGCCGCGCTGTTGCATGCACTGGAGCAGGCCAACGCGTTCGTGTCCGCGACCGACACCGCTCGGGCGTGGTTTCGCTACCACCAGATGCTCGCCGACCTGCTCGCGCTGGAGCTGCGGCGCACCGCCCCCGAGGAGATTCCCGCCCTGCATCGCATCGCTGCCGATTGGTTCGAACAGCATGGGGATCACGTCGAGGCGGTGCGCCACGCCCAAGCGGCCAACGACTGGGATCTCGCCGTTCGCGTCCTCAGCGATCACTGGTTCGGGCTCGTGCTCAGTGGTCAGGCATCGACCGCGCATGAGCTGGTGGGCCGCTTTCCGGCTGACACCCTCATCGACAACCCCGAGCTGGGCGCACTGCGCTCGGCCGTCGCGCTGAGCCGGGGATCATTCGAGCAGGCAGCCCGACAGCTGGCGGCCGCCCAGGGCGGTGTGGCATCGGTCACCGAGGGCAGGCGCGGTCGTTTTCAGCTGATGCTCGCAATCCAACGGCTCGAGATCGCGCGCCAACGCGCAGACCTGCCCGCCGTCGCCCAAGAAGCCGAGCAGCTGCTCGCACCAATCGACAGCGCCGACTTGGAGGGTCTCGCAGTCAGCGAGGAGCGTCACGCACTCGCGTTGATCAGCCTCGGCATCGCGAAGGTCTGGACCGCCCGTCTGCACGAGGCCGAGGAGCACCTGGACGACGGGATCGCCCTGGCTCGGCGCACCGAGCAACCGTATCTCGAGCTCACGGGGCTCGCGCACTCGGCGATCGCCGTCAGCTTCAGGAGGTTCTCGCTGGCCGCCGAGCGCGGCACCGAGGCGATCGACTTAGCGCAGCGCCACGGCTGGAGCGAGGAGCCGATCACCGGCGTGGCCTACACGGCGCTGGCCGGCGCGATGGTCGCCCACGCCCGCCTTCAGGAGGCAGACCGATGGTTCGCCCGCGCGTACGCCACGCTTCGGCCCGAGGCGCACCCCGCGGCGGGGCTGATGCTCCACCATGCGCGCGGCAACCTTCACCTGGCACGCGGGCGCAACCTCGAGGCGCTCACCGATTACCAGGCGGCCGAACGGCTTGGCCGGCAACTGGCGGCCCCCCACGCCGTCACCACACGGATCCAAGGACAACTCCTTCACGCCCTGGTTTCCATGGGTCAAACCGACCGAGTCGAGCAGGCGATCGCCGCGATGGACTCGCAGACGCAGCACAGCGGACCGGTGCGCACCGCGATGGCCGCGCTGCGACTCGCCCAGCGCGACCCCGAGGCAGCCACGATCGCGCTCGCGCCGATCCTCGACGACGCCACCGCCGAGGCCAACCCGTCGACCCTGGTGGTGGCGCAAGCGTGCCTGCTTCAGGCGCGTGCCCGCGACGCGCTTGGCGACGCCGGCGCACGCAGGCGCGCCCTGGAACGCGCGCTCGAGCTCGCCGAGCCAGACGGCCTGCTCGCACCGTTCCTGTTTCACCCCGTCCCGGACCTACTCGAACGCCACTCCCGGTTTGACACCACTCACCGCTCGCTGATCCTCGAGATCCTGAGCCTGCTCGTCGGCACACAACCCGCCTCGGCGGCCGATGAGCCAGAGCGCCTGGCCGAGCCGCTCAGCCAAAGCGAGCTGCGGGTCCTGCGCTACCTGCCGACCAATCTCTCCAACAAGGAGATCGCCGGCGAGCTCTATGTGTCGGTCAACACCGTCAAGGCCCACATCAAGCATCTCTACGCCAAGCTCGACACCCATCATCGCGGCGAGGCGGT
>JBOGYJ010000267.1:0-27822 GCA_050696795.1 Solirubrobacteraceae bacterium | reverse complement strand
TCGTGGGCGACGTCGAGCATCGCCCGCTCTGCCTGCTCGACCAGCTCGCGCGGCGAGGCAGCGCGGTTGAGCACGTCCGCCTGGATCTCGCGCGTGGCGTCGAGCAGCGCCCGCATCTGCGCCTGCTCGCGCACGAGCCGACCGTAATCCCGCGCGTGGCCGGTCGCCGGAACCCAGGCGACCAGCTCCTCGACGACGTCGGCACCGCCGATCTCATCGAGGCGGTTGTTGTCGCGCAGCTGCTCGGCGACGGTCAGATGGTCGATCTTCTGATCGGCCTCATACAGCTCCAGCATCGCCTGGAAAACCGCGGCGTGCTCGCGCAGGTAGAAGTGATCCGGCCGCAGCTGTTCATCCACCAGCAGCGCGTGCAGGTGCTGCTCGTCGAGCAGCACGGCGCCCAGCACCGACTTCTCGGCCACGAGGTTGTGCGGGACGGTGTTGGTTGTGGTCGCGCTCATCGTTGGACGTTCAAAAATAGGACGCCCTCAGGCGGACTTCTCGCGTACATGCCGCATTCAGCGAACGAATGCTCTCCAGGTGTGGACGGATTGACACATTCAGGCGCCGCTGGGACGGTCTCGGCGTGTGCGGCGCGGTCTCTGGCTCAGCTCACCCGGATGGCGCGAGGTCAGCTGAGGCCCTGCCAAGCGGGCGCTCAGCCTCGCCGACATAGAGCGCGGCGGGCCTGACCAGGCGGCCGCTGCGGCGCTGCTCGAGGATGTGGGCGGACCAGCCTGCGGTGCGGGCGCAGGCGAACAGCGCCGTGAACAACGACTGCGGGACCTGCGCGTGGTCGAGCATCACCGCCGCCCAGTACTCCACGTTGGTAGCGAGTACGCGGTCGGGCTTGCGCGCTGCCAACGCGGCCAGCGCCGCCTGCTCGAGTTCGGCCGCGACCTGCAGCCGCGGGGAGGTGAGCTGCTCGGCGATCCGGCGCAACGCGCGCGCCCTTGGGTCCTCGGCGCGGTAGACACGGTGGCCGAAGCCCGGAATACGCTCGTCGCGGTCGAGCATCTCTGCGACGTAGGCGTCGGGGTCACCGGTGCGCTCGACCGCGTCGAGCATCTGCAGCACGCGTGCGGGCGCGCCGCCGTGCAGCGGCCCCGAGAGCGCGCCGATCGCTCCGCTCACAGCCGCGGCGGCATCAGCACCGGTGGAGGCGATCACCCGTGCGGTGAAGGTCGAGGCGTTCATGCCGTGCTCCGCGGCGGTGATCCAGTACGCGTCGATCGCCTTTGCCTGCTGCTGGTCGGACTCCCCGCGCCAACGCAGCAGGAAGCGCTCCGCGAGCGTCGTGCCCTCGGCGACGACGCGATCCGGCACGGGCGGCAGTTCGCTCCCGCGCGCCGACTGCGCGGTGAACTCGACCGCCTGGGCGGAGATGTGCGCGAGCTGCGTGCGTGCATCCGCCACCGTGACGTCGACCAGCGGGGCCAGCTCCCACGCGACGGCAAGCGCCGCGATCGCGACCTGCAGGTCGACGCGCGCATCGCCGGAGAGAAGCGGCAGCTCGCGCGCCTGCCCGGGCTCCAGCGGCTGGTCGAGACGGTCGGCGACCAGCAGCCCCCAGACCGCTTCGAAGGGCACAGTGCCCGCCAGCGCTTCGACGTCGATCCCGCGGTAGCGCAGCGAGCCGCCCGCTCGGTCCGGCTCGGCGATCTCCGTGGCGAATGCGAGTACGCCCTCGAGCCCGTCGTGTACGTCAGCGAGTGTGGACATCAGCGGCTCCTTCGTGGTCTGTGCGTCTCCAACAGGTTCGGCGGGCAGGCGACCTGTTTCAATGTTGATCACGTCAACCCAAAGCTCCCCGACCCGCACTCTGCTCTCGACGGCCGAGGTGGCACGGCGGCTGGGCGTGAAGCCGCAGACCGTCTATGCCTACGTGAGCCGCGGCCTGCTACGCCGCGATCCCGCCAGCTCGCATCGCAACTCGCTGTTCGCGGCGGACGAGGTCGAGCGTGTGGCTACCAGAGCGCGCCGACCCAGCCGCTCGGGTGCGCTCGAGCTCGTGATCGAGACCGAGTTGACCGCGCTCGATCCTGAGGGCCACCTGCACTACCGGGGCCGCGACGCGATGGAGCTCGCGCGCTTCCGCAGCTTCGAGGATGTCGCCGGTCTGCTGTGGGACGGAGACCCTCTGGCACCGTGGGAGCTCAGCCGCGAGGACCGAGAGCTGATCGGTAGCGTCGGCTCGGCATTGCCTGCGGCGATCCGTCCCGTGGACCTGATCCCGGTTGCCGTCGCGACCCTGGGCGCGGCCGACGAGCAGCGGGCCGACCGGCGACCCGACGCGGTGCGCCGCGCGGCCGGGCGGATGCTCGCGGGAGCGCTCGAACTGATCTCGCGCGGCGCGGCGTCTCCCGATCGCTGCGCTGCGGCACGCCTCTGGGTCGCCGTGCGAGAGGACGCAAAGCGTCCCCGGCCCGCTCAAGCTGCCGCGCTGAATGCCGCGCTGGTATTGCTCGCAGACCATGAACTGGCCGCCTCGACGCTGGCCACACGCGTGGCCGCGTCGGCCTGGGCCGACCCCTATCGGGTTGTGCTCGCGGGCCTCGGACCACTTGGTGGCAGCCTGCACGGTGGGGCGTCGCTGGCGGTCGAGGTGCTGCTCACCGAGGCCCGCTCGCCCGCGGGTGCGTTCACGGTTCTCGACCGCCACGTCGCCGCCGGAAGCGTGCCCGGCTTCGGACACCGGGTCTACCGTGGCCGCGACCCGCGCGGCGAGCATCTGCTCGGGCGGCTGCGCTCGGTGTCCGACGACGAGCAGGCCATGCTCGCCGTCGAGGCAACGATCGCGGCGGCTGAGAGCCTCGGTCTGCCATCGCCCAACGTCGACTTCGGCCTCGCGGCGCTATGTCAGGTGATGAAGTTGCGACCAGGCTCGGCGAGCACGATCTTCACACTCGCCCGCATGGTCGGGCTGGTTGCGCACGCGTTGGAGGAGTATGCGCACCGCCTACGGTTCCGGCCCCGAGCGACCTACGTCGGTCCGGTGCCGCGCTGAAAGCAGAGAGGCCGCTTGCGCGGCCCTCGAAAGACTTCGTATCGGTCGCGTAACGACGCCGCCGTCAGGCGGCGACGACCATCGTCTTGACGGTGGCCGTGACGCCGTCGACGACCTCGACCGTGACCATGTGGGTGCCGACGCTCTTGATCGGCTCATCGAGCTGGACCTTGCGCTTGTCGAGGCGGATACCGCGAGCATCCTGGATCGCATCGACGATGTCCTGGCTGGTGACCGAACCGAACAGGCGGCCATCATCGCCCGCCTGCTGGGGGATCGTCAGGACGGTCTTGCCGAGCAGCTCAGCGTTCTCGCGGGCACGATCGACGGCCTCGCGCACCTCCCGCTCCGCGGCCTCGCGACGCTGAGTCGCGGCCTCGATCGAGCCCCGTGTGGCAGCCTCGGCGAGCTTGCGTGGCAGCAGGTAGTTGCGCAGGTAGCCGTTGGAAACGTCGACGACCGCGCCCTTCTCGCCGAGCGACTCGACATCCTCGAGCAGGATGGCCTGTGGCATCTCTACCTCCTGGGTTAGCGGTCGCGGTCGCGGTCACGGTCACGACCGCCGCGACCCTCGCGATGATCGCTGCCGCCCTCGGCCACGTACGGCAGCAGAGCCACCTCACGCGCGCGCTTCACCGCGCGTGCGATCTGGCTCTGGTGCCGCCGGCACGCGCCGGTAATCCGACGCGACCGGATCTTGCTGCGATCCGAGATGAACCGCCGCAGCGCGGAGACATCCTTGTAGTCAACCTGCTCGACCTTGTCGCGGCAGTACGGGCAGGGCTTACGCCGACCCGACGAGGGGCCGCCCTTCCTATCGCGCCGGCGAACCGGCCGTCTACGTTGCTTCGCCACTTGGCATCACCTATCGAAGTCTCTTTTGATGGTCCGCCGCCTCAGAACGGGATGTCGTCGTCGGCGACGCCGGAGCCCACGGGGGTCGGAACGAAGTCCGCGGTATCTACCGGGATGTCGCTCGTAGCAGCGCTCGCGCTGCTGGAGAAGCCATTCCCGTTACCGCTCGGAGCGTCACCGCCACCGCCGAGGAACTGCACGGTCTCCGCGATGATATCGACAGCTTGGCGCTTTTGTCCTTCGGTTTCCCACTCACGCCAGCGCAGGCGCCCATCGATCGCGACACCACGACCCTTGGAAAGATAGCGCTTGCAGTTCTCGCCCTGCGGTCCCCACACCGAAACGTTGAAGTAATTGGGGTCGTCTTCCCAGGTTCCCTCGGCATTCTTCCGGCGTCCGTTGCAGGCCACACGGAGCTCGCAGACGCTCGTTCCGCTGGGCAGATTGCGGATCTCAGGATCGCGCGTCAGGTTGCCGGTGATGATCACCCGGTTGATATTGCCCGCCATTTCGGGGCTCCTTTCGACAAGTTCAGTGCCTTGAGCTCGAGTCTAAGCACGGCCCGGACGGGCGGCAGGTGGACTCCGCAAACTGGCACAGATTCGTTACACCACGGCACAAAGACGTCACATCCGCGAACCCATCGATCCGGAGGGCCTCGTCTGCCCGCTGGCGGTGGAACACGCCACGCCCGGTGGAGCACGCCACGCCCGGTGGAGCACGCCACGCCGCGCCAGTGGCACGGCGCAAACCGCGACGGTGGGAGCCGAGGCTCGGATCGGGGGCGGCCGCTAGGCGGCTTCGCCCTCGACGGCGGCGGTCACACCACCGGCACCAGCCAGGATCGGCGGCGCGCCCTCGGGAGCCTCGGGCGTGCCGGGCACGACCTTGATTATCCGGAAGCGCAGCACCGCATCGGCGATCCGCAGCGTATGCGAGAGCGACTCCAGCAGGGAGGTCGGCCCGGTGAACTGCAGGAGGTGGTAATCGGCCTCGCTCTGGTGATTGATGCGGTAGGTGGTCGGGCGCTGTCCCCACGCCTGCTTGCGGGAAACGCTGCCGTCGGCGGCGGCGATCATCGCCTCGACCTCGCCGACCAGGTTGGTGCGTGTGTCCTCGTCAGCCTCCGCGGAGAGCAGGAGCACGAGGTCGTAAAGGATGGGTTCTTTAGACATAGTGAATGGCCCGCTCGACGGTGAGTGTTTCACCGGAGGACGGGCGAGACCCGAATATAGCAATGGACATGGAACGCCGCCCCGATGGCTACCCAGCTGCAACTCATAGAATTCGCCGATCGCTCGGACTGGGAGTCATGGTTGCGTGAGAACCACGACTCCTCGCCCGGTGTGTGGCTGCTGCTCGCCAAGAAGGGGGCGCCGCGCGCGACCGTCTCACGGGTGGAGGCGATCGAGGCCGCGATCTGCGTCGGTTGGATCGACGGGCAGATCGGTCGCCACGACGAGCACTCCTACAAGCAGCGCTTCACCCGCCGCAAACCCGGAAGCAACTGGTCTCAGATCAATCGCAAGCGCGTGGCAGCACTGATCGCGTCCGGGCAGATGCAGCCGCCGGGGCTCGAGGAGGTCGAGAAGGCGAAGGCAAATGGGCGCTGGGACGCAGCCTATGAGCCACAATCGGCTGCGACGGTACCAGCGGACTTTGCCCAGGCGCTGGCCGCCAGTCCGCCCGCCGAGCGGTTCTTCTCGACGCTCACGGGTGTGAGGCGCTACGCCTTCCTCTACCGGATCCAGGACGCCAAGCGCCCCGAGACGCGTGCGCGCAGGATTGAGCAGTTCGTCGCGCTGCTCGCCGAGCGCAGGACGCTCAACTAGACGGGCCAGATCCCGGTCAGGGGCGGCATTTGGCCCGCCGAGTCGGGATGCGCCCAAAGGCGCGAAGGCATAACTTGTACAAATCGCACAAGTTATGCCGTCAACCCACGTGCGATAGCGACAAGAACCTGCTTCTGAGTGCTGTAATGCTGCCTGGCATGACCACGACCGCACGCCCAGCCCCTACCGCGCAGCAGCCCGGCACCGAGCACGGCAGCGCCGGAATGACCCGCCTCGAGCGCAACGCCAACCTCGCCGGCGTGGTGGCGCCCTTCCTGGGCGTGCTCGCCGCGATCGTGCTGCTCTGGAACAGCATGGTCAACTGGACCGACATCGCGGTCATGGCCGGGATGTACCTGCTGACGGCGGCCGGCGTGACCGTCGGGTTCCACCGGATGCTCACGCATCGCGCCTTCCAGACCTACCCGTCAGTCGAGCAGACCTTCGCCATCCTCGGATCGCTGTCGGTGCAGGGCTCCGTGCTCGACTGGGTGGCCGATCATCGCAAGCATCACGCACACACCGACGTCGAGGGCGATCCGCACAGCCCGCACGTCGGTCACGGCCACGGCCTCAGCGGTTTCTGGCACGCGCACGCCGGCTGGCTGATGGAGACTCAGGGGCAGGCGGACTGGAAGAAGTACGCCGCCGACCTCTATGAGGACCGGGGCATGCGCCGGATCGCGCGCCTCTTCCCATACTGGGTCGCGCTGTCCCTGCTGATCCCGACGGTGCTCGGCTTCGTGCTGCACGGGTTCACCTGGAAGGGCGCGCTCGAGGGCTACATCTGGGGCGGGCTGGTGCGCATCTTCTTCGTGCACCACGTGACCTGGTCGGTCAACTCGATCTGCCACATCTTCGGCCGTCGCCGCTTCGACATCGAGGACCGCTCGACCAACGTCTGGTGGCTCGCGCCGCTATCGCTCGGCGAGTCCTGGCACCACAACCACCACGCCTTCCCGCGCTCGGCCGAGCACGGGCTGAAGTGGTGGGAGCTCGACATCTCCGCCGGCATCATCGCCGTGATGGAGAAGCTGGGGCTGGCCTGGAACGTGATCAGGATCGCGCCCGAGCGCCAGCAGACCAAGCTCGCGCGGCCGTAGCACGGAGCTTCTCCCTGCGCAAAGTTCGTCATTACGAACGCCAGGCAGGAAGAATGATCCGCTGACTCCTGGCACGCGGCCCGCTGGCCACGTGCCCGCTGCAGCGCCTCGCCGGCCCGCTGACTCCTGGCACGCGACCCGCTGGCCTCGCCGGCCCGCTGCAGCGCCTCGCCGATCCGCTGCGGCGCCTCGCCGGCCCGCTGCAGCGAGGCTGTGGTGGGCAAGCGGGCCCACGGCCTCAGGGCCTAGCGTGCCCTGGCGCCGCGCGCTTCCTTGTCGCGGATGTCGCGCAGCTGGTCGTCGATCCAGTCGCCGGGATTGCGCGCGGTGATCTGCTCCTGCAGACCGGCCAGCCGGCGCCGGCGCTCGTCGACGGGCATCGTCAGCGCGGCATGAATCGAGTCGGCCAGCTCCTGAATGTCGAAGGGGTTGACCGAGAGCGCATACTCGCCGAGCTCCTCGTGCGCGCCGGTGTTCTCGCTCAAAATCGACACGCCGGCACGGCTGTTGACCATCGGGCCCTCCTTGGCGACCAGGTTCATACCGTCGAACATGGCGTTGACCATCAGCACGTCGTAGTGCTTGTAGGCGGCCACTGCCTCCTCGAGGTCGTCGCGCACCTTCAGCTGGATCGGCATCCAGTCGGGCGAGCCGTGGCGGTGGTTGACCAGCGCCACGACCGCCTCGATGCGCTCGAGGTACTCGGCGTACTCGGCGACGTCGGTACGTGACGGCATCAGCTGCGCGATGAACGTGACCCGCTCGCGGAACTCGGGATGCTGCTCGAGGAACAGGTCAAAGGCCGAGAAGCCGCGCAGCACGTTCTTGGACCGGTCCGCGCGGTCGACTCGCAGAATCAGATGGTCGCGGCGGCGGCGCAGGATCTCCCGCTCGAACTCGCGTACGCGCTCACGCTCGGCGACGCGTTTGACGGCGTCGGGGTCGATCGGCAGCGGGTAGGCCCGCACCCAGACGTCGCGGTCACCGACCCGCACCACACCGGCGCCGTAGTCGACCTCGAGGTCCAGCAGGTCCTCGCAGCACTGCAGGAAGTTCTGGCGGTAGTGCGTCGTGTGGAAGCCGACGATGTCATTGGCGAGGATCCCGTGGTAGAGCTCCTCGCGGATCACCGACGGCAGCACGCGCCAGGAGTCCGACTGGCTCCAGGGGATGTGCACGAAGTGCGTCATGAACGCGTCCGGACGGGCCTGGCGGATCAGCGCCGGCAGCGTGTAGAGGTGGTAGTCGTGGACCATCACCACGGGCCGCTCGATCCCCTCGATCTCCTCGAGCACGGCGCGCGCCAGGTCCTCGTTGACGACGTTGTAGCCGAACTCGAAGGCCTCGGTCTCGTTGCGGCGGATGTCCGGGGCGTTCGACAGGTCCCATAGGTAATGCTGGATGAACCACAGCATCGGGTTGGCGATGATGCTGTAGAAGCGGTAGTAGGCCTCGGGGTCGGAGGCCACGAGCTTGACGCTGTACTCGGTCCCGTCCGGGCTGGTGACCGGGAAGGCGTGTCCGCCGTGGCGTCCGGCCATGGCGACATCGGCGTCGCTCATCGCCGAGGCGATCCAGGTGACCTCGCGGTGGTTGGCGAGCCCCATCAGCGCGGTCACCAGCCCGCCGGTGCCGCGCTTGGCCTCCCCGTCGGCCTGGAACGTCACCGGGCCGCGGTTGGAGACGAGGATCAGCGGGTCGGGCATGCGCTTGGGGTGCGTCGGGACATTGGTCACCTCGCCATCGCCCGCAGGCGCGCGATGCCCTTGTCGATCTCGCGCACGAGCTGGCGGTGCAGGTCGGGATTGGCAGCTGAGATCGAGGACATCTGGAAATCGTGGCCGCTGCCGAGCAGCGGACGGTCGTCGAGCGGGCGCCCCCAGCCGTCGGTGACGATGCCACCCGCCTCGACCAGGCACAGCCAGGCCGCGGCCAGGTCGTAGGGCGAGTTGTTGAGGACCGCACCGCGACCGACCCGGAGGAACTCCCGCTCCATGCCCGGGACCTCGTCGATCATGCGCGAGCCGACCTCGATCACGGCATCGAGCTGTCCGGTCACGACGCGCGTCATCACGAACGCCTGCGAGCCCAGCTCGAAGGTGCCGCCACCGACCGAGGAGGCGTCGATCAGCTCCGCCAGCAGCTCCGTCGTCGGCCGTGCCGGCCGGCCGCGGAAGCCGTAGGCCCAGAACATAGAGCCGATCTCGGTGGTCGGCGAGAGATTTGTATGCCGGGTCGAGAGCACGCCCTCGCCCCGGCGGGCCAGGAACCAGTCACCGCTCTTGATCTCCATCACACAGCCGACCTCGACGTCGGCCAGCTTCGGGTCGAAGTCAAGCGGCGCGAGCGCGATCGCCACGCACGCCGACTCGAGCCCCGCCATCGCCGGACGGGTGCCGTCGATCGGGTCGACGACCAGCACATGGGTCTCGTCGCCACGCGGAGCGACGAGACCGCGGTCCTCTGAGTAGAAGGCGAAGCGCGACGCACGCTCGGCCACGAACTCCGCGAGCGCGGTCTCGGCGAGCTCGTCGACGGAGAACGTCACATCACCGCCCGCGCCAGCGGGGTGGGCGGGATCGATTCCGCGGCCGGCGTGAGAGCCGAGCTCGGGCAGCACGACCTCACGCAAGCGACGGGCCAGCGCCAGTACCAGCTCCTGATGGGAAAGCTCGTCGCTCATTGGATTGGTGCCCTGCCCCGCGCCACTGCAGCTTGTCACGTCCGCGCGATGCCTGTCGCCAGTGCGATGATCGCCGGATGACAGGACCAAATGCGTTCGACCAGACGCTCTGCCCGTATCGCTCCGAATACGTCGAGGAGTGGCTGCTCGTGATGACCGGCGAGGTGCAGGTGCGCACTCCCGCAGGCGTCGCGCCGGCCCGCGCCGGTGATCTGGTCTGCTTCCCGGCCGGAGCCGCTGGTGGCCACAACGTCTGGAACGAGCGCGATGAAGCCGCCCGAGTGGTGATGTTCTCGTCCGCGGCAGTGCCATCCGTATGTGTCTACCCCGACGGCGACAAGGTCGGCGTTTGGACCGGCGATGAGCACGACCATTGGAGGTTCCGGGGGGCCGATGCCGATGTCGAGTACTACGACGCAGGGGTGCCCCGAGGCATTAAGGCGTCGTCGGGGCCAGTGGGTGGGCGGGAGAAGATCCACGGGCTCCGTTACCGGGGTACCCTGGGCAAGGATGGTCGACCCGCGCATCTATCGGGGCCTTCTGGTGCTCGTCGCCTTCGCGGTGATCGTCTTCGGCTTCTCGCTCGAGGGCCAGCCGCAGAGCGTCGGCACGACGATCGCGCCGGGTCAGTTCTTCGTGAACGTCGGGACCACGATGAAGTCCCTGGAGCAGTCCTACCCGGATCGGGCCCCAGGATCCGCGGGCGACCGCGGCCTGGCCGCCGACGTGACCAGCAAACTGCAGGGCACCGGCGGATTCAGCGTCCGGACCGAGACGTTCACCGCTGACACCACCGCCGGCAGCCAGCTGCTCGAGAACGTGGTGGCGACCCGTCCTGGGCTCGGCACGGGCACGATCGTGGTCGTCAGCCATCGTGACGCGGCCGGCTCGGGCACCGCCGAGCTGTCGGGTACCGCCGTGCTGCTCGATCTCGCCCGCGCGCTCTCGGGCGAGACCCTCAGCCGTTCGCTGATGCTGGTCTCCACCAGTGGCCAGATCGGCAGCGCCGGCGCGACCCAGCTGGCGCGATCGCTCAGCGGACAGCCGGTTGACGCGGTGATCGTGCTCGGCGACCTCGCCGCCCGCGCGGTGCGCAACCCGGTGGTGGTGCCCTGGTCGGACACCGACCGGCTGGCGCCGCCGCAGCTCACCAGGACGCTCGCCAGTTACGTGGGGTCTGAGACCGGTATCCACAACCAGAGCGCAGGGCTCGCCGGTCAGCTCGCGCGACTCGCGTTCCCGTTTGCGACCACGGCGCAGGCCCCGTTTGCGGCATCCGGCACCCCGGCGGTGCTGCTGTCGCTGTCCGGTGACCGCCCGACCGGCGGAGACGAGACGCTCGCCAGCTCGACCCGCACCGCCAACCTGGGCATGGCGGTGCTGCAGACCGTCAACACGCTCGACCACGCCCAGGCGGTCGGCTCGCCGAGCGCCTACCTGGTGATCAGTGGACAGCTGGTGCCGCTGTGGGCGGTGCAGCTGTTGGTGCTCGCCCTGATCCTGCCGGTGGCGGCCTGCACGCTCGACGCCGTGGCGCGCACCCGCCGCCGCGGACACACGCTGATGCGCTGGCTCGGCTGGGTGCTGACGGGCGCGATGCCGTTCGTGCTCGGGCTGGTCGCGCTGCTGATCGCGCGCGCCGCCGGGATCCTGTCGTTCACGCCGCCGGGCGCGGCCGCCGGCTCCGGGGTGACGATGACCGGCGGCGACCTGGCGGTGCTGCTGGTGGTTCTGGCAGTGGTGGTGGCGAGCTTCGTCCTGCTGCGTCCGTTGTGCCTGCGCCTGCTCGCGCAGCAGTTGCCCGAGAGCGGGCGGCGGCCCGAGAGCCCTGCGGCCGATGCGGCCGCCGTCGCACTGAGTGTCGTGCTGTGCGTGCTCGCGGTGGTCGTCTGGGCGCTGGACCCGTTCGCGGCGCTGCTGCTGGTGCCGGCGTTGCACATGTGGCTGTGGCTTGCGCAGCCGGGCGCGCGCGGGCACCGCTGGTCGATGGCGCTGCTGCTCGTGGTCGGGCTCGTGCCGCTCGCGCTGCTGCTCTTCTACTACGCCAACGTTTACGGGCTCTCACCCGCCGCGCTCGCCTGGAGCCTCGCGCTGCTGCCCGGGGGCGCGATGCCGATCATCACCGCCCTCTGCTGGGCGGTGGCGCTGGGCTGCGCGGCGAGCGCCGTGATCATCGCCCTGCGCGCCGTTCGCGCCACCGCCGCGGTCGCCGACGAGCCGGTGACCGTGCGCGGTCCGGCCAGCTACGCCGGACCGGGTTCGCTGGGCGGAACGGAATCGGCGCTGCGCCGATGAGCACATCAGCCGTTGATCGCCGCCCCGCTGGGCGGCGATTTACCAAAGCGCTCTCGACCCTGCTGCTCGCCGCCGGCGTGGCGATACTGGCCGACGTGGTCGCGACGCTGGTATGGCAGGAGCCGGTGACCGCCCTGGTCGCCGTGATCGAGCGCGCGGACACCGACACGCGCTACCTGAGCTACAGGACGATGCCGCTCAGCGCCACGCAGCGGGTCACGCTCGCGAAGCTCGGCGCCGCCGAGGCACGGGTGTCCTACCTCGCCGGCCAGGAGCAGCGCAGCGTCCCGGACGGGGCGGCCGTAGGCCGCCTGGAGATCGCCAAGCTGGGGGTCCTATACGACGTCATCCAGGGGACGCGAACCGGCGACCTCGAGCGCGGCCCCGGCCACTACGCCGGCACCGGCCTGCCCGGCGAGGGTCGGACGGTCGCGATCGCCGGCCACCGTACGACCTACCTCGCGCCCTTCCGCAACCTGGACGAGCTGCACCGCGGCGACCGCATCGTCCTGCAGATGCCCTACGGTCGCTTCACGTATGTGGTGCAGGGCCAGCGGATCGTCTCACCGGGCGCGTGGTGGATCACACGCAACGTCGGATATGAACGTTTGGTCCTGTCCGCCTGCAATCCGCTCTACAGCGCGAGCCAGAGAATCGCGCTGTTCGCGCGGCTTGTGCGCGTGCATCCGAATGCACGCGTGGATCCTCGATTTTCCGGAGCCTGGACCGTTGATTGATCCAGACGGTTCTCGGTAAAGGCTCCCCTACTTTCCTGCCGATCAGGAGGCCAGGATGACCACGGATGCGGAGTCCAACGTAATGACGCTGAAAGAACGACTTGAACAGGGGCAATACAACGTCGACGCCAAGAAGGTCGCCGACGCCATCGTGCGCAACCCCCTCTGGCTGCTGCTCTTCGCGAGCGGCGAGCGCCACTCATCGGAACGCCCCGCGGTGGGTTGAGCCTGCCCGCGGTGGGTTGAGCCTGCCCGCGGTGGGTGGATCTCGCCTCGCGGCAGCGGCCAGGATCAGAGACTGTGTTCGTAACCGGTCAGCCCGGCGGCCGAGCCGGGCAGGTCGCGGAACCGAGCGCCCACCGGTTGCGAGCCGCGGACCTCGCCGATCCAGGTGATCGGGGTCCCGGCGCTCGCTGACGCGAGCGCCACCTCCAGCGCCCGGCGGCTGGCCGGGCTCGCGCAGAAGCACAGCTCGTAGTCCTCGCCGCCGCGCGCGGCGAACACCGCCGGATCCTGACCCAGCGCCGTGGCCGCCTCGGCGACCCCTTCCGCCAGCGGGATCGCGGCGAGGTCCAGCTCGATCGCCACGCCGCTCGCCTCGGCCAGGTGGCCGGCGTCGGTGGCGAGTCCGTCGGAGATGTCGAGCATCGCGCTGACTCCTGCCGCCGCCAGCGCCCGTCCCGCCGCCAGGCGTGGCCGCGGAGTCGCGTAGCGGGCGCGCAGCCCATCCGCCAGCGCACCGGCGAGCCCGTCGAGCCGCCCTTCGACGACCGCCAGTCCGGCGGCCGAGGCGCCGAGCGCTCCGGTCACGCCGACCAGGTCGCCGGGGCGCGCGCCGTCGCGCCCGACGAGCATCCCCGGGTCATCGGCCCAGCCGACCACGGTGAACGAGACGATCAGCGCCGGCGCGGAGGTGACGTCGCCGCCGGCGATCGTGACCCCGAGCTCGCGGGCGAGTCCGGCGGCGCCCGCGATCAGCGCGCGCGTGTGTCCGAGCTGCGAGCCGCGCGGCAGCCCGAGCGCCAGATACGCCTGCACGCCGCCGGCCGGTTCACCGGGGGCGCAGCCGACGCCCATCGCGGCGAGGTCCGAGAGCGCGCCGGCCAGCGCCCGCTGCCCGATCTCATGCGGGTCCAGCTGGGCGCGGCGGAAGTGCACGTCCTCGACCATCGTGTCCACGGACGTGACGGCGTAGCCGCGGCCGTGTACGACCGCGGCATCGTCGCCGAGCCCGCGTACGACGCGGGGATCAGTATTGGCGAGCAGCGACCGCAGCTCTGCGATCAGCTCGAACTCGTTCACGGTTTCAGCTCCGCGTGAGTCCTACGGCGTGTACTACCGGTGGCGGTAAACGATCCGTGCGCGATCGAGGTCGTACGGGGACAGCTCGACCCGCACGCGATCACCCGGAAGGATCCGGATGCGAAAGCGGCGCATCTTGCCGGCAACGTGACCAAGGACCACACGGTCCATGTTGTCGAGCTTCACACGGAACATCGCATTGGGCAGCGCCTCGACGACTTCGCCCTCGAACTCGACCTTTTCTTCCTTTGGCATCGCCGGTGATTCTATTTCAGTTCCCGCCGGCGGGTGGTGGCGTGGGTATCCCGTCGCCTCCCGAGCTGTTGTTCGGGTTCCCCGGGCCGTTGCCGTTGCCGTTCCCCGGGCCGTTCTCCGGGCCGTTGCCGTTGCCCGGGCCGTTGCCGTTGCCCGGGCCGCTGCCGTTCCCCGGGCCGCTGCCGTTGCCCGGGCCGGCGGATGTGGTGGTCGCGTCCCCGCCGGTGGTCAGCGCACCCCCACCGGGCGTGTTGGAGCCGGTGGTGGTGGTGCTGGGGGAGGTCGTGGGGGTGGGTGGCAGTGGCACGTAGGAGGCGGCATGTTTGCCGAAGTACTCGACTCCGTGCCAGTACTGGGCGGGTTGCGGGAAGTCCTGGCAGTAGCCGTTCTCGGCGCTCTGCATGTACTGCTTCCAGATCGGCGCCGCCAGCGTGCCACCGTAGCCCGGGCCGAGCCCGTTGACATCGGTCATGTAGGTCTCCGCGTTCGGATAGCCGACCCAGACCGCCGTCGAGAGGTTGGGCGAGTAGCCCACGAACCAGGCGTCGGTGTAGTTGCTGGTGGTGCCGGTCTTGCCGGCCGCCGGGCAGCCGTAGGAGGCGCCGGTGCCGGTGCCGTACTGCATGACCGTCTCGAGCGTCTGCGTGCCGGCGTAGGCCTGGCCCGGCGTGAACACCTGCTTCTCGTCGGGATTGGCCGAGTAGATCGTGCGGCCCTTGGCCCCCACGATCTTCGAGATGATCGTCGGCGCGACGTGGCTGCCACCGTTGGCCAGCGTCGCGTACGCATCCGACATCTGCAGCGCGGAGACGCCGATGTGCAGGCCTCCGATCGCCTCCGCCGGGTTGCCGGTGAGCGGCGCCGTGATCCCCATCGCGTGCGCGATCGCGTCGACGTTGTGCATGCCGACGTCGACACCCAGCTGCGCGTACACGGTGTTGTCGGACAGCGCCGTGGCCTTGGTGATGTTGATCGTTCCCAGGTAGCTGTACTCGGCCGTGCGGACCGAATAGGTCGCGTATCCGGGAAGCCAGCCCGGGGCGAGGAACTTCGAGACGTAGTAGGTGGCGTTGGGGTCGCCGTCGTCGTCCTTGATCAGCGTCATCAGCACGAACGGCTTGAACGACGAGCCCGTTTGGCGCTGTGCCTGGGTGGCGTAGTCGAAGCTGGTCTCACCCTTGCCGGTGCCGTACCGGGTCGAGTTCTGCAGCGCCAGGATGTCACCCGTACTGGGATCGATCGAGACCAGCGAGGCGGCCGGGTCGCCGGGATGGTCCTCGTTCGCCGCGATCGCCGCGGCGGCATACCTCTGATCGGCCAGGTTGATCGTCGTGTAGACCTTGAGCCCGCCCTTGTCGACCGTCTTCTGGCCGAGGATCTTGGCCAGCTGCTGCTTGACGTATTCGACCACGTAGGGCTGGCGGACATCCTCGTAGGTGTCGTTGAGCTTGACCCCGAGCGGCGCGGCGTTGGCCTGCTGCTCCTCCTGCTTGGTGATGTACCCCGCCTGCCGCATGGCCTGCAGCACCAGGCCGCGGCGCCACTTCGCGAGCGTCGGGTGCAGGAACGGGTTGTAGCTGGTGGGCGCCTGTGGCAAGCCCGCGAGCAGCGCGATCTGGTAGAGCTTGAGGTCCCGGGCCGGCTTGTCGAAGAACATCTGCGACGCGGCCGCGACGCCGATCGCCGTCTGCCCGTAGGTGGTCCCGTACGGGACGTCGTTCAGGTACTGGGTGAGGATCCATTCCTTGCTCCTCCGATCCTCGAGCTCGGTGGCGAGCTTCGCCTGAACGATCTTGTAACGCAGGTTGTGTGACTCGGCGATGCTCTTTGGCAGGTATACGTTGGTGACCAGCTGCATCGTCAGGGTCGAGCCGCCCTGGATGCCGCTGCTGCCGCCATGCAGCACGTCCCTGATCGCCGCGCGCAGCAGGCCCTCGTAGTCGACGCCGCCGTGGTGGAAGAAGCGGCGGTCCTCGATCGCGACCGTCGCGTCGCGCAGCAGGTCAGGCTGCTGGGCCTGGGTCAGCTGCGTGCGCAGCACATCCGAGCCCATGTAGCCGAGGCGCGTCTGGTGATGGCCGCTGTTGGCGAAGATCTCCGACGTCTGCCCGGGCGTGCGCGGGACCAGCTGGCTGATGTTCGGCGCGCTGTTGGCGGTCGAGACGACCCACAGCGCGAACACGACGACCGCCGCGAACACGCCGGAGGTGAGCAGCAGCCCGGTGACCAGCACGGCCCGGCGTACGGGATGGGCGTGTTTGCGGCGTCGCCGCTGTCGTTCGCGTCGCGTCATGAGCAATGCCTCGCGGCCACCGGCGAGCGCGGGCGCTGCGGCAAAGCCGGCGCGATCTCAGTGTAGGCCTCGTCCAACTCCAGGCCTTTTTCGTCCTGAATATCCACGGTCCTTCCACCTACCCCCACGGCCGAGGATCGATACGCGCGCTGCGATCCGCGGATTCCGCGCGCGTGGAACACTGAGCCGGTGACGGGGCGCCAGCCAAGCTCGAAGCCGATCGTCTGGCGCGCGGTGTGGACCTCCCGACTCGTGGTTCTCTGCTCCGGGATCATCGGCACGATCCAGATCGGCGCTCCCGGCGGTGCCGCGAGCGCCTATGACCCGACCAACCTGACGGCGCCGTTCGGCTTCCTGGCCAACGCCGTGGTCTCGCCGCTGGCACGCTGGGACTCGGTCTGGTACCTGACCGTCGCGCGCCACGGCTACGCCCATGTGCGCGACCGGATGGCGTTCTTCCCGCTCTACCCGGCGATGATCCATGTCGTTGGCTGGATCGTGCGCTCCGAGCTGGTGGCGGGCGTCCTGATCGCGCTGGCGTCGCTGATCGTCGCGTTGGTGCTGATCCAGCGTTTGGTGCGGCTTGACTTCGATGACGAGGTGGCGGCCACCACGGTGCTGCTGATCGCCTTCTGCCCGGTCGCGTTCTTCTTCTCGGCGGTCTACACCGAGTCGCTGTTCCTGGCGCTCTCGGTCGGCTCGATCTACGCCGCCCGCCGCGGGCGCTGGGCGCTGTGCGGCGCGCTCGGCTTCCTCGCCGCGACCTCCCGCAACGGCGGCATCGCGCTGATCATCCCCGCCGCGATCATCTACCTCTACGGCCCGCGCGAGGCGCCGCTGACCCGCTGGGCCGGCACGGCCGCGCCGGGCTTCCGGGCGCTGCTGCCGCGCCACCGCCTGAACGCGCAGGCGCTGTGGCTGCTGCTGATCCCCGCCGGGCTCGGCGCCTACCTGGCCTACCTCGAAATCAGGTACGGCGACGCGCTCGCGCCCTTCCGGGTGGAGTCCGTCTGGTACCGCCACACGACCTTCCCGCTGAGCACCGTCTGGGACGGCACCAAGCAGGCCTGGAACGGTCTGCGCCAGCTGATCCAGGGCCCGCTGCCGCCCTACCGCGTGCCGGCCTACGCGCAGGATGTGATCGGCGCGGCGCTGCAGGACATCTACCTGTTCCTGTTCCTGGTGCTGGGCGTGGTCGGGCTGATCGGCGTGCTCTGGCGGCTGGGGGCGGCTTACGGGCTCTACACGCTGGCGCTGCTCGTGCTGGCGCTGGCCGATCCGGTCAGCCTGCAGCCGCTGGCCTCGCTGCCTCGCTACGAGCTGGTCATCTTCCCGCTGTTCATCTGGGGCGCGCGCTGGCTGACGCGCGTCCGCCTGGCCGCCTATGCGATTCCGGCGCTGGCCGTGCTGCTGGGTCTGTTCACGGTCGAGTTCGCCACCTGGCGGTGGGTCGCCTGAGCTGGCGCCGGCGCAGCCACGGGCCGCGTCCGCTCCCTGCGGACGTCGGTGCCGTGCTGCTCGACGCGTTCGGCACGCTCGTGCACCTGGACGCGCCCGCGCCGCTGCTGCGGGCGCTGCTGCTGGAACGTCTGGGCGTCGAGGTGACTGAAGCGCACGCCGGCGAGGCGCTGCGCGCGGAGATCGGCTACTACCGCGCCCACATGCACGAGGGCGTCGACCTGCTGCGCGTCGCGCGCCTGCACGCCGCCTGCGCCGAGGTGCTGCGCCGGGCGCTGCCGCCAGACCCACGGGTCGAGGCCGCGTCGCCGCGGCTGATGACCGAGATCATGCTCGAGTCGCTGCGCTTCAGCGTCTACGACGAGGTGCCCGAGGTGCTCGCCCGCCTGCGCGCCGCGGGCCTACGGCTGGTGGTGGCCAGCAACTGGGACGCGTCGCTGGACACGGTGCTCGACCGCGTCGGGCTGCTCGAGGTCCTCGACGGCGTCGTCAACTCCGCCGCCGCCGGGTACGCCAAGCCCGATCCGCGCCTGCTCGAGACGGCGCTGCGGCTGGCCGGGGTCGCGCCAAACCGGGCGCTGCACGTCGGCGACGGCTTCCGCGAGGACGTCGGCGCCGCGCTCGGCGCGGGCGTGCGTCCGCTGCTGCTCGCGCGCGACCGCGCGGCGGGCGCGGTCGAGTACGGTCCCGCCGAGCCGACGATCCCCGAGCTGCTCGTGATCGCCACGCTGGCCGAGCTGCCGGCGCTGCTGGGCGTCTGACACAGCGTGTTACGTAAGTGTGTTCGGACGCGTGTATGGTAGCCTGCACACGTGACACGAACGTTGACGATCCGATTGAGCGAGGCCGATAGAGCGGTACTCGAGTCGGCGGCCCGCGCCCGTGGCGAAGGTGTCAGCACGCTTGTCAGAGATCTCGCCACGGCGGAGGCCCGCCGCCTACGCCTGGCGGCCGTGCGCGAGCAACTGGACCGCTTCTCCGCGCTGGCGTCGGACGATCCGCAACTCTCGGCGGAGATGGAGGCCATGACATCCGGGCAGCCTGAGTGGCCTGGTTGGAGCGGCGATCTCCCCGCCGCCTGGCTGGACGGCACGCCATGACTCGGCCCACCGCCGGCCAGATCGTGGTCGTCGACTGGCGTGGGGGGCGGCAGCCGGACGAGCCTGGGGGCCTGCGTCCGGCCGTGGTCGTCGAGGACGACGGGTTGTTCGCGGGCGTCGCCTATCGCAACCTGCTGGTCGTGCCCATGACCACCGACGCCAGGTTCGCGGAGCTGGCCGGCCTCGTGGAACGCATCGATCCCACACTTGAAAACGGTGCGGAGAGGACGTGCTGGGCCATCGCCCACCACGTCGGCAGCGTGGCGCTCACGCGCGTGCGCTCGACCCAATCCCGGATCAGCAACGCTCAGCTTCGAGGTGTCCGCGCCAAGATCGCCTTGGCCGTGGGGGTCGAGCCCGGTTCCGGGCGGGCCGACGCGGCGTAGCTGAGGCGTGGCTGCAGGGTCCCACTGGGTAAGCTCGCCCGCTGATGACAAACGGGCACGAATCCGTCGGCGAGCACGCGCGCCCGCCGTACTGGATCGCCTTCACGGCGGTCGTGATCGGCTTTGCCGCCGGACTGTTCGTATCGGTCGTGACCGAGCTGGTGGGGGCCGCCTTCGGTTCCCCGACCGCGCACCCGACGCCGGCCGTGAACATCGTCAGCAACTTCCTGTTCGACGCGGCCTTCGTCGGCTCGGCGCTGTACTTCACGGTGATCGGCCGCTGGATGGGGCGCAGGGAGTTCGGTTACAACCGCATCTCCTGGGGGCTCGGTGGGAGTGCCGTGGTGCTGGCGGCGATCGCCTACTACGTCGTCACGCTGGTCTACTCCGCGATCTTCAACCTGCACGGCACCGACCGCCTGCCCGCGAACCTGGGGGTCAAGACCAGCACCTGGGCGGCGATCTTCACGGCGCTGTTCGTGTGCGCGGTCGCGCCGATGGCCGAGGAGTTCTTCTTCCGCGGCTTCCTCTTCGGGGTGTTGCGGCGCCTGCGGGTGCGCGCCGGCGGCCACGAGCTCGGACCATGGCTGGCGGCTGCCTTCGTCGGTCTGCTGTTCGGCCTCGCCCACTACGACTCAGCGCAGCCGGAGTTCCTGATCCCGCTCGGCTTCCTCGGCTTCGTGCTCTGCATCGTGCGCTGGCGGACGGGCTCGCTGTACCCATGCATGGCGCTGCACGCGATCAACAACTGCATCGCGCTCGGGGTCAACGAGCTCAGCTGGAACGCGGGTGAGATCGTCGCCCTGACGGTCGGCGCGCTGGCCGTGATCGCGCTCGTGACGGGTCCGCTCTCGGCGAATCGCTCCGGCGCCGTATCCGAGGCGTAACCGGCTGCTGGTTAACTGTCGCGTCGTGAAACGAAGCATCGGAGCACGGTTCGGGGTCCTCGCCGCAGCGCTTGCGCTCGGCGCTGCCAGTGCGCCAGCGGGCGCCCTGGCAGCGGGCTCCCCGCTCGCCGCCACCCCGGTGCGGCTCACGCTCGCGGGACTGTTCTCGGTGCACGGCGACAGCGTCACCGTCCCCCGGCGCGCGGTGATCCTGAGCGGCACGCTGGCGCACTACGTTCCCCGCCAGCGGCTGCAGCTCGTCGCCAGGGTCGGCGGTCACGTGTTCCTGCGGCGGGTGCTGAGCGTCGCGCACCGCGCCGGGCGGGGCCACTTCGAGACCCGGCTGCTCGCGCCGCGCGCCGGTCACGTGCGCGTCGAGCTCCGCCACGTGCGCAACCGCCGGCTGCTCAGCTTCGTGCGTTTCGCCGGTTACACCGTGCTCGACAACAGCGCCGGCCCGGGTGCCACCGGCCGCTTCGTCCAGCTCGTGCAGTCGCGGCTCGCGGCGCTGCACCTCTACATCCCCCAGACGGGCGTCTATGACCAGGGCACGGAGCTTGCCGTCGATACCTACCACCGCCTGCTGGGTAAGGGCGAGGGCCTCACGACGCTCGATCCGGTCATGCTCACCGACCTGCTGAACGGCGTCGGCAGCTTCCACGTGCGCTACCCGGGCCAGGGCCAGCATGCCGAGGGCGACCTCTCCGACCAGGTGCTGGCCTTCACCGACGGCGCGCAGGTCCACTGGCTGTTCCCGATCAGCTCGGGCAAGCCCTCGACGCCGACGATCCTCGGCAACTTCCAGGTCTACTACAAGCAGCCGAACTACACGCCCGACGGCATGTTCGATTCGGCCTTCTTCCACGGCGGCTACGCGATCCACGGCTACGACCCCGCGCCCGACTATCCCGCCAGCCACGGCTGCATGCGCCTGCCGATGCTCGACGCGGTCCCCGCCTACGACTGGATGCGGGTCGGCGACTGGGTCGACACCTACGACACCTGACGTGTAAACAAGCGGCTCCGTGCATACCGATGGCGGTGTCGCGCGTCGGACCGGTCAGGCGTTCGCGGAGCTGCTGATGGAGCGTGAGGGTGAGCGTCGGCAGCAGCGTGGAGGGCAGCGCCGGGGGTGACGCTCACCGATGCGGGGCCGTTGATCGCTTTGATCGACGCCGGCGAGTCCGACCACGAACTGTGTCGCGAAGCGCTCAACGGCATTGGCCTTCCCCTTCTGACAACCTGGCCGGCGTTCGCCGAGGCGATGTACGTGCTCGGCGCCAGGGCCGGTTGGAGTGGCCAGCACGCCCTATGGCGGATGCTCGCCAAGAACGGGCTTGAGCTCGCCGAGCTTGACCACGGGCTCACCGCTCGTATCGCGGAGCTGATGGAGCGCTATCGCGACCACCCGATGGATCTGGCCGATGCGAGTCTGGTCGCGGTCGCCGAGGTACGCGGACTGCGGCAGATCTTCACGCTCGACGCCCATTTCCGTAGCTACAGGGTCCGCGGTGGGGGCTTCCTGGAGGTTCTGCCGGGTTGAGAGGCCTTCTCGGTTCTGTGCGGCCCGGGCCGGGCCCTTGCTCGCCTGCGTGAGCTCTAGGATTCGGACCGATGACCGTGATCGATAGCCACGCCACCGCGCTCGGTCGCCTGCTGCGGGCCCTGCGCGACGAGGCGCTGGTGATCGGCGAGGTGGTGCTGACCAGTGGCGCGAGCGCCCAGTACCTGATCGACGCCAAGCGCGCGATCCTGCTGCGCGACGGCTTCCTGGCGCTCGGCGAGCTGGTCGCGGCGCAGGCGTCGGAGTGGGGCGCCACCGCAGTCGGCGGCATGACGATGGGCGCCGACCCGATCGCCTGCTCGGCGCTCGCGGCGGGCGCGGACATCAAGGCCTTCTTCGTGCGCAAGGAGGCCAAGTCGCACGGACTCGCGCGGCGCATCGAGGGTCCGCCCCTGGTTGCCGGTGTCGACCGCTGCATGCTCGTCGAGGACGTGGTCACCACGGGCGGCTCGACGATCCGTGCGCTCGAGGCCGTCCGTGCCGAGGGATTGGAGGTCGTCGGTGTGCTCGCGATCTGCGACCGCCTGGCGGGCGGCGCCGAGGCGATCCGTGAGGCGGCAGGCGCGCCCTACGTGGCGCTGACGACGATCGACGACGTGTATCCGGAGCGCCCGGATCGCTAGTCGCCACCGCACGAGGATTTAGGGGCTGAAGACCGAGTCACTGCCGGCGACGTTCCGCCAGTACTGCGTCGACGTGTCGTGGTCGAACGGCAGCGTGCCAGTCCAGTAGCCGGACATCAGCTCCAGCGTGACGAACGCGCAGATCACGCAGAGGCCGATCGCGAGCGCACGTCCCCGCGGTCGCAGCGCGGCCAGCCCCACCGCGCCGCCGACCGCCACCACCGGCACCACGTCGACCATGCCGCGCTGGCCGAAGGCGCCACCCAGCCACCATGGGTTCCAGGAGCCGTAGATCACAACCAGCGGCACGACCATCACCAGGCCCAGCACACCCCACCGGCGTGAGCGCGCGCGCAGCAGCGGCACGATCAGCAGCACCACCATCGCCGGGTACCAGAGCAGCAGGCCGTGGTCGTAGGAGGCCAGTACCGATCCCTCTCTGAGCTCCGAGAGCGACAGCGACTCGGAACCGTAGGAGCTCAGCGCCCACCTCCCGGAGGCCCAGTGGTTGTAGAAGGTCTGCAGGCCGACCGCCAGCGCGATTCCGATCACCGCCGGCAGCGCCGCCTTGACCGTCTCTCCCATCCGCGGGACCCAAGCCGACGGGCTTGCGGGCCTCAGCAGCCATGCCGCCTCGAGCAGCACCAGTGGCACCACGTCGATCTCGCGGATGAGCACCACGAAGAACGAGATCCCGAACACCAGCAGCGCGCTGGGTCGCTGGCGCAGCTGGTGGGCGCGCACGCCCAGATAGACCAGCGTGGCGACCAGCATCGCGGTGTAGATGTGCGTGTATGAGCTGTCGTAGGTGGCGTAATGAAAGAGGCCGGTACCGAAGGTCGCGATCAACAGCGTCGCGGCGGTCAGCAGCCGCCCGACCCCGAGCCGACGCATGCTCGCGCCCATGAAGGTGATCGTCGCCAACAGCGCCAGCACGCTCAGCCACTGGCTTGCCTTCTCCTCGGCAGTGGAGACATGCGTGAGGTTCTTGTCATCGCCGTTGGCCAGCGCAGCGACCGGCCCCATCACCGGAAAGCGCAGGAGTGCCAGGCCGGGCTCGTACTTGAGCTCGCAGCGATCGGGGTGCTCCGGATTGCCGGCCGTGATCTGCGCCAGGGCGCCGTTCATCTTGGGCAGGTCGCAGAAGTCGAAGTTCCAGTGCAGGATTGCCTCGGTCCAGGCGTAGTAGCCGGCCCCGTCGGAGCGGATCGGCGGGCTGTTGGTGTAGGGCGCGCTGACCGTCACCCAGATGCATAGAACGAGCACGGGGGCCAGCGCCAGGACCGGCAAGCGCTGCCATGCTCTCGCGCGTAGCCTTGCTAGCCAAGCCATGCGGCTGGCAATCTAGCAACCGCCCCGTGCTCGACGACCTGAATCCCGTCACGCCAACATCTGCCGATCCGGCCGCCGGCGAGCCCGCGCTAGCACCTGTCCCGCGTGATCAGGGGTACGGCGCCCAGCGAGCGCTGTGGACCTTGGTCGGCATCGGCCTGCTGTGGTCGTCCTGGCGTCTGAACAACTTCACTTCGGCACCGTGGACGGTCCCGTTCATGGTGCTCGGCAACCTCTGGGGCATGGCCACCGTGCTGGCCAGTTGGCTGCCGAACGCCGCTGTCAGCGGCGACGGCCGGCTGGCCGGTGCGTTCCAATGGGCAACGGCGGTGATGACGGTCACGCTCTTCATCGTCGCGGGAGTCGCCGAGACGCAGGGGGTCGCTGGATACGGAACTGATGCGGTCGCGTTCAACCAGTACGCCGCCGAGCTTGCCCGCCACGGGCTGAATCCGTACGTGCATTCACTGGCGCCCGCCTACAAGCTCTTCGCCGTTCATCCGCGCGACTACACGTACACGATCACGGGCGCCCATGTGACGGCGCTCTCCTACCCGTCGCTGTCGTTCCTGGTTTACGTGCCGCTGCTGGCGCTCGGTTGGACGCACAACCTCGCGCCGCTGGTCAACGTGTGCGCCTGGGGCGTCACCGCGGCGCTGATGTTCGTGCTCTCACCCCGGCGTCTGCGACCGGTGGTGCTGCTGTTCTCCGGCTTCGGCATCTACGCGGTGTTCGCCGGCGGGGGCGTGACCGATGTGCTGTTCATGCCGTTGCTGACGATCGCCGCCTACCGGTGGGACCGCTTCGGGTCGAGTCGCTGGACCTACGCCGGCCCGCTGATGTTCGGGCTGGCGATGGCCATCAAGCAGACCCCCTGGCCGATGCTTCCGTTCCTGCTGATCGCGCTCGGCCTGGATCAGAGCCGTCGCACGGGACCAACCGACGGCCTCAGGCGAGCATGCCGCTACCTCGCCGCGGTGCTCGTGGCGTTCGCGATCCCGAACCTCCCATATTTCGTCGCCTCGCCAGAGGCCTGGATCCGGGGGGTGCTGACGCCATTACACAGCCTGGTTCCCACCGGCCTGGGAACGATCGCGCTGAGCATCTACGTGCACATGGGCGGCGGCTCGCTGACCGCCTTCACGCTCGCCGAGGGACTGATGTTCTTGCTCGCGCTGGTGGCCTTCGTGGGCACCTACCCGCTGTTACGTGGTGCTTGCTGGCTGCTGCCGGGGATCGCGTTCCTGTTCGCGAGCCGTTCCAACGTCAACTACTTTGCGGCGCTGATCCCGGCCGGCTACATGGCTGCTACGAGCATCGCTCCCGCGCCGCCACGCAGCGGCGATGGCATGGCCGGGGTGACCGGAGCCACCGCCCTGCGCGCGGTCGGCCGCTGGTTTCGCTCACCGCGCTGGGCTCTCGCCTGCGGCGTGCTGGCGCTGACGTTCTTCGCGGTCGCGGCGTACTCATTGAGCGCAACGACGCCGCTGGTCATCCGCCTCACCGGACTGCAGACCGCCGGTCGCTCCAACCGCATCCACGAGCTGACTCTGCGCGTCGCCAACCGCTCCGGAGCGGCCGTGAGGCCGGTCTTCGCCGTGCTACAACCGGGCCCGAACACCACCTTCTGGACCGTCGCTGCCGGGCCGAGCCGCTTGGCCAGCGGCCACATGGCGCAATACACGCTGCTGGCGCCGGGCGCAGACTCCGAGCCTTCGGTCAAAGGCACGTTCAGCGTGCTTGGCTTCGTAGCCTCGCCCTCGTCGTTCTCCGTCAGCGACGAATACGACGCGAGCCTGTACCGCCGTGGCCAGCGCCACCGCCAGAGCGGCTCGCACAGCCTGAACATCCGCTTCGGTGGACGCTGAGCGGGTGGCCGCAAGCCGGCGGATAAAGGGCGCGGGGCGCCGTCATGCATGGCTGGCGCTGGCGGTCTACCTGGCGCTGGCGTTGGTGTGGGACCGGACGACGCTGGCGCATCTGGGCTCGGTATGCCCATGCGGGTTGCCGGGCGACCCGGCCCAGTACACCTGGGCGTTCGTGTGGTTCCCCCACGCGCTCTTCCACGGGCTCTCGCTGTTGCACACCAAGGCGATGTGGGCACCGGGCGGGATCAACCTCGCCGGCGCCACCGCGGTTCCGTTCCTGGCGCTTCTCGCGGCGCCGGTGACCTACCTCTGGGGCCCGATCGTCGCCTACAACCTGATCACGATCCTCGCCCCGGTGACCGCCGCGGGCTCGGTCTACCTGCTCTGCCGCCACGTCACCCGCTCGTCGTGGGCGGCGCTGCTGGCCGGCGCGTTCTTCGGCTTCGGCACCTACGAGATCGCGCAGCTGGAGGGTCATCTGCACCTATCCGTGATCTTCTGTGTGCCGCTGGCGGCGCTGACCGTCGTCCAGGTCCTGGACGGGTCGATCTCACGGCGACGGTTCGGGATCCAGCTGTGCGTGATCCTGCTGGTGCAGTTCCTGATCTCGCTCGAGGTGTTCTTCACGATGACCGTCCTGGGGGCGGTGGGGCTGCTTCTGGCCTGGGTGTTCGCGCAGCGTGGGCTGCGTGTCCGCCTGCGTGGCGCGCTGGTGCCCCTGCTGGCGGCTTACGTCGTGACGCTGGCGCTGATGTCGTGGTACGTCGTCGCCCTGGCCAGCGCCAACGCATACGCCAAGCACACCGGCCTGCGCTACCCCACGGACCTGCTGTCGATGATCACGCCGATGCCCTACACGTGGCTCGGCGGCACGCACTTCGCCTCGGTCAGTGCGCGGTTCGTGGCGGGCAAGGGTGAGGACGATCTGTTCATCGGCCTGCCGATGCTGCTGGTCCTGGTCGGCTACCTGGCGGCGCGCTGGCGCCGGCGGCTGGCCCGCTGGCTCGCCGTCCTGACCTTGCTGACGCTGCTCTGGATCCTGGGCACGCGCCTGTGGGTCGACGGCCACAGCACCATCTGGCTGCCGTACGCGCTGCTTGCGCGGCTGCCGGTATTCGACCAGGTTCTGCAGGGTCGGGTGGCCGTCTACTTCGCGCTGATCTGCGCGGTCGTGCTGGCGCTGTGGCTGGCCGACGGCGGGCCTGCGGCGTCACGCTGGCTCTGGGGGCTGCTGGTGGTGGCCTGCGTGCTGCCCAACATCCTCACGCCCAATCCGAGCAACGTCGGCACCTGGGAGAACCCGGCGTTCTTCAGCCAGGGGCTCTACAAGCGCTACCTGGCGAATGGTGAGAACGTCCTGCCGATCCGCTGGGGCTCGCGGAGTGAGAGCCCGATGTGGCAGGCCGAGACGCACATGTACTTCAACCTCGCCGGCGGCTATTTCACCACCGCGCTGCCGCACGGCTGGGTCGGACCCCTGACCCGCGACCTGTCGCGCAACACCCCCCACGTCAGCCGGGATGCCCCTCGCGTGCGCGGCCTGGTCCGCGCCAAGCACGTCTCCGACATCCTCGTCCAGGAGAGCCAACTCCGCAGGTGGTCACCGGTCCTGACGGCGGCCGGCCTGCATCCCGGACCCGACGTCGGCGGTGTCACGCTCTTCCGCGTCCCGCCCGCGTGGCTGGCGGGCGCCGGCGCCGGCTGAAAGCACCGGCCGGCTGCTCCGCGGCGACGGCGCGACGTCAGGCGGCCAGGAGCGGAACGCCACGCGCTTCCGCGACCTTGCTCATCGCGCCGTCCGGTCCGACGGTCGCGAGCGTGGCCCCGGAGATCTCACAGATCGCCAGATGGATCGCGTCGAGTGTCTTGATGTGCTGCTCGATACTGGCCGCGCGATCCCACACCTCCTCCGTCATGGGCAGCTGATCGATGAAGTTCAAGCTCTCGTCCAATACGGCATCGACGTTGTTGCCGATGAGGCGCTCGCGTGTTGCCACGCGTGCCGCCTCAAGCCAGAGCAGACGACTCGAGGCAAGGCGGTAGCCGTCGTCCTGCGCTTGGTCGAGTGCTGCGGCGACGATCTCCCATCCGGTCTGCGAAAGCGCGATCGTCAGCCATACGGACGAGTCCACGTACAGCGGGTGGGCCATCAGTGGTCGCTGCCGATGTCTTCCAGGATCTCGGCGAGAGTGCTTGTGGTGGTGGCTCGTGGAGCCTCGGATATGCGCCTGCCGTTGCCGGG
>JBOGYJ010000266.1:0-1706 GCA_050696795.1 Solirubrobacteraceae bacterium | reverse complement strand
GGGCGGAGTCGCGTACCGCGTTCGGTCGTCCCGGTCTCCGGCGCGCACGCGAAGGCAGCGACGACTGCTCGCCCCAGACGCACAGCCGCGCATCCCGGGACCAGAGCGCATGCAGAACGATCACGCCGTCGATGATCGTGATCGGCTCGGACGTAATGAGCACGACCATCACGGTGAGCGAAGAGACCCGCAACCGGTTTGCCAAGTTGGCCGACGCGACCGGTCGCCCGTCTCGGGCCTGTGACCGACGCCGTCACATTCGTTGTCGCACACTGTCAACAGGCGTCGGTTGTCGCGGTGTGGCGCGCGAGCGCCGCTGCGATCCCTACGACGTCGTCCAACTTGCCGCCTGCAACAGCGATTACCAGGGCGTGGGCCTCGTCGTTGGAGAACGTGAGGCGCATGCCGTTCATGCCGTAATACGCAATCGTGGCGGCGAGCGCCAGTCGCTTGGTGCCGTCCAAGAGGGCGTGGTTGCGAGCGAGTGAGTGCAGCAACGCGGCCGCCTTCTCGTGAATGGTCGCGTACGCGTCCTCACCGAATGCGCTCGCCTGCGGTCGCGCTGCTGCCGACTCCAGCAGCCCGTAGTCGCGCACCGCCGGCTCGGCCCCGAGGACGCGCGTCGCGATGTGCACGAGGTCGTCGAGCCGAAGGAAGATCACTCGCCCAGGCGCCGCAGCGCTTCGGCGTAGCGCGGCAACTCCACGTCAAGAACTGCGTCGAGCAGCTCACGGCGGCTGGAGCGATCGATGTACTCGCGCACAGCCGTCCGTGCGACCTCCTGCATCGAGCGTCGCTCGCGCTGAGCGCGCAGGCGCAACGCCTCGGTCTCGTCGTCCGTGAGTCGCAACGTCATCGCCACGACACCGATGGTATCATGATTGATACCATCCAGCGGACTCGAGCGTCGCGCGTCATACCCTACATGTTGCCCTACAATATGCTGGGCGATGCGCAAGACCAGCGTCTACCTCGCCGATGAGCAGGCCCAGCGCTTGGCGCGCCTGGCCCGCCACGAGGGCCGCTCCCAAGCGGAGATCCTGCGCGCGGCGATCGCCGCCTATCAGCCCATGCCGTCGCCAGATCGCCAGTTCGCGCTGGCTGAGGGGTTTGCCCGCATCGACGTTGACGCGCGTCCGATCTCGGAGATCCCAGAGCATGAGCTGCTCGCGGGTTTCGGCGATTGACGCTGATCATCGACGCTGCACCACTGGTGGCTCTGGCCGATGCGGCGGAGCCGCAGCGCGACGCGATCCGGGCGCTCCTCACCGACGAGCCCGGAGCGCTGGTTGTACCGGCGCCCACAACCGCCGAGATCGACTACCTCCTCGGCCAACGATTTGGGCATCACGCCCGCCGTGCGTTTCTGCGCGACCTTGCCGCCGGGCGCTTCGTTGTCGGCGGACTGGACCGTCAGGACTACGCGGCCGTGGTCGAGCTCGAAGCCCGCTACGCCGGCCTCAACCTTGGCCTCGCGGATTGCGCGCTGGTGGTGCTGGCCGGCCGGCATGACACCAGCCGAATCCTCAGCTTCGACGAGCGCCACTTCCGAGCGGTCGCCCCGCTGACCGGGACTGCGTTCACGATCCTGCCAGCCGACGCGTGAGGACCCGGTGCCGAGCTGACCGACGGCGGCCGAACCCTGACGCTTGTGATCGAGGCGCACGATCGTCGGACCGCTCGCGCGCCGCCGACCGTGCCCGGGC
>JBOGYJ010000265.1:0-6639 GCA_050696795.1 Solirubrobacteraceae bacterium | reverse complement strand
CGTGGGGCAGCCCGACCCCCGGCAGCGGCACGCCGCGCGGCAGCACGCCGGTCGCGACCACCACTGCCTCGAAGCCCTCGAGATCCTCCACGCCGACCCGCTTCCCCAGCGAGACCTCGACTCCCAGCCGCGGCAGCTCGTCCTCGAAGTACGCGCCCGTCAACGCGAAATCCTCCTTGCCCGGGATCCGGCAGGCCATCCGAAACTGCCCGCCGAGCCGCTCGGCCGCCTCGAACAGCGCGACTCTGAACCCGGCGCCCGCCAGCGCCCGCGCCGCCTCCATCCCCGCCGGACCGCCGCCGACGACCGCGACCCGCGCGCCCGCGCCGTCCCCGGCCGGCTCGAGCTCATAGCCGGCCCGCGGGTTCACCGCGCACGACACGCGCTGGTCGAAGATCGACTGGTCGATGCACTGGTTGCAGGCGATGCAGTGGTTGACCCGTCGCGCTCCACGACTCCTCGCGACGAACAGCGGATCGGCCAGGAAGGGCCGCGCCATCGACACGAAGTCGGCGAGCCCGTCACCCACCACGGCATCGGCCAGAGCTGCCGTGTTCACGCGGTTGGAGGCGATCACCGGCACGCTCACCCCCGCTCGCACGGCGGCCGCCCACGGCGCCCACGCCCCGTGCGGCACACCCGATTGCACTGTCGGGACGCGCGACTCGTGCCAGCCGATCCCGACGTTCAGCGCGTCGGCCGGCCCGCTGGCCAGCCGACCTGCCAGAGCGCACACGTCCTCCACAGAGGCCCCGCCCGGCAGCAGGTCCGCGCCTGAGATCCGGTACACCACCGCGCGCTCGTCACCGACAGCCTCCCGCACTGCGTCGGCCAGCGCCAGTGGGAAGCGCATGCGCCCCTCCAGGTCACCGCCCCACGCATCCTCACGCAGGTTGGTGGCCGGTGCCATGAACTGGCTGAGCAGGTAGCCCTCCGAGCCCATGATCTCGACGCCGTCGAAGCCGAGCTCGCACGCCCGCGCCGCGCCGCTGGCGAAGTCCTCGATCGTCTCGAGGATCTCCTCCTCGCTGAGCGCCCGCGGCTCGCAGCGCGAATACCGCGAGTACACGGCCGAGGGCGCGACCGGCTGCAATCCGAACGACTTCTCGTGGGCGTAGCGCCCGGCGTGGAACAGCTGCAGCAGCACGCGCCCGCCCGCGGCGTGGACGGCCGCGGGGATCGCGGCGAGCCTCGCCGCCTCGCCGTCCTCGTTGATGAAGCTGTAGCTGACGCCGCCGGCGCCGACGCGGCTAACGGCCGAGCCGCCGGTGACGATCAGCCCGGCGCCGCCGGCCGCCCGAGCCCGGTAGAAGGCGGCCAAAGCGTGGCCGCCGTCGTCCAGTTGCTCGAGACCGAGGTGCATCGAGCCCATCACCAGCCGGTGGGGAAGCTCGAGCGGCCCGATCCTGCCCGGCTGCCAGATGTGCTCGAGCACTGTCCCTACGCGAGCAGCGCGCGCGCGATCGTCTGCTTCTGCACCTCGACCGTGCCCTCCTCGAAGCGCTGCGCGCGGGCGTCGCGGTAGACGCGCTCGATCGGGCTGCGGAAGTAGCCGATGCCGCCGAACACCTGCAGCGCTCCGTCGGTCACGCGCTGCAGCATCTCGGAGGCAAACAGCTTCGCCATCGAGGACTCGGCGGCGGCGCCATGCGTGCGCTCCCAGGTGTCGGCGGCGTACAGCGTCAGCTGCCGCGCGGCCTCGAGGTCGGCGGCCATCTCCGCCAGCCGGAAGGCGATCGCCTGGCGCGAGGCGATCGGCTTGCCGAAGGTCACGCGTTGCTTGGAGTGCTCAACGGCGAGGTCGAGCGCCTTGCTCGCGAGCCCGACGCAGGTCATCGCCACCGAGATGCGGCTGGGCACGAGGAAGCCGCCGAGCGCGACGTCGAGGCCCTCGCCCTCCTCGCCCAGGCGGTTGGCGACCAGCACCGGCGCGCGGTCGAAGATCAGGTGCGCGTGGTCGGTGCCGACCACGCCCATCGAGTCCGGCATCGGCTTGTTCTGGATGCCCTCGCCGTGCGCGGGGACCATCAGCGCCACGGTCCCATCGGTGCCGCACGTGCCCGCCAGGCGAGCGAACAGCAGCAGGTAGTCGGAGATGCAGCCGAAGGTGATCAGGTGCTTCTGGCCGCTCAGGTAATAGGTGTCGCCCTCGCGCGTGACCGAGCACTTGATGTCGGCGCCGGTGCCGGCGTCGGGCTCGGTCAGCGTGAAGGCGACCTTGATGTCGGTCGCGACCTGCGCCCGGACGAAGCGCTCGATCTGCTCCTCGTTGGCGTACGGGAGCATCGCTCGCCAGAGGCCGTTCATCACGTGCACGATCATCCGCAGCGAGGCGTGCGGGCGCGAGAACAGCTCGATCAGCTCGAGGTAACGCGCGAATGGCAGCCCGCGGCCGCCGAGTGACCGGGGCGCCGCCAGCCGCAGGTAGCCGCGCTCGCGCAGCTCGTCCCAGAGTGCGGTGGGGACCTGCCGCTCGGACTCGATCAGCTCGGTCCAGCGCTCACCCTGGTTCTCGACGTAGTCGCGGATCTCGGCCTTCAGCGTCGCGAACCCGGCCTCGTCGACCGGCGTCGGGTCTGCGTTGATCGACGGGACTGTGCTCATCGGGTGACTGCCTCTCTCTGCAACTGGTCGCGCAGTACGAACTTCTGAATCTTGCCGGACGGCGTGTAGGGGAGCGCCTCGACGATCTCGAGCCGCTCCGGCCAGTAGGGCTTCGACACCCGCTGTGCGTCGAGGTGGCGCTGCAGCTGCTCGAAGTCGAGCTCGGCATCGGCGTTCAGCACCACGAACGCGCACGCGCGCTCGCCCAGGCGTTCGTCGGGCATCGCCACGATTGCCACCTCGCGCACCGCCGGGTGCGTGTAGAGCACCTGCTCAACCTCCACCACGGGCACCTTCTCGCCACCGCGGTTGATCACATCCTTGACGCGGCCGGTGATCTTCAGGTAGCCCTCGGCGTCGATCCGCGCCAGGTCGCCGGTGCGGTAGTACCCGTCCGCGGTGAGCGCCGCGGCCGTCAGCTCGGGGCGGTTGAGATAACCCTCGAACAGGGTCTCCGTGAGCACCTCGAAGTTGCCCTCCTCGCTGGCCGGCAGCTCGTTGCCTTCGTCGTCTGTGACCCGCAGCGTGATGCCCTCGAGCGCGCGCCCGTCGGTGCTCCAGGCTCGATCGGGATCCTCGCCGGGCACGAACGCCGCTCCCAGGCAGCTCTCGGTCGTGCCGAAGGCACCGCCGACGTCGGCGCCCAGCGCGGTGCGGGCGGTGCGGGCGAGCTCGCGTGGGATCGCGGTGCCGGTGGCCACGAATGTCTTAAGTGCATCGAGGCTGGTCTCGCGCTCGGAGGCGATGCGCACCAGGTCGGCCAGGAACGGCGTGGCGGCCTGCGCGAATGTCACGCCGGTCGCCCGCATCGCGTCGAAGCCGACCTCCGCATCCCACACCGTCTGCACCACCTGTGGGGCGCCGAGCATCAGCGCGATCCACATGCCGTACAGGAAGCCGGTCTGATGGGCGATCGGCGAGGGGATGTAGATCACGTCCGCGGCGCTCAGGCCGAAGTGGCGGATGTGCATGCGGGCGGCGAGGTTCAGGGACGCGTGCGTCTGCAGCACGCCCTTGGGCTCGCCGGTCGAGCCCGAGGTGAACAGCAGCTGCGCACTCATCGCCGGCCGCAAAACCGGCGCCACTCCCACCTCGCCTACACCAGAGCCCCCGCGCTCAACAGAGGCACCGTAAGACTGTGCATCATCGTTCAGGACCACAACGTGTTTCAGCGCCGCGACTTGCTCTCGCAGTCCGTAGGCCATCGCGGCGTGGTCGTGGCGGCGGAACTCGCCCGGGACGATCAGCACGCGCGTCTCGCTCGCGCGCAGCATGAACGCGAGCTCACGCTCGCGGAAGATCGGCATCAGCGGCTCGCAGACCGCGCCGATCTGCAGCGTCCCCAGCGTGACCGCGACGAACTCGAGCAGGTTCGGCAGCTGGTAGGCGACCGGCTCGCCCGGCTTCACGCCGAGCTCGAGCAGCAGCGCCGCCCAGCGCTCGGCGGCTCGCTCGAGCTGGCTGAAGCTCCACTCTCTGCGGCGCCCGTCCTCACCGACCTCCACAACCGCACGATCGTCAGGCCGCTCGCGGGCGTGCTGCCCCACGAGCTCGGTGATCAGTCCTGCGGCTATGTCAGCTCTCCTGGCGTGATCGGCACCTCGGCGGTGACCGCGATCGGGATCCCCAGCGTGTTCATGTGGTCCGCGAACTCCGGATAGGAGATCCGGTAGGCGTGCGGGTAGGAGAGCTCGGTCACGCCACTCGCGGTCGAGCCGGCGACCGCGAGCGCCATCAGCACGCGGTGGTCGTTGTAGGAGGAGAGCTCGGCGCCGTGCAGGCGGTCGACGCCCTCGAACTCCATGTCGTTGCCGTCGAACTCGACGCGCGCGCCCATCTTGCGCAGCTGCATCATCGAGGTCACGCGGTCCGATTCCTTGAGCCGCACGTGCGAGACGTGCGAGAGCACGGTGCGCCCGCGCGCACGGCTGGCGAGCGTCGAGAGGATCGGCACCATGTCGGGGATGTCGCGGCAGTCGAGGCGGCCGGCGACCGGCGGCGTGCCGTCGTGGTCGATCGAGATCGAGAGCCCGTCGGCGGCGAACTTCATCGGCACGCCCACGCCCTGCAGCTCGTTCAGCACCGATGCCTCGGGGTGGCCGTGGATCGGCACGCGGGACCGGAACACAACCTTGGAGGGGTGCAGCGCGCAGGCGGCGAGGCCGAAGGCGGCCGAGCCGATGTCCGGCGGCAGCAGATAATTATCGCGCGGCTTCGGCGTCTGGTTCGGCGCGACGGTGAAGTGGCGCCAGTCCTCACCGACGGTGACCTCTAGCCCGAAGTCGCGCATCATCTCGATCGTCAGCTTGAGGTAGGGACGCTCGTTGAGCTCGCCGACAACCTCGATCCGCGTCTCCTCCTCGGTCGCGAACGGCGCCAGCATCAGCAGGCCCGATATCCACTGGGAGAGCGTGCCGTCGATGCGTACGTGGCCGCCGCGTGGGCGGCCGGGGTGGACCTTCACCGGCAGCGTCTGGCCCTCGTACTCGAGTTCCACGCCCAAGCGCTGCAGCGCCCGCAAGAGCGGCCCGATCGGGCGCCGCTTGAAGTAGCGCTGGCCGACGATCGTGACCGGGCGGTCGCTGAGCGCGGCCAGCCCGACCAGGAAGTACAGGGTCGTGCCGGAGCTGCCGACCGAGACCTCGTCGTGGCGCGGTGAGAAGCCCTCGGCGCCATTGACCTTCCAGTGCCGCCCGCTCGAGGTGATGTCGGCACCGAGCCCGCGCAGCGCCTGCACCGTGAAGCTCACGTGGCGCGCGTCGGTGCGGTCGGCGATCGTGCTCGTGCCCGGCGCGAGCGCCGCCAGCATCAGCGCCCGGTGGGCGTGGTACTTGGACGGTGGGATGATGATCTCGCCCTGCAGCGGGGCCTTGGCCCCGGCTACGAGCAGGCGCATGAGACGAGGTTTCCCTGCAAGATCATTGTCGCGAGATTATCTCGCGGATCTCGGCCAGGCGCGGAATCTGCTCCAGCGGCTCCCCGGTCAGGGGGGTCAGCACAAACTCCTCGACACCGGCCGCGGCGTAGGCGGCGATCTGTTCGGCGACGCGCTCGGCGCTGCCGACCGGCGTGTAGCGCGCCACCTTCTCGAACGGCATCCCGTACATCGCCTGGGTGTAATCCTCGGCCGCTTCGCGAGCACGGCCCTCGTTGGCGTCGACGTGGACACTGATCGCCAGGCCCAGTGCGGGACGCGGCCGGCCGAGCGCCTCCGACCGCGCGGTGAGCACCTCTCCGTATTCGCGCAGGCGCTCTGGGCTCATCCAGGTGGCGAGCCAGCCGTCGCCGACCCGTGCCGCGCGCTGCAGGGCGGCTTCGCTGCGTCCGCCGACCCAGATCGGCGGCAGCGCGCTGATCGTGGGTGCGAGCGCGGGCGTCGAGCGCCCCTGCAGCCAGTCGGGCAGCTCGGCCAGCACCTGGTCGAGCAGCTTGCCGCGCCGCTTGACGCTGAGGCCGAGCGCCTCGAACTCGGCCGGGAACTCGCCGCCGACGCCGACGCCGAGCAGCAGCCGTCCGGGCGCGAGCGCGTCGATCGTCGTCAGCTGCTTGGCGACCCACGCGGGCTGGCGCAACCCGAGCAGCATCACGCCGAAGCCGAGTTTCACGCGGGTGGTGGTGGCCGCAACCGCCGCGAGCGCCACGGTTGAGTCATACACGGGCGAGGGTAGGTGCAGGTGGTCGCCCACCCAGACGGCGTCAAAGCCCGCGCCCTCGGCCAGGCGGGCCGCCTCGACGAACTTCGGCCGCCCGCCGACTCTGAGCGGGTCAAACGTGGGCAGGTTCACTCCGAGCCGGATCATGGCGCCGCAATCTACCGATCTGAACGCCGCGTCTGCGTGTCCATGTCTGCGTGACGTGCGCCTTGCGTGACGTGCGTCTGCGTGACGTGCGCCTGCGTGACGTGCGCCTGCGTGACGTGCGCCTTGCGTGACCTGAGTCTGCATAAGGCTGCGTCTCCGGTGACGTGCGTCTGCGTGACCTGCGCCTTGCGCCTCCGTGACCTGCGCCTCCGTAACGCGGGGGGGGGTTTTGCCG
>JBOGYJ010000264.1:0-5345 GCA_050696795.1 Solirubrobacteraceae bacterium | reverse complement strand
TCAACGCCTCAGCGGGCAGCCTCCCACACGCACGACCCCACGTTATGTGGCCGGAACCGGCCTTGGCGCCAGGCCAGGCAAGGGAAACACGCCGCCCGGCCACATAACCCAGCCCTCCACATAATGTCTCAGCGAGTGCATCCCGCGACGACGCTGCTCGCCGACGCGCACGTGCGCGACGCGGGCGTGCTTGACCAGGATCTGATGCAGATGGTCCTGATCGGAGAACGGGCCGATCGGTGCGGTATGCCGCAAGAACAGCTGCGGGCAATCGCTGGCCGGGCGGCCGTCGCGGATGTAGTCGATGATCGCCCAGCCGACATCCTTGAGCAACGGCAGATCCAGGCGCCGGCCGGTCTTTGCCTGCACCACCGAGAGCCGGTTGCCGGGCCAGTCCAGGTCAGCGAACCGGAGGCGTTTGACGTCAACGACACGCAAACCGAGCCGGCAGATCAAAAGGACGATCGCGTAGTCGCGCTTCCCGGACGGGTTGCCACGATCGATTGCCTCCAAGACCTTCGCGACATCGCCAGGGTCCCATACCGACGGGACCCTCGCCTGCCTGCTCGACCTCGCCGCCGGGACCGTCTCCAGCACACCGGGGTCGATCAGCCCGCCGGCGGCGGCGAACCGCAACAGCGACCTGACCGCGCACAGCTTGTGCTCCACCGTCTTTGCCTGATAGCCCGCCAGCGTCGCAACGAACGCGCCGACCGCCCCGCCGTCCAGCCCGGTCAGCCCGCCGTGGCTCGCGGTGAACGCGAGGAACTCACCGGCGACTGTGCCATAGGCCCGGACCGTCGAGACCGCGCAACCATCCACCCGCAGCGACGCCTCAAACTTGGCGAGGATGTCCGTCTGCTCGACGCTCAGCTTGCTCACACTCCGGGAGTAGCGGCGCAGCACCGCCGCATGCGCCTGGAAGTCATCCAGCATCGCCGCGACCCTGAACAAGTACACGTCAGTCTGCTTCAACGCCCCGGCCTGCTTTTCTCAAAGAACCCGCCGCACGCCTCATCCACCCACGCCATCGCGACATCCAACGAGAACTCCTGCACACCGCCGGCCGCGCAATACCTCTCCAGACGCCGCCACGCACCGCGATACCACTTCAGCGTCGAGGGCTTGTAGCCCAGACGCACCAACTCGGCATCCAGCCCGGACACCAGATCACCAACAGCAGTCATGACAGCCGACCTCCGATCACGAACGGCCGGCACCACGCCGGGCCGCGTGACCGCTGAGTCTCTCCGCCGTTATGCGCAGCGTTCGGCGATCAACCCCACTCGCCGCCGCAGCTACAAGCCAGCGCTGCGCATAACCCAGCGCTTACCATTTGGCGGGAAATGAGCAGCTGCTCATTTCCCGCCCTGCGCAGTTCCCTTGTCTCGCTCTTTCAGGGTGCCGTCCGGGTACCGAAGCGGCGCAGCGAGCCACCGCTTGACATACAGCAGCACCCACGGGCAGTCGGTCACCGCCTGCACCGCACGAACCATGAGGTCCCAGGGAACGGTATCGAAGAACTTCTGGACATCCAAATCGATGAGCCAGTCGTACTTCCAGCACCGCGGCCGGCATGCCTCGAGCGCCTGATGGGCCGACTTACCCGGTCGGTAGCCATAGGAGTCGGGGTGGAAAATCGCTTCCACCAACGGCTCCAGATAGTCGGCTGCGACCGTCTGCGCCACCCTATCTGCGATCGTGGGCACACCTAGCACCCTGGTCCCCGGGCTGTGCGGCTTTGGTATCTCAACCGCCCTTACCGGCGGCGGAAAGTAGGTCCCCGAGCTCATCCGATTCCAGATCTTGTAGAGGTTGCCCTCCAGATCAGCCTCGAACGCCTCAAGGTCCTGTCCATCCACCCCAGGGGCACCCTTGTTGGCCTTGACCTGCCGCCACGCCTCCCAAACCATCAGCTTGGGGATCGCGAACGGCTTGTCCTGTGGCTTTGGCATATCTCTTCTCGCTTCCTCCCGGAGCCTCTCGGCCGACCGGTTGATCGATTGGTCATTCCTGATGAGCCGGCTCCTTCGCTCCACCCCCACCCCAGCAAGCAGGGATCTCACAGCTACTACGGGCCGGTCCGCCAGCGAGCGCCGCAACTGGTACTCAGTGCCTGTGGTTTCTCCCTCGGCACGCTCCCTCTCGCCGCCCGTGAAACTGACCCGCAGGCCCGGACGGCCACTTTCGACGCTCGCCTTCTCACGTTCCGTGCAAGAGCCGCAGACCAGGCTCACGCCGCCTCTACGCCGGACACCACCTGGCCAGTAAAACGGGCACCCGCCAGGCTCATCCCGGGGCAAGCCAGGACGCCCCGGTTTTGATGCCATCTAAAGCAGTTTCGACGCCTTCAACAGCGCACGCCCGCCCCGGGGCTTCCCGAGCCGGGCGCTTCTGGAACGTCTTCCTGGTCCCCACCTGACGCGATCAAGCACGCCTTTTCCGGAATCGCTCACCACGACAGTCTTCAGCTAACGCAGCATCCGGTGGTTTAGCGCCCGCCCCCGCAGGCCGACGCTGGAGCGCCAACAAGCCTCCATCTCTTGCACAGCACCGCCTATGTAAGGGGTCCTCTACACAACTCCTCCGTCAGCGTTCGTGACACACCCGACTGCTGCTCTGCTCACCGGCCTACTAGTCGAAGCGGGAGCTCGGGCTCGGTCTCTCGCGATGGTCGAGACGCCTCGAGCTTCGTAACGAGACTCCCCAAGACGACGCTCACGCGTCGCGTCTGGCGATGACGCAACCATTAGATGGTGCCCCGAATCAGTTCGTTTTACGGAATCGTGATCTCGATGTACTGGAACGAGGGTGGCCACCAGGTTCCGCATTTCCACGCCGGGCACGGTGAGGAGCAGGCATCGGTCGCGTTCGATGGCACGATTCTTGAGGGGACGCTTCCGGCGCGGTCGACCCGGCTCGTGCGGGAGTGGGCTCTGTTGCACCAATCAGAGCTCGCGCACAACTGGGATCTTGCGCGTGGCCGCCAGCCGCTGGACCGCATCGAGCCTCTCGCCTAGCATTCAGAGCATGTCGAGCACACGTCCTGTATGGCTGATCAAGGGTGTCGCGGTGATCGGCGAGCACAAGCTACGCCTGCTTTTTGAGGACGGCACCGTTGGCGATGTCTCGTTCGAGCATGACTCTTGGGACGGGGTCTTCGCGCCGCTCGGGGATCCAGATCGGTTCGCGAACGTCACCGTGCAGCACGGGACCCTGTTTTGGCCCGATGACGAGCTGGACTGGGCACCCGAGCCGCTTTACGAGGCCGCCCGGGCCAATGCGCTGATCGCCGCCTGACGTAGTCCCCCGGCTTCGACCAGCCGATGGCCGCCCGTGCGTGAAAGAACCACGCGGTTGCGTGGCGACATCGGGCCACAACCTGTCGCCCGATTCAGATCACTCCGGTCCGGCGGACGCTCGCGTTCATGCGCCCAGGCAGCCGCCGGCGCACGCCTGCTCCGCGACGATTCCGCTCGTAGCAGCCAGCCGAGCCGATGAGCGCCTGGCCGCGGCAGGAGGCGCGGCTGCTCGCTGAATTCCAGTTATGTCGATTCGGGCGTTATCTGAAGTCGGTGGCGATTCTGGCCGTGGATGCTGGATCTACGGTTCGGTGACTTCTGATAATCGCGGCGGCTGAGCCGCGTTGTGATTGGGCTCAGCAGCGCCAGCGGCGGTAGGCGTCGATCTGTTTGGCGCCGTCGGGCCGCCGTGTGGGGAGCGGTAGGTTGAGGATCGGGATCGCCTGCTTGTGAGCGTCGCGGCGGCAGATCGCGACGATCTCGTTGCCGGTGCTCAGGTCGATCTTCGTCACGGTGATGGTGTTCCCGACCAGTTCGGTGTCGAACGGGAGAGCGAGGTGCTCCCCAAGCATCGTGAACAGGCCGGTGATCTGTTCTTCGTCGTTGTAGGCATCGATGGTCGCCTTTTCGATCATCGCGTCGAGCAGCTTGATGCTCGGTTTCGGTCGCGGCGAGCTCATCACGTCGCGAACAGGGCTGGCGTGAGCGTGTGCTCAGGCGGCCGCCATTTCCGGACCTGTGCGTTCGGGTCCGCGGCCGCGAAGCGCCGTGCTGGCTCAGCGCCGTGCAGTTCGCAGAGCAGTTCGAGCGCTGCGATCCGCACGCTCCCATGCGCCGCCCGGAGCCCGCGGTCGATGAGCGTTCGCTTTTCCGGTTCGTCGAGCACGTCGGCGGCATCGAGCAGGCCGTTGATCGCGGCGTCACGGTCGCGCGGCTCGAACCGCTCGGCGGTGCTGAGCAGCTCGGTCAGTCGTGCGGGATCGCCCCGGAGCGCTTGGCATGCCGCCCAGCGACGCAGCGGCGGTTCGGGCCGGACGTGGTGTTCTGCCGGGGTGTCCTCGGTGACGGTGTAGATGCGGCCGGTTCCGTCGTGCAGGTCGATCTCGAGCCATTGCGGGGAGGCCCACGCCAGCGGGTAGGAGATCACGTGGTCGTGCGCGAGGAACGCGTCGGCCAGCTCGTCGAGCTCGGCCTGGTTAAGCAGCCCGCCGTCGTGGATGCCGGCGATCAGCCTCGCCGTGACGCGGTCCCACCGCCGGCACGTGCAGACCAGCAGCACGGCGAGCGAGAACGGCAGCTCGCCGGTGGCGTGCACGCGGGCGAGCAGCTCTACCGCCTCGGCGTGCCGGGTGCTGCGCCCCCAACCGCTCGGGTTGCCGAGCAGCAGCCGGCACAGCTCATCGGCGTCCTCGGCCTCGACGAGCTCGCCGCGCGTGTCCTGATCGATCCTCGGCACCAACGGGGCAGCGTAGGCGCGTCGGCGGACATCGACCCGCGGGACCGTCGGGTCGCCGGTAGATTCCTGGTCGCGATGGCGGACGTAGTGACGATCGATCAGGCGCTTGACGCGTTTCTTGGCGACCAATTCGCGCGCCTGTCTGAACGGACGTATCGGAACTACGAACTCGTGATCGGGCTGCTGCGCGAAAGCCTGAACGCCTATGCGTATTCGTCGCTGGATGCCCGGGACGCGAAGCGGTGGCAGAAGGCGTTCGATGCCGGGAGCGAGGAGACGTTCTGCCATCTGTTCGGGCCGCAGGAGATCCCTCCGCACCTCGGCGAGTTCCTCGGCTATTTCATGGTCCGCAAGGTGATCGCCGGGCAGGAGCTACTCAAGGCCGCGGGGACGGTCACCGGCAAGCTCGCCCGCTGGCTCGAGCAGCAGGGGTATATCGGGTCTGACGCGGCCGAGATCGCGGTCGACCGTGCACGGGACAGCGCGCGCGAGCTTCCTGCGGCCGATCGCCTCACCGCCCTGCTCGTCGAGATCACGATCAACGCGCCGAATATCGACGCTGACGATGTCGGCGAGGAGGACTGGGT
>JBOGYJ010000263.1:0-8332 GCA_050696795.1 Solirubrobacteraceae bacterium | reverse complement strand
CCGATGTTGGGAAAGCTGATCGTCTCCGAGGTCAGGAAGTGCCAGGACCAGCTCGGATGCAGGACGCCGTCGAGGAACGTCTCGATCGACAGGTGCGGATGTGGCAGGTCGAGGCCAGCGCGCTTCTCGCGCTCGCGCTTGGAGCGCACGTTCGTGTCGACGCTGAACAGCAGCGCATCAAAGCCGGCCTCGCGGGCGCGCCGGATCGCCTCGCGCGCCTCGCGGCGGTCGCCCCACATGTAGAGCTGGTACCAGAGCGGCGAGTTGGTCTCGGCGGCCAGCGCCTCGATCGAGCAGGTTCCCAACGACGAGAGTCCGTAGGGAATGCCGGCGCGCCTGGCGGCGCGCGCGACCGCTAGCTCGCCCTCGTGGTGGAACATCCGCGGCGCTCCCACCGGTGAGAGCGCGAACGGCAGCTGTATCTCCCGTCCGAGCACGGTAGTTCGCGTGTCCACCTCGCTGACGTCGCGCGGCATCTGCGGAAGCAGCTCGAACTCGTCGAAGGCGGCCCGGTTACGTCGCAGGGTGTACTCGCCCTCGCCGCCGCTCTCGAGGTAGCCGCGGGCGCCGCGGGGGAGCCGTCGGCGGGCATGGCGGGCGACGTCATCAATGCTGTAGCAGCGCGCCAGCCGCTCTGCCCCGGGCACGGTCGGCGGCCGCGCCACGCGCAGCAGTGGCAGGGTTTCGCGAATCGATGCGAGCCTCTGGTGCGCGTTCACATGGAGTAGCGTCCCCGCCGCTTGCGGTCCCTATGCGCCACCTCTGCCGCGGTGTTGGCAGAGTGACAGTGATGCCGACAGTCAGCGTTGACGGCCTGCGGATGTATTACGAGCTCGCGGGCGCGGGCCCCCCGCTGGTGCTGATCGCCGGGCTGGGCCTCGATTTGTCGGAATGCGGTCAGCTGATCGACGTGCTCGCCAGCCACTACTGCGTGCTCGCCTTCGACAACCGCGGGGCCGGGCGCACGGATAAGCCTGATCAGCCGTACACCGTCACGCAGATGGCGGCGGATACCGCCGGCCTGATGAGGGCGCTCGGGATCGAGCGCGCGCACGTGGCCGGAATGTCGCTCGGTGGCCGCATCGCTCTCGAGCTCGCGCTCGAGCATCCGGAGCACGTCCGCAGCCTGATCCTCGTGTCGACCTCGGCGCGGGTCGAGCGACGCTGGACGATCAACCTCCTGGGACTTGTATCGCTGGTCTTCCGGGGCCGCTACCCGCAGCCGCGCTACGCGTTCAGGCGCCAGCGCGCCGCAAGCGTGGGCTACGACCGCACCGGCGATCTCTCGGAGCTACGCGTGCCGACACTGATCGTTCACGGGCGCCGTGACCACATCGTTCCCTATCGGCTGGCCGAGGACATGGCCGCAGGGATTCCCGGCGCAAGGCTCGAGCTTGTCGATAGCGGGCACATCTACCCGCTCTCGAAGAGCACGCGGTTCGGTGAGCAGGTGATCGCCTTCACCAGCGGGTTCTGAAGCCTTTGCAGCCGGCTTTCAGTTAGCGGCTCGACGACCGGAACCCACGGTCGTTCTGCCGAGTCCCGTTGCTGATTCCGATCAGGCTGAGCAGCCCGGAGGCGATCGCCAGAACTGCGGCGAGCACCATCGCCAGGTGGAAGGCGCCGACCGATGCGTTCACGAGCGCCGCGTGCACCCGCTGGTGCGCGACCGCTGGGAAGCCCGCCGGGACGTGGACCTGCAGCGCCGCCGCGGCGGCTCGCATCACCGCTCGACCGCTCGGGCTTGCCGGTGCATACCGCAGGGCGTGCTCGACCTGCGAGGAGAAGTGTCCCGCGACGATCGCTCCACCGACCGCGATCGTGATCAGCCCGGATACGCGCGAGATGGCGTTGTTGACTCCGGAGGCGATCCCCGAGTGCGCTGAGGGCGCGGCCGAGAGCACCGTGGAGGTGAGTGGCGCGACGGTGATGCTCATCCCCAGGCCGAACAGCGCCACGCCCGGTAGCACGTCGGTGAGGTAGCTGGGGTGATGGCCGAGGCGCAGCAGAAGCAGCAGCCCGGCACCGGCGACGATCGGGCCGATGCCCATGAACAGCCGCGGTCCGAGACGGTCGGCGAGCGCGCCGAAGCGCCGCGCCAGGAGGAACAGGAGGATCGAGGCCGGCAGCGTCGAGAGTCCGGCGAGCAGCGGCCGGTAGCCGCCGACCTGCTGCAGGAACACGACGAGGAAGAACATCGCCACGCTGAGTCCGCCATAGAGCAGGAAGGTCGTGAGGTTGCCGACGGCGAAATTGCGCATGCGGAAGATCGCGAACGGGAGCATCGGGCTGGCGCAGCGGGTGTCCCACCAGGCGAAGATCGCGAGCAGCACGCAGCCCGCCGCCATTGCGCCGGCGACCCGCGGATTGCTCCAGCCATACGCCGGCTGCTCGATCAGCGCGAAGATCGGCCCGGCCAGTCCGAGCGCGACAAGCCCTCCGCCGATCCAATCGACGTCGGCCTCGGGGTCGCGCTGCTGCGTCGGGATCGAACGCGCGAGCCAGAGCGTGACGAGCACGATCGGCACGTTGATGACGAACACCCACCGCCATGAGGCGGCCTGGACGAGCAGCCCTCCGAGCAGTGGCCCGGCAACCGTTGCGATCCCGGTCCAGGCGGTCCAGGCTCCGATCGCGGCCGCACGCTGACGCTCGGAGAACGTGTCCATGATCAGCGCGAGGTTGCTCGGCACGAGCAGTGCCGCCGCGATGCCCTGCACGGCGCGCGCCGCGATCAGGAGGCCAGCATCGGGCGCGACCGCGCACACCAGCGAGGCGGCACCGAAGCCGCTAACTCCCACGGCGAAGATCCGGCGCCGGCCGAACACGTCGCCGAGTGAGCCTCCGACCAGCAGTAGCGCACCGAGCGTCAGCAGGTAGGCGTCCACCACCCACTCCTGTGTCTGGAGGCCGCCGTGGACGCTGGCACGGATTGCCGGCAGGGCAACGTTGACGATCGTGCCGTCGAGGAAGGCGGCGGACGATCCGAGGATGCAGGCCAGCAGCGTCAGTCGTTGTCCGCGCGTGTAGGACTGCGGATGCTCCTCGACGATCGACGACACACTGCTAACCGTACGGAACGCGCGGTCTGTGGCATCGTGTTCGGGTGCTGCTGCCGTCTGCGGCGCCTGAGTGTTTCAGCGCCCGCCTGAGAGGCCACGCAACTCGAACCGCAGTGCGCGTGCCACACGCAGCGGAGCTCCGAGCCGCGCCCGCAATCCGGTGCGTGGCTCACCTGCGAGCTGATCGGCTCGTGTGCGCAGGAGCTCGACGAGCTCGACCGTCGGACGGAATGGGTCGGCGACCACCGCCGAGTCGACCAGCGAGAGCGCAGCCCGGAGCTCGCCCTCCACGTCGGCGACCAGCACCGGCAGCGTCAGCGGCTCGGCGCTGTCGAGCGCGGCCAGCTTTGTGAGCGCCGCGTCGTCCAGCGAGTCGGCATATCGAATCGTGACCGGCACCAGCCGGGCCCGGGGCGATCCGGGGCCGGTCAGCCGCCGCGCGTCGGCGGCGCGCCGGTGAAGTTCAGCCAGTCGTGCCTGCGCCATTCTGAAGGTCAGCTCCGAGGGGTTCATGCGGCTTGCCTGCTGGCAGCGTGGACAAGGCCTTCGGCTATGCGGGCGCCGTCACGATCGACGGCGCGCTCCGGATGCCACTGGACCCCGAGCACGAAGCTGCGCTCGGTGTGCTCGATCGACTCGACCACCCCGTCACGCGAGACCGCCGCCACGCGCAGCTTGCGCCCCAACCGGCGGACCGCCTGATGGTGCTCGGAGTGGACGTTGACGGCGTGTCCGTACATCGAGCGCGAGGCGCTCTGGGGCACCGTCTCGACGGGGTGAAGATCCGCCTCGTGGCTCTGTTCGGCAGCGCCGTCGAGCACCACGTCCTGATAGAGGTTGCCGCCGCAGGCGATGTTCAGCATCTGGTGGCCGCGGCAGATCCCGACGTAGGGGATGCCGAGCGCCAAGACGCTCGCGATCAGCGCCAGGTCGGTGCGGTCACGACCGACGTCGAGGTAGCCGCGCAGGCTGCGCGGCGCCTCACCGTAGAGGCCCGAGTGGATGTCATCGTAGGCGCCCGCGAACACGAGGCCGTCGGCCAGGGCCAGCTCACGCTCGGAGGTGCCGTCGTTGATCAGCCGGACCTGTGCGCCGGCGTCCTGCAGCCAGCTGATGTAGGGCTGCTTGAGCTCGTCGTGGGAGCGCAGCAGGATCAGCGGCGCGCCGTCGGCGCGGAACCGGCGGTAGGCGCGAATGAAGGCCTTGCGCGCTCGCGCCACCCGCTTGCGCGTGGCCTCCTCGCTGATCGCGAGCAGCTGCGCGATCTCCGCATGCTGCAGGCCCGCGTCGAAGCGCAGCAGGATCAGCAGGCGGTCATGAGGGGCGAGCGTCGCCAACGCTTCACGCGCGGCATCGGGTTGCGTCGACCGTTCGTCGGTGAAGTCGTCGCTCTGTTCCAGGCCGACCGTCGCCTGGCGTCCGCGCCGGCGCAGCTCGTCGATCGCGACGTTGGAGGCGGTGCGCTGCAGCCACGCACGTTGCGCCGCCGGCTCGGCATCCCGCGGCAGCTTGCGCCAAGCGCGGATCATGACCTCCTGGCAGAGGTCCTCGGCGGCGGTGACGTCGCCGCCGAGCAAGCGCGTCAGGCGCCGGGTGATGCCGGTTTGCTCTGCGTAGACAAGTGCCTCGAAGTCCATCTCACCTAGTAGAACGATGCCACCGGCTCAAACCGGACAACCGGATCAAAGCCGGTCTCGCCCGTGGTGGCGCTGGGAGAATGATCGTCAGTTAGATCCACCGACGTACGCGGCGCTTGTACTCCAGGTAAGGCGCACCGAACCTGCCTTCCAGATAGCGCTCCTCGCGGGCGATCACGCCGCGGTCAATGGCGGCCAGTGCGATGGGCAGCGGGGCGAGCGCCCAGGGCGAATTGCTCAGCAGGGAGATTCCGGTATAGGTCAGGGTCATGCCGAGATAGGCGGGATTGCGGCTCAGCGCATAGGGACCGTCGGTGACGATCGCCTGCGACGGCTTGTATGGATCAAGCGGGGTTCCTGCCCGTGCAAATGCCTGGACGAACGAGCGCATCAATGAGGTGCCCGCGACAAGCGCTGCGCTGCCTATCGGCACCCGGAGCTTCGGTGGCAGCGAGCCCGTCCCGACCTTCCTGCTGAGCGCGAATCCAGCCCCGAGCGCTGAGAGAAAGATCAGCGGCGGCGGCGCGATCACACCAGCGGTTTCGGGGTTGTTCGCCTCAGTACTCATTGGTCGCCGGCCCCTGTCGCTCGCGAGTGTCGCCTGCATCAGCAACTCTCCTTTCAGCCTACCGCCACCGGGCGCGATGACCAATCGCTGCACAGCGCGCGGCCATGAGCGCCCGGGAGTGCGAGGCTCCGCATACGTGCTCTCGGCCAAGGCATGCGTCTCTTGGCAGTAGATGGTTGCGAACGCAATCAGTTGTGGTAAGATACATGCAAACGCATACATCTCTTTTGGAATGGTGATCATGCAGTTCGGACTCTTCTCAGTTTCAGACATCACACGGGACCCGGTTTCGGGCACCACGCCCTCCGAGGCCGAGCGGATCGATGCGGTCGTGCAGATCGCCCGGAAGGCCTACGAGGTCGGGCTCGACGTGTTCGCGATCGGCGAGCATCACAACCCGCCGTTCTTCTCCTCCTCCCCGACGACGCTGCTTGCCTCGATCGCCGCCCAGACCGAGCGCCTGATCGTGACCACGGCGACGACGCTGATCACCACCAACGACCCGGTGAAGGTCGCCGAGGACTACGCGATGCTCCAGCATCTGAGCAGCGGCCGCATGGACCTGATGCTCGGCCGCGGCAACACCGCGCCGGTCTATCCCTGGTTCAACCAGGACATCCGACAGTCGCTGCCGCTCGCGCTGGAGAACTACAACCTGCTTCACCGCCTCTGGCGTGAGGATGTGGTCGACTTCGAGGGCAGGTTCCGCTCGCCGCTGCAGGGCTTCACCTCGATCCCGCGTCCACTTGACGACGTGCCACCGTTCGTCTGGCACGGCTCCATCCGCACACCGGAGATCGCCGAGCAGGCGGCCTTCTACGGCGACGGGTTCTTCGCCAACAACATCTTCTGGCCCAAGGAGCACTACCAGCGCCTGATCGGCTTCTACCGCCAGCGCTTCGCGCACTATGGGCATGGCAGTGAGAAGCAGGCGATCGTGGGGCTCGGTGGCCAGGCCTACATCGCCAGGAAGTCCCAGGACGCCAAGCGTGAGTTCCGGCCCTACTTCAACGAGGCGCCGGTCTACGGTCACGGACCAACGCTGGAGGAGTTCGAGCGGATGACACCGCTGGTCGTCGGCAGTCCGCAGGAGGTGATCGAGAAGACCCTCAGCTTCCGCGAGCACTTCGGTGACTACCAGCGTCAGCTGTTCCTGATGGATCACGCCGGCCTGCCGCTCAAGACCGTGCTCGAGCAGGTCGAGCTCCTGGGCGCCGAGGTGGTGCCCGTGCTGCGCCGCGAGTTCGAGTCGCTGCGCGACCCCGAGGCCCCATCGAGCCCACCCTCGCACGCCGATCTGGTGCGCGCCAAGTACGGCGACCAGCCGGCCCGCCAGCCGCGACCAAACGCCAACCGGGGTGACAACGTAACCGGCGGCTCGCCCTACCAGGACACCGCCGAGCTGGCGGCTGCCGCGGAGCCGGACGTGCCCAGGGCGGAGGACGCCTCCCAGGCGGCGCGATGACAATCGCTCCGACCCTCAGTCGTACCCGTCTCGCCAATGAGGCCTGGGAGGCGCTGCTCGCCGCGCACGCCTCGCTGATGCGCGAGTTCGCGGCCCACGACATCTGGGAGGACGTGAGCATGCGCGAGTACGACGTGCTCTACACCCTGTCCAAGTGCGCCGAGCCGATCTCTCTGAGTGAGCTCAACCGGTATCTCCTGCTCTCCCAGCCGGCGCTGTCGCGTATGGTCGACCGTCTGGTGGGGCGCGGGCTCCTCCAGCGCGAGCGCTCGCTAGATGACGGCCGCAGCGTGATGCTGTCGCTGTCCGCCGCAGGCGCCGAGCGCCAGCGCCGGGTGGGCCTGGCCCACGGGCGTGACGTGGCCCGTGCGCTGAGCGTGCGGCTGGCGCGCGAGGACATGGAGGCCCTGGCGCGGCTCTGCCGCCAACTCAACGACACCGGCCAACTCAACGACACCGGCCAACTCAACGACACCACGGAGGTGAACGCATGAAGCTCGTCGTGATCAACGGCGGTGTCTCGGATCCGTCGTCTACCGGGATGCTCGCCGGGCGACTCAGCCAGAACGTCGTCCAACTCGCCGCCGAGCACAGCGAAACGGTGGATGTGACGGTGCTCGAGCTGCGCACGCTCGCGAATGAGATCGCCACCGGCCTCGTGTCGGGGCTGAACGGTCCCGGCCTCGAGGACGCGACCCGGGCGCTGCGCGACGCCGACGGCATCATCGCCGCCACGCCCGTGTACAAGGCTGGCATCAGCGGCCTCTTCAAGTCCTTCGCCGACCTGCTCGACAACGACCTGCTGATCGCCAAGCCGGTTCTGCTGGCTGCGACTGCCGGCACCGCCCGTCACGCCCTGGTCGTCGACGAGTCGTTGCGCTCGCTCTTCACCTACCTGCGCGCGATCACGCTGCCGACAGCGGTCTTCGCCTCCTCCGAGGACTGGGGCGACCCGGCGTTGAGCGAGCGGATCGAGCGCGCTGCCCATGAGCTCGTCGCGCTGGCCGAGGCTGGCGTGGAGGGCCGCATCCGCGGCGCCTCATGGAGTCGTTACCAGCACGAGCTCGGTTCCAACGGCGGTGAGGAGTTGGCCATCGACCTGGGCAGCGACATGATGCGCCTGGCCACCGGCGCGACGTAGACCCACGGCAGCGGCCTCCAACGGGACGCTCGTTGGCGGACCGAGGGCGCGAGCTGTGCGGCCGGCTGTTATGTGCTCGCCCTCACCACGAAGCTCAAGCCGCGAGGAGCTCTCGGCGGCGAACGAGGTCGCGCCCGACCTGCTACCGGCAACATCCCGCATTCACAAGCTGTTCGGAACGTGCGGCGGCGATGCCGATCGGCGCGTCCTCGATCACGAGGCAACGGCAGGGGGCGACCTGAGGAGGCGTGCACCGACTGACCCTCGGCTCCGTCTGCCTGCCAGCGGCTCGGCCGCCACAGTGGCGCCGGTGAGGTCGGGCACCTCTCTGCCCGCGGGCTTCGGGCTGGACGATGTGTTCTCGGCAGCCGAGCTCGTCGACCATCTTGCGGTTGCCATTGTCGGAGTGACCGCGACGCCCGATCCGGAGCGGATCATCCTCGATGGAGGAGTCGGACC
>JBOGYJ010000262.1:0-2022 GCA_050696795.1 Solirubrobacteraceae bacterium | reverse complement strand
TGTCCACCCTCGGCCAGGCCGTGTCGAGCCCGCCGATGATGCCCGCGTCGGTGGGTAGATCAATCAGCGCTCCCGGCCCCCAAGTCGTCACCACCTGGCTGCGACGCACCTGTGCTCGCGGTTGGGGCATCAGCCAGCGCCGCCCGACTTGCCGCCGACATCGGCCAGGAACAGGTTCACGCTGGGTTCGACGCCGCGAAGCGATCTGCCGACTCGGAATTTGTCGCTTCCGGCCTGGTGGAAGGCGTCGTCGAGAACGTCGTAGAGCAGCGGCTTCGGGTTGCTGAGGTTCCGGCGCTCGCGCTGCTGGTATTGCAGCTCGATCCCATGCTGTTTGTCTGCGGCGATGATCGCCTGCCATGTATCAAGGAGGTCGACGATCCGCTCCTGCACACTCGCGACGCGCTGTGCTCGCTCCTCGTCGTCGAGGTCCTGCTCTTGCAGCCGGCGTTCGAACAGCGCCTTGAGCTGGCCTTCGAGGTCGACCCGCACGTCGGCCAGCCGTTCAGCGCCGAGCGGCGGTGTCAGCGCCGGCTGGGCATGGCGCGCGAACGTGACTAATGAACCGGCAAACGCGCGATCGAGCGCCCGTGCGGAAAAAGGTGTCACACTGCCGACCTCGACCGCGCGGTAGAAGGTCTCGTGGAAGTGGCGGAAGCGTTCGTAGTGCGAGCGGTCGCGTGGCTTGTTGACGTTGAGGAGCGTCACGACCAGGCCAGGCGCGTGGTTCGAGCGACCGACGCGGCTAGTGGCCTGGATGTACTCAGCGGCGGATTTCGGCTGGCCGAGGACGGACATCAGGCCGAGCCGCGGGATGTCGAGGCCAACCGAGATCATGTTGGTCGCAAGCGCCACGTCAACTCGATCGTATGCATCAAACCCAACCCCGAGACGCCGGCGGGTGTTCGCAACCCGATCAGTCGACACGCGCGAAGTCAGCTCGACCGGCTCGCCGAAGGTGGCTCGATCACGAAACAGACCGCGCGTCTCACCAACACGCCGCCGCTCGCCGTAGGCCCGGATCGTGGTCGCGATCTCCTCTTCGACGATCCGTCGCGCCCCTCCCAGCTCGCGCAGGCTGTTGAAGTAACCCAGGAGCGTCATGTACCCGTCCGTCGGGTTGTCCTGGTTGCCGTGACCGCCCTGCTCGCGATAGAGCCGCTCGCCCGCGCCGAGCAACGCCAGCCAGGCACGTCGCATCACCACCTTCGGGTTACGACCGGGCGCAGCGATCCCAACGTAGCGTCGTGCCGGCGCCGCTGACGCGGGAACGACGTGCGCGAAGAACGAGTCGCGACGGTCGGGACCGGGCGGCGGGAAGATCTCCGTGGCGGCACGTGCAAAGAGCGCCTGCACCTGATCCTGGGCACGTCGCACAGTGGCAGTCGAGGCAATCACCTTCGGCCGTACCAAGACACCGTTGATGGTCCGTTCGCAGAGTCCGTCAATCGCCGCTTCGTACAGTCCCGTGACTGTTCCCAACGGCCCTGAGATCAAGTGCAACTCGTCTTGGATCACGAGGTCAGGCGGCGGGAGCGGCGCCGGCAGCGGCGTGCCGCGCTTAGGCTCGGCAGGCCCGTAAAAGCCCTCGCTGTCCTGTCGCGCTGCGCCGCCCAACAGCGCACCCGAGTCGCCGATCCAGGGCAGCGTGGCGAACTTGTCGACTGTGGCGATCAGAAAGGCGGGCAACCGCCGGTAGAGCGGCTCATCGACGGCCACGATCGGCAGCGGCCGGCCGCCAGAGAAGTCGCACTCGAAGTTCGCGCATACGATGCGCAGCTGGCGCGGGTGGTCCGCATCGGGTTGCAGTGAGAACGAGTCTGCCGTGAAGCGGGTCCCACACCAGGGACACTCCTCAAGCGGGATTGGCGAGGATTTGCCCTTCGGGTCGGCCTTGTACTGGTTCACGCGCGAGCGCGCGCTGGCCGAGTCACCGTCGCCCTTCTCGCCCAGCTTATTGGGCGTCGCTGCGCGCCCGACCCAGAGGCCAATCTCGAACGGCCACGTCCCGAAGCGCTCGAC
>JBOGYJ010000261.1:0-5804 GCA_050696795.1 Solirubrobacteraceae bacterium | reverse complement strand
CCTGAGAAGCTGGGCGAGATCGTGGGCATCGATCTCGCCGATCCCGGGTTTTGGGATTCCGGCCTCGAGCTCTTGGATGCGCAGCTGCTCGAGGCCGAAGCTCTCGCCGCACGCATTAGGCCTGCTTGAGCGACCTTTCCCGGTTCCGTCCGCGTCCCGCCGTGTATGCCGGGCGTAAGCGGCTTGTGCGGTGATGCTCAAGAAATTGCCCAACCCGTACGAATAACGGGGCATGACGACCGAAATATCCGCGCCCGAGCAATTCGAGGCGCCTCAACCTTTCGCCACGGACGGCCGCAGCTTGCTGGGGCGCGTCGGTGGTCTCACCGTTCGCGCACGGCTGCTCGTGCTCGGGGGAACTCTGTCTGTCCTGCTCGCCGTGGTCGCTGTTGTCGCGGTCACCGGGGTGAGCAGCATCAAGTCGGCCTACAACGCCGATCAGATCCCCGGCACCAACCGGGACGTCTCCGCGGCCGCCTACGAGGGCTGGCAGACCTCCGACGACCAGATGAACATGTACGCGGCGGTGCAGTCGCTGCACAACCCGGCAAACGACGCGCTCGCGAAGGCCACCTGGGCCCAGCTCATCGGGGGCCGCCAGCAGGAGAACCAGCAGCTTGCGCTGCTGGCCAAGGGTCACCTGACGCCCAAGCAGGACGCGATCTTCCGTCAGATCGAGACCAACCTCCCGATCTACAACAGCTGGACCAACAAGATGTACGCGACGCTCAAGAACATCAACAGCCTCTCCGGCGCCGCAGAGCTGAGCGCGATCATGCAGGGTGTCAAGGACATCACCGTCAGCAACGCCAACGTCTCGAACCTGATGGGCAACCTCTACGCCAAGTTGCACAACCAGATCGGCAACGACGAGAATGTCATCTCGAATCGCATCCCCGCCACCGTCAACAGCACGCTGACGCTGGCGATCATCATCGGCATCCTCGCGCTGGTGATCGCCGCCGGCATCACCTTCCTGATCATCCGCTCGATCACTCGCCCGCTCGCCAAGGTGGCTGATGCCGCCGACCGCGTGGCCGAGGGTCGCGTCGATGTGGAGATCGACGTCCACGGTCGCGACGAGATCAGCAAGGTCGCCGACTCGTTCAGGGCGGTGATCGCGCACCTCAAGACGATGGCCGATGCCACGCGTGAATTCGCCAACGGTCACATGAATGTGAACGTCACCCCGAAGTCCGATGGCGACGTCCTCGGGCATGCGTTCGTCGACATGCGCGATCAGATGCAGGAGGCGCTGGGCGACAAGTCCGCCACGCGCGAGCTGCAGTCGGGCATGGGTGAGCTCCTGGGCACGCTTCAGCATCTGGAGCAGGGCCTGCAGTCGATGAACGACGGTGACCTCACCGTGGCCGTCGACGCCGCGCTGACACCGATCGCCGCCGAGGTCGAGGGCCAGTCCGTGGGCTTCGTGGCCGACAGCTACAACTCGATGATCGAGAGCGCCCAGGCGTCGCTCGAGGGGTACAACGCCATGCGCGAGGCCCTGCGGGCGAAGCTGGGCGACCACTCGAGCCTCGAGGCACTGACCGAGAAGCTCGAGTCGCTGACCAGCGAGACCCTCGCCAACCTGCAGAGCGCGATGAGCGCGATGAACGACGGTGACCTGACGATCGGCGTCGACTCGCAGGCCACGGCGATCCAGGGCGACGACGGCGAGAACATCGGCCATCTGGCCGAGGTGTTCAACGAGATGCTCGAGAACACTCAAGGCGCCGTGGCGGCCTACAACGCGATGCGCGCGAAGATCTCGACCATGCTCGGTGAGATCTCGCAGAGCAGTGAGTCGCTGTCGGCCGCGTCGACGCAGATGGCCTCCACCTCGGAGGAGACCGGCAAGGCGATCGGCGAGATCGCCCACGCCGTCGGTTCGGTCGCCTCCGGCGCCGAGCAGCAGGTTCGCGAGATCGATCAGGTGCGGCGCGTCACCGACGAGCTGGCGGAAGCGTCGCGCGTCTCCGCGGAGACCGCCGACGAGACCGCCGCGGCGGCAGAGCAGGCCCGCGCACTGGCCCGCGAGGGCGTCAGCGCGGCCGAGGAGGCCAGCGTCGCGATGCAGGCCGTGCGTGACTCCAGCACGGAAACGAGCGAGGCGATCCGTTCGCTCGGCGAGAAGTCCGATCAGATCGGCGGGATCGTCGAGACGATCACCGGCATCGCCGCGCAGACCAACCTGCTGGCGCTCAACGCCGCGATCGAGGCCGCTCGCGCCGGCGAGCACGGCCGCGGCTTCGCGGTCGTCGCCGAGGAGGTCCGCCACCTCGCCGAGGAGTCCCAGCAGGCCGCGGCCACGATCGCCGAGCTGATCGAGCAGATCCAGCAGGAGACCGCCCGCGCGGTGCAGGTCGTCGAGGTCGGCGCCGAGCAGACCAAGGGCGGCGTGACCACGGTCGAGCAGGCGCGCGAGGCGTTCGTGCAGATCGGCCAGTCGGTCGAGGACATGAGCTCCCGAGTCGAGCAGATCGCTGCGTCGATCCGCCAGATCGCCGCCAGCGGCGACGCCATGCGCGACAGCATTACCTCGGTGGCCTCGGTTGCCGAGTCCTCGAGCGCATCGAGCCAGGAGGTGTCGGCCAGCACCGAGCAGACCAGCGCTTCCACCCAGCAGATCGCCGCCAGCGCACAGCAGCTCGCGACGACCGCCGAGGAGCTCGAGAAGCTAGTCGGCCAGTTCGTCCTGGCCTGAGCCTAAGGGGCGCAGTTCCAGCCTGCCGCGCCTGGTCTAATGCGACCGGGCGCGGCGGGTGCGCGCCCTCTCCTCCTGCGCCTCCACCACCTTGACGATCAGCTTCAGGTACTGATCGATGCCGGTGGCGCGCGCCTCGCCACGCTCGAAGGCGGTGCGCCAGTCAGCCAGGTGACCCTTGGCCGCCAGCTCATTGAAGCGCTCACGGCGGATCTCGAGCGTGGCCTTGGCGTCCGTCGGCAGCACCTTGGTGACCACCGGCCCGGGCATCTCGATGCGGTAGAGCTGCACGTCTCCGCGGCCGTGGAGCTCGATCCCGGCGACGATCTTCAGCGGCGCCAGCCCGGGCACCTCCTCGAGGAAGCGGCGGATGCCGGTCTCGATCAGCGTCTTGGTGTCGGTCGGTGCGGACAGGCCAGCCAGTCTAATGCTCAGGGCATCAACGCCCGCCACGCGTCGGCACCGAGGGCGGCAGCGAGAGCAGTTGCTCGACGGCGTCTGGCGGTGCCGGGCGCCCGAGATGGAAGCCCTGGGCGTACTCGCAGCCCAGCGCCTCGACGCTCGCCAGCGCCGCGGCGTCCTCGATCCCCTCGACCACCACCTCGAGCCCATACGCGCGTGCCAGGTCGGCGATCGCCTGCACCACTGGCTTCACCGCCGGGTCATGGCCGAGGCCGCGGACGAAGCGGCGATCGATCTTGAGGCCGCTGATCGGCAGCTCACCGAGCCTCGCCAGCGACGAGTAGCCGGTGCCGAAGTCATCGATCAGCACGCGCACGCCCGCGTCCTGCAGCTCCTCGAGCGCGGCGCGCGTCGTGTCGAGCCCTTCCCCCAGGGCCGACTCGGTCACCTCGACCGTGAGCACCGACGGCTCCAACCGCGCCTGCGCGAGCGTCTCGCTGATCGCCGCCGCGGTCCGCGGGTGCGCGAGCTGCGTCGGCGAGGCATTGATCCCGATGCGGATCCCCGGGAGCGTCAGCGACCACTGACGCGCCTGCCGGCAGACCAGCTCGAGCACATGCTGCCCGAGCGGCACGATCAGGCCCGTGTCCTCGGCCAGCGGGATGAACTCATCAGGGCCGAGCAGTCCGCGCTGGGGATGCTGCCAGCGCACCAGCGCCTCGACCCCGCTCCAGCTGCAAGTCCCGACGTTGAGGATCGGCTGGTAGTGCATCACGAGCTGGTCGCCCTCGATCGCGCGGCGCAACTGCGCCTCGGTCCGCAGCCGCTCGAGCTCACGCGCGCGCAGCCTGTGGTCGTAGAACTGGTGGTGGCCAGGCCCGCCGGCGCGGGCCGCTTGGATCGCGGTCTCCGCCTCGCGCACCAGCCCGAAGGCATCGCTGGCACGCTCACTGGTGGCGATGCCGATGCTGGTCGTCAGCAGCAGCTCCAGCCCATCGGCCTGGAACGGCTCGCTCATCGTCGCGGTCACGTCCTTGGTCAGCTGATCGACCGCTGCGGGGTCGAGCGCGGCGGTCATCAGGATGAAGCTGTCGACACCGAAGCGCGCGAGGATGCCGCGCTCGGGGAGCACCGCTCGCAGCCGGTCGCTAGTCTCCACCAGCAGCCGGTCGCCGGCGATCTCACCCACGCTCTGGCTGATCCGTTCGAAGCGATCGATCTGGACCATCGTCGCGGTCACGCGCCGCCGCGCGGTGTTCAGCTGGGCGCCCGCGAGCTCGAGGAAGCGGGCGCGGTTGGGCAACCCGGTCAGCGCATCGCGGTTGACCGCAGCCTGGAGCGCCCGTTCGGAGCGGTCGCGGTCGACCGCCAACGCCGCGAGATTGCCGGCCGCTGCGACGAACTCGAGCTCCCGCTCGCTCGGGGAGTGCTGGACCTCGCGGTACACGGCGAAGGTTCCCAGCACCTCACCGCCTGCCCGCGACAGCGGGAAGGACCACACGGACACCACGTTGAACTCACGCGCGAGCTCGAGGTAGGGCCGCGTTAGCGCGTCGGCGCGCACGTCGGCCGCGATCACAACCTCGCCGCGCGCGGCGGCGGTGCCACAGACGCCGACGCCCTCGCCAACCGGCATGCCGTCGATCGCGGCGACAAAGCGCTGGGGCAGGGTCGAGGCGGCAACGTGTCGCAGCACTCCCAGCGAGCGGTCGAGCCGCAGCACGGTGCAACGCGAGCCCGGGAAATGCTGCTCGACGTGCTGGCAGAGCGCGTTCAGCGTCTGGACGAGCGGCTCGCCCCGGACGATCCGTTCCACCATCTGCTGCTGATAGGCCAGCTCCGCCGCGATCGCCGTCTGCGACTTGGCTCTGGGACCGCGTTTGGCCGCGGGAGCCGAGCGCGCACGGGTCTCGCCGGGGCCCACCGATCGTGCTGCCAACCGACACCTCCGTTTGCCGGACCCGACGGATTATCGTCCCACACCCCGGGCCCGCCAAATTACCAATAAGCGGATGTTCGACCGGCGGCCCGCTTGGCCACCGGCCTCTATGCAGGTGTCAGCCACCCGGGCTGCGATTGACACGCGCCGCGCCGCGCCGCGGCGTTGAGCGTGCCTGTCGTGCCTGTCGTGCCTGTCGTGCCTGTCGCTCAGGCGACGGCAGGGACCGCTTCTGGGTCCGGCGCGACGCCGGGGTCGGCGACGGCGACCGACTGAGCCAGGATCCGCAGACCGACGCGGGCGCCGACCGCGACGCCGGCGTCGTGACTCGAGGCCTCGACCAGTACCTTCTGGCCGCCGTCGAGCATCACCTCGAGGCGCATCGAAGCGCCGAGGAACGTGCGCTGAGTGACCTCGCCGGCGCCGGCGGGGTCGGGCACGATCGAGACCGCCTCCGGTCGCAGCAGCGCCTCGACGGCCGCGCCGGGCTGCCGCGCGTCGGCGTTCAGGACGGTCAGCCGCTGTCCCAGCACCTGCACATCGCCGGCATCGCCGATGCGCCCGGGCAGGCGGTTCATCGCGCCGACGAACTCGGCGGCGAAGGCCGTCGCCGGACGCCGATAGACGTTCTCGGGCGTATCGAGCTGCTCCAGCCGGCCGGCCTGCATGACGCCGACGCGGTCGGCCATCGAGAGCGCCTCCGACTGGTCGTGGGTGACGAACAGCGTCGTGATCCCGAGCCGCTTCTGGAGGTTGCGG
>JBOGYJ010000260.1:0-4992 GCA_050696795.1 Solirubrobacteraceae bacterium | reverse complement strand
GCCCACGGGGGGGCTCGTCTGCCCACCGCACGCAGCCTGGGCGACCACCGGCCTACTGAATACCGGGGGGCTATTCAAGCGGACCCGGGAGATCTGGGCAGCCCAGAAGCTGGAGCCGATCACGCTGCAGGAGGCCCGCCACTCGGCCGCAACCTGGCTGGATGCCGCTGGAGTGCCGCTTAAGATCGCCTCTGTTTTGATGGGCCACGCGACCCCGGAACGGCAGGCCGGCGCAGCGCAGATCACCCTCGCGCGCTACACCCACGCGCTGCCAGAGGACGTCCTGAAGGCGCGGGACACGCTCGCCGCGTATCTGACGACGAACCAGGCGGCGCGGGAGGCGAGATGAGCTCCCGTCCCCTTTTTCGTTCCCTTGGAAACGAATCCCCAGTATTTATAGGGGTTTCCGACCGAATATGCCGGTCTCGAAAACCGGTATGGGCGCAAGTCCATCGGGGGTTCGAATCCCCCCCTCTCCGCTTATTTCACTCTGGTCGCCCGTAGCCAAAGGGCTCTGAGCGCGACGCGGTGGCTCTGCGCCGCGCGCAGCCGGTCAACGTAGGCCAACGCGGGCAAACGACGATTCCGAGACCCGTTCCTTTTCATTCCCCGTTTGGGGCGCCGGGGAGCGCGCCGCCGGCGTCATCGGTCGTGGCCCCCACACCGGTGCGGTCGTCGCAAGCGCGGGCCAACGCGGGTCAACGCAGGCCAACCCACGACGCGCCTCATTCCCTCGGCATCGCGACACGTCCGCACGCAGGCTGCATCATTGGCCGCGCCGATGCTGACGCGCGAGCTCGCCGGGGCGGTGGGCTCCGGCACGATCCTCGCCGAGGCGCTCCGGCGCATCGAGTGGCAGAGCACTCCTGCGGCGCCGACGCTGAGACACGTTGTGCGTCGCTGTCGCGGTCGCGCGCTCGGCTACCCTCCGACGACGCATGCAGTCGTCGGCGCGGTTGGCACATCCCCCGTGCTTGTATCCGCAAGCAGCTGCGGCAGCGAGGTGGGAGGTGGGTGCGAGGTTGCTGGTATCGACGGAGAGCGGCAGCCAGATGCATAGTGCCGGTTCGGCGACTGAGCGGAAGCCTTGTCGATTGGCCGGAGGCGGGTGAGGTGGCTGCGGTGGCGTGGAGGTCGCCATGGTCGCGGCCTACGCGCGATCGGCGATTGCAATCAGGTAGTCGAGATTGAGCGCGATCTGTCCGTCGCGGTGCTGGCCGTGCCGCGCGGTGAAATCGACTAGGTCGTTCTGGAGCGTATGCCAGCGTCCTTGTTCGGTGAGTCGTTCGGCCTCGCTGACGATGTGGCCGGCGGTGCGAATCAGAAAGCTCGCTGCGTCGTCCGCGTCTTCGAACTCCAGGTCGAGCTGTTCGACACGCGTCTGGCGCAGCACCGCCCCGGCCTCGATCATCAGCTCGGCCACGTATCGCGGATCTCCTCACCGCCCGGGAGGGCCGCTGGCGGGTGGTGGGGGCGGGAGATACGGCGCAATCACGCCTCCCATTGCCGGCATCAGGCTTCCTGGGACCCATGCGGCGAGCGCGATTCGTCCGTGGGGGGCGAGAACCCGGACGAGCTCGCGCGCCGCGGCGGTGTGATCGAGCGCGTACATCACCCCGAACGCCGAAAGAACGACGTCAGCCTCACCGTCACCGACCGGCAGCCGCCCCACATCGCCCTCGACGAAGCCGACGTCAACGCCGGTCGTGGTGGCGCGCTCGCGGGCGAGTTTCAGCAGCGACGGCTCGAAATCGACGCCGATCGTCACGGCTCCGCGTGCCGCGGCGGCGAGCGCAGCGTTGCCGGTCCCGGTCGCGACATCGATGACCCGCTCGCCCGGGGAGATCCCGACGGCGTCAACCAGCTCGGCGCTCACCGGTTCCAAGGCGTACGCCATGAGGGCGTACTCACCCGCGCCCCACGTCGTCTTCGGGTCGGCCATAAGCGGCCTCCTAGGTCTGGAGGCGCCGTTACTGAGCATCGTCACCACGAGCCTGGCCGACGAACGGTCGCAGCGCTCCTCGCGGCGGCCACAGCACCCTACCAACCGGCTCGACAATCCCGAACCCGCATCCCCCTGCCTCACGAGCCCACAGCCATCTGGCGGATCTGCCGCCTGACGTCTCCCGGCGTCCAAGAGCAGCCGTAGGGAGCCAAAGCGCTCGGCTAGCGACGATGCGGAACACATGGATGAGGCTCGTGGGTTCGCACCGTTCTTGAACCAACGACGTCGGTGTGCACGTTCTCAGAGATGCATTGCGGACCGGAATCGGCCGCAACTGCTGACACGCTTCCGGTCGACAATCCCTTCCTAACGAGGTGCCGCATGGAGCTCAAACTAGAGCTTGTGATGATTCCGGTTTCTGACGTCGATCGAGCGAAGACGTTCTATGAACAGGTCGGATTCAGCATCGACCACGATCACGCCGTCACCGACGAGCTGCGCTTCGTCCAGCTCACGCCACCAGGGTCTGGGTGCTCGATTGCGATCGGAACCGGCATCACCTCCGCGGCGCCAGGAAGTTTCCCTGGCGCAAACCTCGTAGTCGCCAGCGCTGCTGATGCTCGCGCCGACCTCATCGAACGTGGTGTTGATGTGAGTGACGTCGAGGCGTTCCCGTGGGGCAATTTCGTGTTCTTCTCAGATCCCGACGGCAACCGTTGGTCGTTGCAGGAGATCCTTTCGCGCGGCAACTAGGCGCGACGACATCGGCAGTTCGGTACCAGCGCGCGACCTGGTTGATCGATGACGAGTAGGTAGGGGTGTAGCGCATGTGAAACCGTGGGTGCGCCTCGAGCCACAGCCGTAGTCACGAGCGTCCTCTTCTGACAGATCGGCCACAGCGGGATCGACCATGCGATGACGGTCAGCATCGCCGTCGTCACCGTGATCAGCGTTGCGTGTCCTGGGCCCGAGTTCCTGCTTCCAAAACGCACAAACCCCGCCGCGAGCACTGACCCCGACGCTCGCCGCATGAGATGGCTCATTCACGTTTCGCGGCGACCGATCCGCCAACTCGCGTTCCTTGGTCGTCGTGTCGTGGTCTAAGGTCGGGCTCTGGATGGTTCGCAGGATGGTTGCGAGACTAAGGTCTTGAGCTGGATCACGGCTTGGTCGATGCGTTCGATCATGCTTTGTTCGTTTGCCGGGTCGGCCCAGGCGACGAACGCGATGTGCAGGATGGTCGTCGCGGTTTGGCCCGCGATGCTGGCGGCGTGACACTCGACGCCCTTGGCGCATAGCGCGTCGGTGATGGTCTCGACGAGATGCGCGAGCTTGGTGCGCTCGCGTTCCTGTAGCTCGGGAGTCGCGTCGATGACGAGGCGGCGCTGGAGAACCGCCTGGCGTCGATCTTGGAACAGCGGCGCTCCGGCGCGAAGCCCGGTAAGGATCATCTCGAGCGGGGTAGCCTGTTCGTCGGCTGTCTCGATCGCGGCGAGGACCCGCTGCTCGAGTATCTCTGAGCCCCAGAACACCGCTTCGCGCTTGTCGGAGAAGTGACGAAAGAAAGTGCGGCGGTTCAGACCGGCGTGCTGAGCGATGTCGGCGGCGGTCGTGCGGTCGTAACCGTGCTCGGCGTAGAGCGCGAGCGCGGCCTGTTGCAGTCGCGCGGGGGCGTCGGGCTCCCAACGTGGCATCGGCCGATCCTACCGATGTCACTCAATGGCATCACAACGCTAGGGTTGATGTCTCTCAGAGACGTCAACGGCGAGGCGCAAGGCGCCACGAGGAAAGCAAGGGTGCGCAATGGCTGACTACGAGAACAAACACGTCGCCATAATCGGTGGGACCAGAGGCATGGGTCTGGCTACCGCCCTCCTGATGAAGGACAGCGGAGCGTCTGTGTTGGTCACCGGACGCAGCACCACCGGTATCGGGGCTGCTCGCGCCCAACTCGGCGAGGACGCCATCGTGCTACAGAGCGACGCGACCGACCCCAGCGACATCAGTGCTCTGGCGAAAACGGTCGAGGACCGGTTTGGAGGGCTCGACGCGCTCTTCTTCAGCGCCGGGATCGCCCGTCCCACCTCCGTCCAGAACACCACCTCGGGCATATACGACGAGGTCTTCAACGCCAACACTAAAAGCGCCTACTTCACCCTCCAACAACTCGCGCCGCTGATGCGCCCCGGCGCCGGAATCGTGCTGGCAACCTCGGTCGCCAACGTTAAGGGCATGCCCGACAGCAGCGTATACGCCGCCAGCAAAGCGGCCCTGCGGTCAATGACCCGCACTTTCGCGCGCGAGCTACTGCCACAAGGCGTACGCGTCAACGCCATCAGCCCCGGGCCGATCGACACCGGCATTCTTGACCGAGCGCTGCCGGCCGATGCCGTTGAGACCGTCAAGGCCCGAATGATCGCCAACAACCCGATGGCACGTTTCGGCACCTCCGAGGAGATCGCTCGCGCCGTCGCCTTCCTCGCCTTCGACGCAACCTTCACCACCGGCGCCGAACTCGCCGTCGACGGTGGAGTCTCCCAACTGCTGTGACCGTACAGGCTGACCAATGCCGACACTCCGACTGCGCCCACATCGCACTCCACAACGGAATCGCCGGTTGCGTGATCGCGGGCCGCGACGCACCCGTTACCGTCTCTTCGTTCGTCCCGACAAAGCTGGTCAGGGTTCGCAAGATGACTGCTTGATGTCAACACCCAGGTCACCGCGATCCGACCGACGCCACGATGCTCAATAGCTACGACCTAACCCACGCCCTACAGGCAGCGAACCCGCGACAGGCAAGCGGATGTCGGGGTGCGTATCGTAGTACCGAGCCCATCGCTCTCGTTGTAGCTCGGCAACAGGCGACCGCGTTACCACACGCATGTTTGAGATGGCATACAGCGACATCTCGGCCGATCGCGCGTTATGGAACGCTGCGGGACGTTTGCAAGTACCAGGGATCGCCCTATGTATGGGCGTTTTAACCCGTTTTAACCGATCGCCCCGATTTTCTCGGGTAGCCGGGACGGTTACCCGTCCCGGCT
>JBOGYJ010000259.1:0-6721 GCA_050696795.1 Solirubrobacteraceae bacterium | reverse complement strand
CCGCCCGGCCCCCAGCCGGGTGCGCTACCAGACTGCGCCACTCCCCGTGGTCGGCCGATGATAGCCCGGCGCGGGGATCGGAGTGGGCCGGGGCAGTGGAGGCGCCCGGCGCGAGCGATACGGCAGGCTGAGGCGAACTGAAGAGCCGCTCGAGAGCAGCCGATAACAGAGGTATGTCCGGCCCGGAAGATTCGTGCGCGCGCGCGGGAGACGCGTCGCTCTACGTGCTCGGCGAGCTCTATGGCCGCCGGGGGGAGAGCTTCGTGCGGCACCTGCGCCGGTGTGAGGAGTGCACCGAGGAGGTGAGCCTGCTGCAGCAGGTGGCGGGCTCCGAGCCGCTGCTCGGCGAGGCGTACATGCCGCCCGAGGAGGAAGCCGATCCTGGTCGCCGCGCCCGTACGCCGACGCTGACGGTCGCCGCGGCCAACGCGCGCGCGGCCCGGCTCGCCGCCGAGCAGGCTGCTGCGGATGGCACGCGCAGACCACCGATCGAGCCGCCGGCCCGGCCGGTGCTGCGCACGATCCAGGGTGGGGCGGATAGACGACCGCCGAGAGGGTTCTCGATCGGGCGCAGGCTGCTGAAGACGCCGATGCCGCGCTCGGTGCTGATCAGCTTCATCGCCCTGGGCGTCCTGGCGGTCGCAACCGTCGCGATGACCAGCCGTGCCGCCAGCGTCCGCTACTTCCGGATTCAGGCCGGCTGGTCCAAGGGCGGCGCCGCGCTCAAGCTCGTCGGCAACCAGCTCGAGCTGCTTGTCGAGGACATGCCGAAGCCGGCGAACGGCACCGGCTACCAGGTCTGGGTCGTAAACCGAGGCACCAAGCGACCCATCCCGACGAGCGTCTGGGTGCACCTGAACCGTCTGCATCAGGGGGGCGTCAGCGTTCCCGGCGACTACCACGACTGGGACGCGATCGCCGTCTACGTCGAGCCGCTGACAGGCAAGCGCACGACGCACAGCGGCGCCGCCGTCGTCGGCGACCTCCGAGACCTCGAGTAGCCGGCTACTCGGGATCGTGACCTCAGGTGGCCCCGCCTCAGGTGGCCCCGCCTCAGGTGGCCCCGCCTCAGGTGGCCCCGCCCCAGGTGGTCTGCGGTTCGGTGGTGGTGGCTCCCGCGTGGTAGCCACGTATCCCGACGGACTCGGCCAGGTTCAGCAGTGCCTCGGCGAGCTCATCGGGGCGCTCGACCGGAGTCATGTGGCCGGTCCGCTTCAGCAGCACCAGCTCGGCGACCTGGGGGAGCGCCGAGACCATGCGTCGCGCATGCTCCGGCGGCGTCAGCCGGTCGCTGTCGCCGACCACCACCAGGGCCGGCACGTTCACCCGCGCCAGCGCCGCCGACAGATCGAGCTCGCGCATGGTCACCGCGGCGGCGGCGCGCAGCTTGCCGTGCATCCGCCAGATCATCGGCTCGACGAAGGCCATGTGGGCGGCGGTCGCGTCCGGACCGAACATCACGTAGCGGTTGATCGCACGGCTGAGCGGTGTTGAGTAGGCGATCATCGGCGAGTCGCCCGCCAGCAGCGGCGTCAGGATCTCGCGGCGCGCCTGCAGCGGGATCGAAGGCGGTAGCAGACCGAGGTCATCAACCAGGCCAGACACGCCGGTGCTGATCAGCGCCACCGCCCGTGCATGCTCGCCGACGTCGACCGAAGCGGCCCAGGCGACCAGTGACATGCCGCCCATCGAGTGCCCCGCGACGATCACGTCGTCGCGCCCGGCACAGGTCGCATCCAGAACGGCGGTGAGATCTTCGGCATAGCGCTCGATCGACTGGTCAAGGCCACGACTACAGTCGCTCGAGCCCTGACCGCGCGGGTCGTAGCTGACCACCCGAAACCCGCGGCGAAGCATGCCGCGGGTGAGCAGATCCCAGATCTGAAGCTCCTCGGTCCAGCCGGGGATCAGCACGAAGGTCGGCGCGGCGGCCTGACCGAAGACCTCGACGTGCAGCTCGGTGCCGTCAGCCGCGAGCACCGTCACCGGATCGCCGGCCAGCGGTGAGCCCAAGAGCACCCACTGCGGATCGTCTGAAACGGCCCGGCGATGGCGCAATTCGGAGGCGACCGCCGCGCCGGCAACTGTCACAAACCCTGCTGCGGCACCCAGACGGAGCGCCACGCGTGATACACGAGCCCGTGACTTCCGCATGTCGCAGACAGTTTATGCTGCAAGTTGAGTGACATCGGCGACAAAAGCACCAGCGATAAGCGAGGTAACGCATTGACTGCTACCGGCGAAGGCCTCTCCCTAGACGAGCTTTGCATCGACACCATCCGCACGCTGTCGATGGATGCCGTTCAGAAGGCCAACTCCGGGCATCCGGGGACGCCGATGGCGCTCGCGCCAATCGCCTACACGCTGTTCACGCGCACCATGCGCCACAACCCGCACGACGAGCACTGGCCCGACCGCGATCGCTTCGTGCTCTCGGCCGGCCACGCCTCGATGCTGCTCTACTCGACGCTGTTCCTCAGCGGCTACGACTTCACGCTGGAGGACCTCGAACAGTTCCGCCAGCTGCACTCCAAGACCCCCGGGCACCCCGAGTTCCGCGAGGTGCCCGGCGCCGAGGTCACCACCGGCCCGCTCGGGCAGGGCATCTCCAACGCGGTCGGCTTCGCGCTCGCGGAGCGGATGCTCGCGACCCGCTTCAACCGCGAGAGCCATGAGGTCGTCAACCACTTCACCTACGTGATCGCCTCCGACGGCGACATGGAGGAGGGCATCAGCAGCGAGGCGAGCTCGCTGGCCGGCCACCTCGGCCTGGGCAAGCTGATCGTGTTCTACGACCGCAACCACATCTCGATCGAGGGTGACACCGCGATCGCGCTCAGCGAGGACACGCCGCTGCGCTATGCCGCCTACGACTGGGATGTCCAGGACATCGGCGAGGACATCTCGATCGCGCGGCTCGAGCAGGCGCTGGCGACCGCGCAGGGAGTCACCGACAAGCCCAGCTTGATCGTCATGCGTACGCACATCGCGATCGGCGCCCCGACCAAGCAGGACACGGCCGGTGCCCATGGCAGCCCCCTGGGCGAGGAGGAGATTCTCGCCACCAAGCGCTTCTACCACTGGCCCAGCACCGAGCCGTTCTACGTGCCGGAGGAGGCGCTCCAGCACTTCCGGCACACGATCGAGCGCGGCGCCGCCCAGCAGAAGGAGTGGACCGCCCGCTTCGAGCATTACCGCGCCGACTTCCCCGAGCTGGCCGCCGAGTTCGAGCGCATCACCAATAACAAGCGTCCGCCGAACTGGGACGCCGATGTGCCGCGCTACGACGCCGACCCCAAGGGCCTCGCCACGCGCAAGTCCAGCGAGGCGGTGCTGCAGTGGGCCGCTCGCCAGGTGCCCGAGCTGATCGGCGGCTCAGCCGACCTGGCGCCGTCCACCCTCACGCTGATCGACAAGGCAGACAGCGTCGACGCGCACAAGTTCGACGGCCGCAACCTCCACTTCGGCATCCGCGAGCACGCGATGGGCGCGATCGTCAACGGCCTGACGCTGCACAACTTCCGGGCCTACGGCGCCACCTTCCTGACCTTCTCCGACTACATGAAGGGCTCGATCCGGCTCGCCGCGCTGATGCGCCTGCCCTCGATCTTCGTGTTCACGCACGACTCGATCGGGCTCGGCGAGGACGGCCCCACGCACCAGCCGATCGAGCAGCTCGCGCACCTGCGCGCGACGCCGAACATCTCGGTCATAAGACCCGGTGACGCGAACGAGACCGCGTTGGCCTGGCGTCACGCGATCAACGCGACCGACCACCCGATCGCGATGATCCTCTCGCGCCAGAACGTGCCGACGCTCGATCCGGCATCCGTGCCAGACGACGCCGTCGAGCGCGGCGCCTACGTGCTGCAGGATCCCGACGGTGGCGATCCGCAGGTGATCCTGATCGGGACCGGCAGCGAGGTGCAGGTCGCCGTCGCCGGTGCCGCGCTGCTCGCAAAGGACGGTGTCGGGGCACGCGTCGTGAGCATGCCCTGCTGGGATCACTTCCAGAACCAGGATCAGGCCTACCGGGACAGCGTGCTGCCGCCCAGCGTGCGCGCCCGCGTCTCGGTTGAGGCCGCGACCACCTTCGGTTGGACCCGCTGGGTCGGAGACCTGGGGGAGACCGTCGGGATGGAGGGGTTCGGCGCGTCCGCGCCGGCCGGTGCGCTGTATGAGCACTTCGGGATCACGGGCGAGGCGGTCGCCGATGCTGCGCGCCGCTCGCTGGATCGCGCACAGAAGAACTGAAAGGAATGAGATGAGCACGCTTGCCGATGCGAACCCGAAACTGAAGGCGCTCACCGAGGCGGGGGTGAGCATCTGGCTCGACCAGCTCGGCCGCTCGCTGATCGCCGGCGGCGAGCTCAAGCGCATGGTCGAGCAGGAGAGCCTGCGCGGCGTCACCTCCAACCCGTCGATCTTCGAGAAGTCGATCCTCGGCACCTCCGACTACGACGACGCGATCGCCGAGCTGGTACGCGCCGAGAAAACCCCCCGGGAGATCTACGACGCGCTCACCGTCGCCGACGTGCAGGCGGCCTGCGACGTGTTCGCCTCGGTGCACGAGGAGACCGGCGGCCGCGACGGATTCGTCTCGCTGGAGGTCACGCCCGACCTCGCCCACGACAGCGAGGGCACGCTGCAATCCGCCCGCGGCTACTGGCACGCGGTGGACCGTCCCAACGTGATGATCAAGATCCCGGGCACGGCGGAGGGCGTCGACGCGATCGAGCAGGCGACCTACGAGGGCATCAACATCAACGTCACGCTGCTGTTCGCGGTCGAGGCCTACGAGGCGGTCGCGCACGCGTACATCCGCGGGCTCGAGCGCCGCCATGCCGAGGGCAAGTCGCTCGACATCAACTCGGTCGCCTCGTTCTTCGTCTCGCGCGTCGACACGCTCGTCGACAAGCAGCTCGACGCGATCGGCGGGGCGGGTGGTCTCGGTATCGAGAAGCTCAAGGGCACCGCCGCGCTGGCCAACGCGCGCGCCGCCTACGCGCGCTTCGGCGAGCTCTTCAGCGGCGAGCCCTGGGACACGCTGGCCGCGGCAGGCGCCGCCGTGCAGCGACCGCTGTGGGCATCGACCGGCGTCAAGAACCCGGCCTACCCCGACACGCTCTACGTCGACCAGCTGATCGCGCCGCACACCGTCAACACGATGCCGCTGGCGACGCTCAACGCGGTGGGCGACCACGGCACCATCTCCGGCGCGACCGCCCAGATCGACGCGACGGCCGAGCTGAATGCGCTGCAGGCGATCGGCATCGACATGACCGCCGTGACCGAGCAGCTGCTGACCGACGGCATCAAGCTGTTCGAGAAGGCGATGAGCTCGCTGCTGGCGGGTATCGACAAGGCGCGCTCGGCGATCGTCACCGGGCGCCCGCCGACGATCGACGCCAGCCTGCCGCCCGAGGCCGAGGCGGCCGAGACCGAGCGCATCGGCCGCGCCGTCGCCGACAACGTCGCCCAGCGCATCTGGAAGCGCGATCCCTCGCTGTGGGGCGGACCGGGGGTCCCCGAGATCGAGGACCGGCTCGGCTGGCTGAACGTCACCGAGACGATGCTCGAGCAGCTGCCCGAACTGACCGCGCTGCGCGACGAGCTGAAAGGCCAGGGCTACACCGACGCGGTGCTGCTGGGAATGGGCGGCTCCTCGCTCGGCCCGGAAGTGATCCGCCAGTCGTTCGGCGACATCGCCGGGGGCCTGCGCCTGCAGGTGCTCGACTCGACCCACCCGGACGCGATCGCCGCCGTCGAGGCATCGATCGACCTAGCCAAGACCGTCTTCATCGTCTCCTCCAAGTCGGGCGGCACGATCGAGACGCTCTCGCACTACGCCTACTTCAGGGCGAAGGCCAAGCCCGAGCAGTTCATCGTGGTCACCGACCCTGGCAGCCCGCTGGCTGCCACGGCGGAACGGGACGGGCTCCGGAGGACGTTCCTGAATCCGAGCGACATCGGCGGCCGCTACTCGGTGCTCTCGTACTTCGGGCTGGTGCCGGCGGCGCTCGCCGGCGTCCCGGTCGATGAGATCCTGAAGAGCGCGCAGACCGGTGAGCAGACCTGCTCGCAGTTCAACGCCGCCGCCGACAACTCGGGCCTCTGGCTGGGCGCGACGATCGGTGAGTTCGCAACTCATCCCACCCACCCTCGCGACAAGCTGACCTTCATCGTCTCCGAGCCGATCGACAGCTTCGGGCTGTGGGTCGAGCAGCTGGTCGCCGAGTCGACCGGCAAGCACGGCAAGGGCATCCTGCCGGTGGCCGACGAGCCGCTCGGCGACGCGAGCGCCTACGGCGACGACCGTGTGTTCGTCTACCTGCGCAACGGCGCCGCTCCGAGCGAGAAGCTCGACAGCTTCGTCGATGCGCTGACGGATGCCGGCCAGCCGACGCTGACGGTCACCACCGGCGACGGCACCGACCTCGGACGGCTGTTCTTCATCGCCGAGTACGCGGTGGCGGTCGCGGGCTGGGCACTCGAGATCAACCCGTTCGACCAGCCCAACGTGCAGGAGGCCAAGGACAACACCAACAAGCTGCTGGAGTCCGGCTCGCTGCCACAGATCGAGGCCGCCGACGACGCGGCACTCAGGGAATTGCTCGGCGTCAAGCCGCCGCATTACGTGGCGATCCTCGGCTACCTGCCGACGGCCGGGCCGGAGAACGCCGGCATCGACGCGGCGATCGCGGAGCTGCGTGCGCTGGTC
>JBOGYJ010000258.1:0-6074 GCA_050696795.1 Solirubrobacteraceae bacterium | reverse complement strand
CGTGCCGACGCGCAGCTGATCTACGCGGGCAAGGAGGGCGGCGGCGAGCAGGTGCCGCAGGCCGAGATCACGCGGATGCTGGTCGAGCACGGTCGCGGCGCCGAGGTGGTCGTGCGGCTCAAGGGCGGCGACCCGTTCGTGTTCGGCCGCGGCGGCGAGGAGGCCGAGGCGCTGATCGACGCCGGGATCGCCTTCGAGGTGGTGCCCGGTGTCACCGCTGGGATCGCCGCGCCGGCCTACGCGGGCATCCCGGTGACGCATCGCGACGCGGCCAGCTCGGTGGCGTTCCTCACCGGCCACGAGGATCCCGACAAGCCCGACTCGGTGCTCGACTGGCGTGCGCTTGCGAGCTTCCCGGGGACGTTGATCGTCTACATGGGCGTGCGCCGGCTCGAGGCGATCACGGCGCGCCTGATCGACGGCGGCCGCTCGCCCGAGGAGCCGGCGGCACTGGTGCAGAGCGGCACGCTCCCAGGGCAGCACTCCATCCAAGGAACGCTTCAGACGATCGCAGAGGTCGCGAGCGAGCAGCAGATCAAGGCGCCGGCGATCGCGATCTTCGGGCCGGTTGCGGCGCTGCACGACAAGCTCGGCTGGCTCGATCGGCGGCCGCTCTACGGCGTGACGATCGCGGTCACGCGCGCTCGCGAGCAGGCCTCGCGCCTGGCGGAGCGCCTGCGCGGCCTCGGCGCGGAAGTCGTGGTGGCGCCCGTGATCAGCACACAAACGCTGCCCGGGCCGGCGCCCGAGCTCGAGCGCTACGACCTGATCTGCTTCACCAGCCCCACCGGGGTTGACGCCCTGTTCGAGCGGCTCGACGCCGAGGGGCTCGACTCGCGCGCCTTCCCGGACCGGACCAGGGCACGGGTCGCCGCGATCGGCCCGGCGACCGCACGCGCGCTCAAGCGGCGTGGAATCGCCACCGACGTGATGCCGACCAAGGCTGTCGGTGAGGCGCTGGCGGAGGCGCTCGGCAGCGTGCCGGTCACACGCGCGTTGGTGGCACGCGCACGGGAGGCACGCGACGTGGTGCCCGAGACGCTGCGTGAGCGCGGTGCCGAGGTCGACGTGGTGCCTGTCTATGAGACCGTCGTCGAGGAGCTGAATCAAGCGCAGACCGCAGCGGTCGCGGCGGCCGACTTCATCACCTTCACCTCCGCTTCGACGGTACGTAACTTCCTCGCCGCGGTCGGCGGCGCGGAGGGGTGGCTGGCGCGCGGCCAGTCGCGCCCGCGCGCGGTCAGCATCGGGCCTGTGACCAGTGACGAGCTGCGGCTGCATGGGCTCGAGCCCGACATCGAGGCCGAAGAGCACGACATCGACGGTCTGATCGCTGCGATCATCGGCGCGTGAGCGTCGTCCGCAATCCACCTGTCATCACGTTGCTCACGGACTACGGGGTCGCCGACGAGTTCGCCGGCGTGCTGCATGGCGTGATCGCACGCATCTGCCCGCAGGCTCACGTGATCGACCTGAGCCACGGCGTGTCACCGCAGGATGTTCGCGCCGGCGCCGCCCTGCTGCTGCACTCGCTGCCCTACATGCCGACCGGTGTACACGTGGCGATCGTCGACCCGACGGTCGGTAGCGACCGCCGCGCGGTCGCGCTGCGCCTGACTGACGGGCGCCTGCTCGTCGGGCCGGACAACGGCCTGCTGTGGCCGGCCGCCCAGGCCGGCGAGGGTGTCGTGGAGGCGGTCGAGATCTCGGCGTCGCCCTGGCGGTGCGAGCCGCCTGCGGCGACCTTCCACGGTCGCGACATCTTTGCTCCCGTGGCCGCGCACCTGGCGGCGGGCGAGCCGCTCGAGCAGGCCGGCGTGGCGCTCGACCCGTCCGAGCTCGTGCGGCTGGAGATCCCACGCGCATGGATCGAGCACGGCGCCCTGGTGGTGAGCGTGATCGGCAGCGATCGCTTCGGCAACCTGCAGCTCGGCGCCCGGCAGGAGGACATCACCAATCTCGGCGCCGGTCTCGGCTCCCAACTGCGCCTGACACTCGAGTCGGGTGAGACACATCTGGCCGCTCGCGCGCGCACGTTCTCCGACGTGGACGACAGCGAGCTGCTCGTGTTCGAGGATTCCTCACGGCAGCTCGCGCTCGGGTGCAACCGGGGCAGCGCAGTGGCTCGTCTCGGTTTGCGCGGCGGTGACCAGCTGCGCATCAGTCCCGTGTCCGAGCCGTGAGCGCTCCAGCGGGCTCAGCGCATGAGCGCCTGGGCAGCCCGCGCGTGCACCTGCGTGAGACCGACTCGACCAACACGGTCGCGCGTGAGCTCGCCGGACGCGGTGCGCCGCACGGGACGCTCGTGACAGCTGATCAGCAGACCGCGGGGCGGGGGCGCCAGGGTCGCGCCTGGAATGCGCCGGTGGGTGCGTCGCTGCTCTGTTCGTGGGTGATCCGCTGGGGGGGTGGGGCCCCATCTCTTCTGTCGCTGGCCGCGGGGGCCGCGGTTGCGGAGCTGGCGGGTGAGCGGGCACTGGTGAAGTGGCCCAACGACGTGCTGATCGATCGGCGCAAGGTCGCGGGCATCCTCGTCGAGGCGCGGCCGCAGGAGCGCTGGGCCGTGCTCGGAATCGGCCTCAACGTCGCGCTCCGCATCGAGCAGCTGCCCGAGGAGCTGCGCGACCGCGCCGCGACGCTCGGGTTGACACCGGCCGACCGTGAACCGACGCTCGCGCGTCTGCGCGAGCGGCTCGAGCGCTGGCTGACCGCGCCCGACGACGAGCTGCTGCAGGCGGTACGCACGCGCGACGCGTTGCGCGGGGGGCCGGTCCGCTGGGAGGGCGGCACCGGCACCGGCGCCGGCATCGATGACTGCGGCCGCCTGCTCGTGGCACTCGCCAACGGCTCGAGCGTCGCGCTAGATGCCGGCGAGGTGCATCTCGGACCGACCGAGGTACCTGCCGCGAGACGGGCGCACCCAGCGCGTCCAGACGCCGTCACAACGGACGATAATCTCTCTACGGCTCCTTAGAGCCGGTTGGCGTCGATCAGGCGCGAGAGGAAGCGCTGCGTCGCCGCCTGGCGTGGGGCGCTGAGGATCTGCTCGGGAGGCCCCTGCTCGACGATCCGCCCGTCCTCGAGGAAGCAGATCTGGTCGGCCACGTCGCGTGCGAACGACATCTCGTGCGTGGCCAGGATCATCGTCATGCCCTGGTCCTTGAGCTCGCGGATCAGCTCCAGCACCTCGCCCACCAGTTCGGGGTCCAGTGCCGAGGTCACCTCGTCGAGCAGTAGCGCGCGCGGGCGGGTCAGCATCGCGCGGGAGATCGCCACGCGCTGCTGCTGACCGCCGGAGAGCTTGTCGGGGTAGTCGCGGGCGCGGGCCTCGAGGCCGAAGCGCGCCAGCAGCTTGAGCCCGTCCTCGCGCGCCTGCGCGGCGGGGATCTTCTGGCCTCGCACCGCGCCGAGGATGACGTTGTCGATCACGCGCATGTGCGGGAAGAGGTTGAAGGCCTGGAACACCAGGCCCAGCTTGCGGCGGACCGGCACCGGGTTCATGCCCGGCACCGTGATCGGCTCGCCGTCGAGGAAGATGTCGCCATCGTCGATCTCCTCGAGCAGGTCGATGCAGCGCAGCAGGGTGGACTTGCCTGAGCCCGAGGCCCCGATCAGCGCGAACGCCTGATGCTCGCCCACCGCGAGATCGATGCCCTTGAGCACGTCCTGTCCGCTGTAGGACTTGGTGACGCCGCGGAGCTCGAGTACCGGCGCTCCAGCGGGAGCGCCGGTGGCGACAGGATGCACCCCTAACCCACTCATCGCGGTCCGAGTGCCAGCAGGGAGCCTCGCTGCCGGAGCGAGCGCCATTGCAGGTGGTCGACGAAGCGCACCAGCGGGATCGTCACGCACAGGTACAGCGCAGCTGCGGCCAGCAGCGGGGTGTAGTTGAAGTTCTGGTCGGCGACGATCTGGGCACCACGGAACGCCTCGAACACCCCGAGGGTCGAGACCAGCGCCACGTCCTTCTGCAGCGCGATGAAGTCGTTCAGCAGCGGTGGGATCACGTGCCCCACAGCCTGCGGCACGACCACGTGGCGCAGCGCCTGGGCGGGCGTGAGACCGAGCGCCAGTGCCGCCGAGCCTTGGCTTGGGTGAACGGACATCAGCCCGGCGCGGAAGACCTCGGAGACGTAGGCCGAGTAATTCATCGCCAGCGCCAAACCGCCGAGCACGACGGCGCTGGTGGGGACACCGCTGAGATTCAGGGCCGGCACCGAGAACCCGATCAGGAAGACGAGCAGGATCGTCGGTACGCCGCGCATCACGTCGACGAACACGATCGCGAGCATCCGCACCGGGTACAGCGCGGGAACCTCGAACGTACGGATCAACGCGATCAGCAGCCCGAGTGCGAGCACGCATACCTCGATGACCAGGAACATGCGCACGTCCACCCAGAAGCCGGACAGCACGCTGCCGAATGCCTTCCGGAACCAATAGGCCGAGAAGAACGACCTGCGCACGTTCGGCCAACCCGACGCCGTCAGGACCCGCGCGACCAGACCGCCGATGATGATGACCGTCGAGGCTGCCGCGATCGCGATGTGGCGGCGCCGGTGCCTGCGCCGAGCCTGCGCCCGATCCTCCCGCGTGGTGAGCGTGTACGGCGTGCTCACGGTCACGTGAAGGGCGAGCCCGGCCCTACTTGAGGACCGGGACTGCCACCTTGGACGACATCCACCGCTTGGTCAGCTTCTTGAGCGTGCCGCTTGCCTTCAGCTTCGCCAGCGCCCGGTTCACGCAGGGGGCCAGCGCCGATCCCTGCTTCATCAGCAGCCCCCAGTTGTCGCCACCGGGAGCGCTGAACTGGCCGGCGATCGTGCTCTTGCTGATCTCGGACGAGCTCAGGTAGAGGGCCGTGGCGTAGTCGACGACGATGGCGTTGACGCGATGGATCTTGAACGCCGCGACCACGTCGTTGGAGGTGTTGTAAACCTGCGGCTGCTCGCTGGGCTTGATCACCTGGTCGACGGCACTCAGGCTGGTCGTGCCGATCTGCACGCCGAGCGAGGTGTGCTTGAAGGCCGAAAGCGACCTGGCGTGGGCGAGCGGTGAGCTCTTGTAGACGATGATCGCCTGCGGGTTGGTGTAGTACGGCGTCGAGAACGTGACCGCCTGGGAACGAGCCTTGGTGATCGAGATCTCGTTGATGTCGAAGTCGAAGCTCTTCGGGCCGGGGGCGTAGGAGGAGTCGAACGGCTCCACGACCCACTTGACCTTGCTCGGCCCCAAGCCGAGCCGCTTGGCGACCGCGTAGGCGACCGCGCTCTCGAAGCCCTTGCCGTTGGCGGGCTTGTTGTTCTCGAAGTACGGCGGGTAGGCCGGGGCGTCGGTTGCGACAGTCAGTTGGCCGGGGGTGTGCAGCGCCAGCTTCGAGGTCGAGCACGCGCTGGCGGAGGAGGCGGACTTGGCCGCCGCGGTGGTGGCGCCACCGGCGGCGAGCGCGACGCTCACCGCGAGCGCCGGCACCGCTGTGGCGAGGATCGATTTGTTCGGCATCAGACCGCTGAATGTACAGCGGCATGGTGCTGTTTGGGTGCCGGCCTGCCTCAGCAGACGCGGAATCTCGTCTTCAGCGTCCGGCGCAGCGTGACCTCCAGCTTGTGTCCGCTGCGCTTGCCGGCCCGCGCGAGCGCCTCGGTGAAGAAGGCCCGCACGTTGATCGTGTGCACTCCCCGGGCGAGTCGGCGAAGCGGGAACCGCACGGTTGCCGGGAGACGCGTCGAGCGCTTGACCTTCTTGCCGAGCGCGAAGGTGACGTACTGGAACCTGAGCTTGGCGGCGTGGCGCAGCGTGTGTCGCCTTAGTGTGAAGCGGATGCTTGCGCGGCGGGCGTAGCAGGCCCGGGCCCTGGTGCGGCCGGCCATGGTCGAGGTCGAGGTCGGTGTCGGCGTCGCCTCGAGTGTGAGCTGCTGGTTGCCCAGCGTGGTGGTGTGGTTACCGCTGCCCGGAGACGTGTTCCCGCTGGAGGAGCCCCCGCTGGAGGAGCCCCCGCTGGAGGAGCCCCCGCTGGAGGAGCCCCCGCTGGAGGAGCCCCCGCTGGAGGAGCCCCCGCTGGAGGAGCCCCCGCT
>JBOGYJ010000257.1:0-4776 GCA_050696795.1 Solirubrobacteraceae bacterium | reverse complement strand
CCGCGCAACATCGCCAACGAGCTGGCTCTGACAGGCGACCCGATCACCGCCGAGCGAGGCTACGAGCTCGGCCTCGTCAACCGCGTCTCCGACAGGGGCGCAGCGCTCGACGTCGCACTCAAGCTGGCCGCGACGATCGCCGCCAACGGGCCGCTGGCGCTGGCCGGCAGCAAGCGCATCCTGCGCGAGTCCCAGGACTGGCCGCAGAGCGAGGCGTTCGAGCGCCAGCAGCCGATCTGGGGGCCGGTCTTCGCCTCAGACGACGCCCGCGAGGGCGCGACGGCGTTCGCCGACAAGCGCGCGCCGGTCTGGCGGGGCAAGTAGGCGACGTTCCTCCCGGCCGCCGCTTCGCTTACGCGGTGGCCGGCCATAGCGCTCAGCCCTCGCCGAAGGCGGTTGCCACGATCGACCGTGGCCCCCCGTGCTCCCGGTGCTCGCACAGGTAGATGCCCTGCCAGGTACCGAGGGCCGGGCGCCCGCCCGCCAGCGGCAGCGATAGCGCCGGTCCCAGCACCGAGGCCTTGATGTGCGCGGGCATGTCGTCGGCGCCCTCGAGCGTGTGGGTCCAGAAGCCCGCGTGCTCAGGAACGGCATCGTTGAACCACGACTCGAAGTCCCGACGTACGTCGGGCGAGGCGTTCTCGTTCAGCGTGAGCGACGCGGAGGTGTGCTGGATCAGCAGGTGCAGGATGCCGACCCGGACCTGACTCAATCCGTCGAGGCCATCGACGATGTCGTGCGTGATCAGGTGAAAGCCCCGCGGCCGCGGAGCCAGCGTGATCCGTCCTTGGAGCCAGATCATCACGTCAGCATAAGCTGGCGCGCGCTAATCTCGCACGGTCGGTCACCCGCGTGCCGGGGGCCAGCTGCGGACCGGCCTTATGACTGAGCCCAGACGACGACACCGATGGCGCATCGCTGCGGCTGCAGTCGCGGCGTCAGCCTGCGCGGCATCCGCCATCACCGGCAGCGCCACCGGTGACAGCGTCACGCAGCTGCAGAACAAGCTGGGCGACGCCCAGTCGCAGCTGAACACCGACAGGCAGCACGAGCAGAGCCTCGCCAGTCGCGTAGCCGAACTGGGCAGCCAGGTGAGCACGATGTCCAGCCGGCTGCAGTTGGTGCAGTCGCGTGAGGCCGCCGCCCGCGGGCGGCTCTCCGGCTACGAGGGCCGACTCGCCGCAGCCAAGGCGGCCGTGCTCCGCGAGGAGCTGCATCTGAACCATGTGCGCCACATCCTCGGCCGCACGCGGCTGGCATTGGCCGCCGAGCTCCGCGGCCAGTACGAGCAGCCACAGGAGTCGCTCGTCTCGGTGATGGTCGACGCCAAGGGCATGCAACAGCTGCTCGACACGCTGCAGTACGAGTCGGCCGTCAAGCATCGGGAGCAGTCGGTCATCACCGCCGCGCGCATCGCGCGCCGGCACGCCGTCGCCGCCACTGCCCGCCTGCAGCAGCTCCAGCAAGGCGACGCAGCCGCGGCGAGCGCGGCACAGACACAGACCGACGCGCTCGCCGGCATGAACGCCCTGCTGACCTCACAGCAGACCGCGCTCGACGACGAGCGCTCGGCCCAAAGCGCGGCGCTGGCGGCCAGGCAGGCTCGCGGAGCGCAGCTGCAGACCGCGGTCGCGACGATCCAGCAGCAGGAACAGGCGGCGATCGCGGCCGAGCAGACCGTGAGCTACAGCGGTGGGGGCGGTGGCAGCGGTGGGGGCAGCAGTGGTGGCAGCGGTGGCAGCGGGGGGCTCGGCGCCACCGCCGGATGGGCGATTCCGTACAAGATCGTGCTCTGCGAGTCAGGCGGCGCCAACCTGCCGCCCAACAGTGCCGGTGCCTCCGGGTACTACCAGATCCTGCGGAGCACCTGGAGTGAATTCGGCGGCAGCGGTCCGGCCGCCTACCTCGCCTCCAAGTCCGAGCAGGATGCCGTCGCGGCCCGTATCTGGAATGGCGGCGCCGGAGCATCCAATTGGTCCTGCTCGGCGATCACCGGCGTCACATGAACGCCATCGGTGTCGGGCGTCACATGAACGCCATCGGTGTCGCGGTCACATGAACGCCATCGGTGTCGCGAATACCGCTCATAGATGTATTCGCGACACCGATGCTCCAGACGGGGGTGGATGCACCCGGCTGTCGGCGGGTCTCAGCGGTCGCCTGGGGTGGCGAGCGGATACTGCGAGATCGGGCGCGCCAGATCGAGCGCGGTGACCACGATCCGGTTCTGCTCGCGCGAGTGCGCGGCCGGATAGCCCTCGCCGGACGCGGCGCGCTCGGAGCGGCCCACATACCCGAACCGCAAGCCCTGCGGGAGGATCTGCTGCAGGCGCGGTGACATGTGCGCGCGGGCGCCCATGTTGCGCGGCTCCTCCTGCACCCAGACGACCTCCTCGAGCTTCGGGTAGGTCCCGATCAGCGCCAGGATCTCCTCCTCCGGGAACGGGTAGAGCAGCTCGACCCGCCCGATCGCGACTGCCGGCGTCTCCGCGCGCAGCGGGTTGCCGATGATGTCGTAGTAGATCTTGCCGCTGCAGAACACGAGGCGCGTGACCTGCTCCGGATCGATCCCCGGTTCGGCCAGCACCGGCTGGAAGCGGCCGCTCGTGAAGTCCTCGACGTGCGAGGCAGCAGCCGGCAGACGCAGCAGGCTCTTGGGCGTCATGATCATCAGCGGGCGCTGCTGGGCGATGCGCGCCTGACGGCGCAGCAGGTGGAAGTACTGAGCCGGCGTCGTCAGGTTGGCGACGCGGATGTTGCCCTCGGCGGCGAGCTGCAGGAAGCGCTCCAGGCGTGCGGAGGAGTGCTCCGGGCCGGCGCCTTCGTAGCCGTGCGGGAGCAGCAACGTCAGCCGCGAGGTCAGGCCCCACTTCGCCAGGCCGGCGACGATGAACTGGTCGATCATCACCTGAGCGCTGTTGGCGAAATCGCCGAACTGCGCCTCCCATATCACGAGCGTCTCCGGCGCCTCCTGCGAGTAGCCGTACTCGAAGCCGATGCAGGCCATCTCCGACAGCGGGCTGTTGTGCAGCTCCATAGTCGCCAGCGCACCCGGCAGGTGCTGGATCGCCGAGTGCTCGCGCCCGGTCTTTGCGTCGTGCAGAACCAGGTGGCGATGGCTGAAGGTGCCGCGCTCGGTGTCCTGGCCGGTCAGGCGCAGGGGGATGCCCTCATTCAGCAGCGTCGCAAAGGCGAGCGCCTCCGCATGCGCCCAGTTGACTCCGAGGCGCTCGGGACCGAAGGCCTTGCGCCGCTCGGCGAGCTGGTTGCCGAGCTTGCGGTTGATCTCGAAACCCTCCGGCGTCGCGAGCAGCTCCTCGTTGAGGATCTGCAGCATTTCCTCGTCGACGGCCGTGTTGACCTCGGGCGCGGTGCGGCTGTCGAGCTTGTACTCGCCGGTGGCGTGTTCACCCGTATGCTCGCGGGCCGCGGCGAGCCGCTCCTTGAGGCGGTTGTGATGCTCGGTCAGCAGCGCCCACGAAGCGTCCGCCATCGCCTTGGCCTCGGCCTCGCTGATCACGCCGGCGGCGATCATCTGCTTGGCGAAGAGCTCGCGCACCGGCTCGTGCGCCTTCACGATCGCGTACATCTCGGGCTGCGTGTAGAGCGGTTCGTCGCCCTCGTTGTGGCCGTGGCGGCGGTAGCCGATCAGGTCGATCATGACGTCGTGACCGAACTCGCGACGGAAGGCGAAACCGAGCCGCACGGCGCTGATGCAGGCCTCGACGTCATCCGCGTTGACGTGGATGATCGGCACGTCGAAGCCCTTGGCCATGTCCGAGGCATAGGTCGTCGAGCGCGAGTCCTCCGGGTCGGTGGTGAAGCCGACCTGGTTGTTCTGGATGATGTGGATCGTGCCGCCGACGGTGTAGCCGTCGAGCGCCTGCAGGTTGAGCGTCTCGGCGACGACGCCCTGGCCGGGGAACGAGGCGTCGCCGTGCAGGATGATCGGTACGGCCGCATTGGTGTCCTGGCTGGCGTGCGCGCCCTGGCGGTTGGTCTGCGCGGCGCGGGTGGCGCCGGAGACGACCGGGGCGACGAACTCGAGGTGGCTCGGGTTGGATTCGAGCCGCACAACCACGGACTCGCCGTCGGGCAGGGTGTAGCTGCCGGAGGCGCCGTGGTGGTACTTGACGTCACCGGTGCCGCCGTCGGGGATCGTGGTGATGGCATCGAGCGTGTTGGCGCCCTCGAACTCCGCGAACAGCGACTCATACGAGCGCCCGAGGTTGTGCGCGAGCGCGTTGACGCGGCCGCGATGGGCCATACCGACAACCACCTCGCGCGCGCCATGCTCGCCGGAGAGCTTGATGATCTCGTCGATCATCGGCACGGTCATGTCCAGGCCCTCGATCGAGAAGCGCTTGGCACCCAGATACGCGCGGCCCATGAAGCGCTCGAACGAGTCGACCGCCGTGAGTCGCTCGAGCAGTTGCTTCTGGACGTCGGGCGAGAGCGGCTTGCGGTAGGTGCCGGACTCGATCGCCTCGCGCAGCCACAGGCGCTGGCGGTGCGAGGCGATGTGCTCGATCTCGTAGGCGATCGGGCCGCAGTAGGTCTCCTTCAGGTAGGGGATCGCCTCGGCCAGCGTCTCCCCGGGCACGTACACGCGCAGGATCCGCGCCGGGATCTGCGCCATCAACTCCGGCGTCAGTCCGACGTTGGCGGGGTCCATTGCGGGATCGCCGCCGGGTGCACGACCGAGCGGATCGAGCTGCGCGGCCAGGTGGCCGTGCATGCGGTAGGCCTTGAGCACCGAAGTCGCCGCCTGCACAG
>JBOGYJ010000256.1:0-3575 GCA_050696795.1 Solirubrobacteraceae bacterium | reverse complement strand
CGTGCTTGCGCTTGAGCACGTGCATCGGCGCCAGCTTGACGTTATCCACCGCAGTCATGTGCGGGAACAGGTTGAAGTGCTGGAAGACCATCCCGACCTCTTGGCGCTTGCGCGCCACCACCTTCTCATGGAGCTCATAGAGCTTGCCGTTGCGCTCGCGGTAGCCAACCAGCTCACCGTCGACCCACAGCCGCCCCGCGTTGATCGTCTCCAGGTGGTTTATGCAGCGCAGGAACGTCGTCTTGCCCGAGCCCGAGGGGCCGAGCAGGCACATCACCTCGCTGCGGTTGACACTGAGCGTGATGCCCTTCAGCACCTCGTTGGCGCCGAAGCGCTTATGCACGCCCTCGGCGCTGACCATCACGTCGCTCATGCCGCACCGGCTCCTGCGCCGCCGCCGCCCCGCCCGAGCGCAAGCCAGCGCTCCCTCATCGTCGCCTGCTGCGCACGGGAGAAGCCCTGCCCGACCTTGCGTTCCAGGAAGTACTGGCCGACATAGGCGACGCTGGTCAGCGCCAGGTACCAGATGCTGCCCACGATCAGCAGCTGGATGACCTTGTAGTTGACCGCCGAGATGTCCGAGGTCACGTAGACGATCTCGGCGTAGCCGATGACCGAGGCAAGCGACGTGTTCTTCAGCATCGAGATCAGCTCGTTGCCGGTCGGCGGCAGGATCACGCGCATCGCCTGGGGCAGCACGATCCGTCGCATGATCTGCGTGCGGCCCATGCCCAGCGAGGCCGCCGCCTCGCTCTGGCCCTCCGGCACCGAGATGATCCCGGCGCGGACGATCTCCGCCATGTAGGCGCCCTCGTTGAAGCTGAGCCCAAGGATCGCCGCCACGAACACCGTGATGATGACGTTGGCGTTCGGGTGGATCAGCGCCGGCCCGAAGGGGATGCCGATGTCGATCAGGTGGCGCGGCGCCGGGAACAGCGCCGAGATGTTGTACCAGAACACCAGCTGTACCAGCAGCGGCGTTCCCCGGAAGAAGAAGATGTAGACCCAGCTCGCCGCCTTCAGGATCGGATTGGGCGAGAGCCGCATCACCGCCAGGATCACGCCCAGGATCGCCCCGATCGACATCGAGATCACGGTCAGGTAGAAGACCCTGACGACGGCAGCCAGCACCTGCGAGTTGAACAGGTACCGCCCGATCACATTCCACTGCATCGCCGAGTCGGCGATCGCGAAACGAATGCACGACGCGGAGCAGATCAGGACGATGAAGGCCGCAATCCAGCGGCCGGGGCGGCGCACCGGAACGGCCTTGATGTCCTCAGGCCGTTCCGGTGTCAGTGGCATCAGCTCCGACTGGTCTGTCATACGGCTGCCAACACTGACCGATCCTGCACTGCCCTGTTGGGAACTTCCGGCGACCTAGAAGACGGCGCCGTTGATCTTCATCTTCGAGGCCGGGATTTCGACGCCCTGCAGCCCCCACTTCTTGAAGATCTTCTGGTAGGTGCCGTGCTTCTGCAGATACAGCAATGCAGCCCTGACGGCCTTATCCAGCCCGCTGCTCTTCGACACCGCGATGCCGTAGGGCGCCGGTGCGTAGGCCGCACCGACGAGCTTGAACGTGCCGTGCGACTGCGTGACCTGGTAGGTCGCGGGCGGCGTGTCGGCGAAGCCGAGTTGGGCGTGCCCCGAGGAGACCGCAAGGTTCGCCTGATTCTGGTTCGGGAAGACGTCGACCGTCACGGCCTTCTTGTGTGCCTTGGTGCACTTCTTGCTCTGCGCCTTGGCGTCGCTCTCCTCGGTGGTGCTCTGCTCGACCGAGACCGTCAGGCCACAGATCGAGCTGATGCCCTTGATGTTCGTGCCGCCCGACTTCAGCGTGTAGAAGGACTCGCCGACGCTGGCGTAGTCGACGAAGTTGACCGACTTCTCACGCGACTTCTCATCTGTGAAGGACGAGGCGCCGATGTTGTAGCGCCCGGCGACCATGCCCGAGATGATGTCGTTGAAGGTGACGTTCTTGACGGTCACCTTGAGGCCCATCACCTTGCCCAGGGCGTTCATCAGGTCGGGATCCATGCCGACGACCTTGGTGCCCTTGACAAACTCGTCGGGCGCGTAGGTCGCGTCGGAGGCGACCGTCAGGCCCGTTGACTTCACAGCCGCCGGCACCAACTTCTCGATCAAGGGCACGCCCCCGCCCGACGCCAGCGCCGGCGCGCTCCCGAAGGCGGCCACCGCCGCGCTTGCGCCCGCCATCGCGAGCGTCCGTCCCAACATCTTGCGACTTCCCATCAGTGCTCCTCCAAGTAGACGGACTCGGCAGTCGGCACGAGCCATCCGCGGAGCATACGAGACAGGGAGCGATCGGTCTCGACGCAAATGTCCACTTAACGCGGAACACACGCGCCGCGCAGGCACACACCGCTCGACCCCATGTGGCCGACCGAGATACCAAACTGGAGCCGAGCAGCGAGCCCTCCGACCTCGACAGCAGTCCGAGGAAGCCGGCGCCGCGGTGAAGCTCGTGCGGGGTCTGCGGTGCCGGCGTAGTCGTGCTCTGCAAGCTCGGTCCTCGCGTGATGGCTCTCGGCTCGTACCTCTACGCTTGCTGAATGCGTGTGCAAATACGCCTGTTCGCCTCGCTGCGAGAGCGCGCCGGCGCCAGCGAATTAGCACTCGAGCTCCCTGCGGGCGCGCTCGTCGGCGACGCGCTCAACGAGCTGCGCTGGCTCACCGGAGATCTACACGCGGTGCTCGCCGTGAACCGCGAGTACGCGTCGGAGTCGACGCCGCTGCAACCCGGCGACGAGCTCGCTCTGATCCCACCCGTGTCCGGCGGCGCGCCGCAAACCGCGATTCACGTGGCGGTTCGCGCAGAACAGCTCGCGGCCGACGCGATCACCGCACGCGTCACCGATCCCAAGGCAGGAGCGGTCGTCACGTTCCACGGCGTGACCCGCGAGGTTCCAGCACTCGAGTACGAGGCCTATGCCGAGATGGCGGAGGCCAAGATCGCCGAGATCGCGGCAGCCGCAGCCCGCCGGCACGGGCTCTGCGCGGTCGCCGTCGAGCACCGCATCGGCACAGTCGAGCGATCCGAGCCATCGGTGGTGATCGCCGTGTCGGCGCCCCATCGAGGCGAGGCTTTCGCCGGGGCGCGCGAGATTATCGACGCGCTCAAGGAGCAGGCTCCGATCTGGAAGCGCGAAGAAGGCGAGTGGGTGCGGGGGCGTCTACCGCAGTGAGCAGCAGGCCGTTGGGGTAGATTGCCGCCCAATGCCTACCTCACTCGTCACCGGCGGCGCCGGCTTCCTCGGCTCCCATCTGTGCGACGCGCTGCTGGCCAAGGGCCACCGCGTGATCTGCGTCGACAACCTCGAGACCGGGACGCTCAACAACATCGCGCACCTGCGCGGCGACACGTTCGTGCACCTGAACGTCGACATCATCGGGCCGTACTTCGTCGATGAGCCGCTCGACTTCGTCTACCACTTCGCCTCGCCCGCGTCACCGATCGATTACCTGCGGATTCCGCTGCACACGCTCAAGGTCGGCTCCTACGGGACACACCACACGCTTGGGCTCGCGAAGCGCCACCGCGCGCGCTTCCT
>JBOGYJ010000255.1:0-12296 GCA_050696795.1 Solirubrobacteraceae bacterium | reverse complement strand
CCGCCATCGCGTGAACCTCCTCCTCGCTGAAGCCGGCCTCGAGGAACCTGTCGGCGAACAGCGCCAGGCCGTCCTCCACCGGTGGGTTGAATACCTGCCCCAGATCCGTAGAGAGCACGTTATTCGTGACGCCCGTGGCGCGCACGCCGTCGAACACGTGCTCCCAGGTCACCTTGCCGGTGTAGGGGGTGGTGAAGCAGCGCTCGAGCAGGGCGCCGCGCTCTGCCAGCGCGACCTGATCCTCGATCGACAGATTCTGGGACGTGAACTCCGGGTGCGTGACGACCACGTCACGGATCTCGGCCGCCAGCGCGCCGTCGACGACCGCGAAGATCTCGTCGCGCGCAAGATGGCCCGTGGCCAGCACCAGCTGATGGCGGGCGGCGACCTCGAACACCTGCTCGACCGCGGGCAGCAGGCCGCCCTCGGCGTCGAGCACCGCGACCGGCTCCGCCTCAACGCCGGCCTCGCGCAGCGAGACCTCGAACTTCATCCACACCGGCATCGGGGCGCCGGGCGCGAAGCTGTGGACCTCCGCCATCTCGTTGACGGAGTTGACGGTCGGCATCCACACCGTGCGGGCGCCCTCACGTGCCGCGATCTCGACCGCCAGCGCGTTCATCCCGCCGAGCGCCCGGTTCAGCACGATCGCGCCGATCGCGCGCACCCCCGCGACCGCCGCGTTGACCGTCCGTGCGCGCTCGGCCGTCGAGTTGTAGTGCGACTTCATCTGGAAGCCGGCGAGCCCGAGCTCGAGGCAGCGGCGCGCCAGGCCGACGTCGTCGATGATCCGTGGCACGAAGTCCGGATCGATGTGCACGTGCATGTCGTAGCCGCCACGGACGAGCAGACGCGCGCGCTCGCTGGGGGTCGGTTGCGTGCTCATGGGAGCAAGGTACCGGACCCTGCATGCAAGAGCTGCCTGTGGCGTACGGTGGCGTCGCGCGTGCGGCGGGGGTGGCCAGCGCGCCCGTAGGATGGAGCGCAATGTCGATGGATTGCACCTACCGCCTGCGCATCCCCCACCAGGCGGGACAGCTGGCGCAGGTGGCGACGCGGATCAGCGACGAGGGCGGCCTGATCGGCGACGTCTTCACGATCACGGTCGCGCGGCTCGAGGCGATCCGCGAGATCACCGTCGAGCTCCGCGACAAGGGCCACGCCGATCGGCTCGCGGTGGCACTCGCCGAGCTTCCCGGGGTGACGGTCGTCTGGTACCACGACCGCGCCTTCATCGCCCACATGGGTGGCAAGCTCGAGGTCCGCCCGCGCCGGCCGGTCACCACCAACCAGGAGGTCCGCGACGTCTACACCCCCGGCGTGGCGCGCGTCGCCGCGGCGATCCACGAGTACCCGCAGCTGGCGGCGCGCTTCACGATGATCGGCCGCAGCGTCGCGATCTGCACCAACGGCAGCCGCGTGCTCGGGCTCGGTGACGTCGGGCCGGTCGCGGCGATGCCGGTGATGGAGGGCAAGGCGATGTTCTACTCGCAGTTCGTGGACATCGCTGCCGTGCCGATCCTGCTCGACACCAAGGACGTCGACGAGTTCGTCGAGACCGTCATCCGGATCGCGCCCGGGTTCGGCGGCATCCACCTCGAGGACATCTCGACACCCGCCTGTTTCGAGATCGAGCGCCGCCTGATCGCGGCGCTGCCGCAGCCGGTGATGCACGACGACGTGCACGGCACCGCTGTCGTCACGCTGGCGGCGATGATCGCCGCCTGCCGCCAGGCCGACATCCGGCTCGACGAGGCCGTCGTCGGGCAGATCGGGCTCGGCGCTGCCGGCTTCGGAATCGCCACTCTGATCCACGACGCCGGCGTCAAGCGCGTGCTCGCGTCAGATCCCAACCAAGCCGCACAGGAGCAGGCTCGCGCCCGCGGGATCGAGATCACCGATATCGACACGTTGATGCGCGAGGCCGACGTGGTGGTCGCTACCAGCGGCAAGCCGGGATTGATCAAGCCCGAGATGGTGCGCAAGGGGCAGGTGATCTTCGCGCTGACGAACCCGGCGGCGGAGATCGACCCCGACGCCGCGATCGCAGCGGGCGCTGCGTTCGCCGCCGACGGCACCAGCATCAACAACGTGCTCGGCTATCCGGGCATCTTCAAGGGCGCGCTGTTGGCCGGCGCCAGCGAGATCAACCTCGAGATGAAGCGCGCGGCTGCCTGGGCCCTGGCCGGCCTCACGGTCTCCTCGGAGCTGATTCCCGAGGTGCTCGACCGCAAGGTGCACGAGGTCGTCACCGAGGCCGTGCGTCAGGCGGCGGTCGAGAGCGGCGTCGCCGATCCCGAGCGGATCACCGCCGAGTACTGAAGCGGCTGGCCGGAGTAACGTTCGGCCTGTGCGCGCGGTCAGATTCGACCACTACGGCCACCGCGACGTCCTCTACATCGCAAACGTCGACGCGCCGGAGGCCTCGGCCGGGGAGGCGATCGTCGAGGTGCGGGCCGCCGCGATCAACCCCGGCGAGGCCAGCATCCGCCGGGGCTTGCTGCACGAGCGCTTCCCGGCCACCTTCCCGTCCGGGCAGGGCACCGACCTCGCCGGCATTGTCACTGCTGTGGGCCCGGGTACCCGCGAGTTCGCTCCGGGTGACGAGGTACTCGGTTGGTCGTGGAACCGCTCGAGCCACGCCGAGTACGTGACCGTCCCGGTGACCCAGCTGGTCCCCAAGCCGGCCGCTCTGAGCTGGGAGGTGGCCGGGTCCCTGAACGTCGCCGGCGCCACGGCCTGGGCGGCCGTCGCCGCGGTTGACCCGCGGCCCGGTGAGACCGTGGCCGTGTCGGCCGCTGCCGGCGGGGTGGGCTCGATCGCCGTGCAGCTGCTGCGCATCCGGGAGGCGAGCGTCATCGGGATCGCGTCGGCGGGCAACCATCCGTGGCTGCTCGCGCACGATGTGATGCCCGTGGAGCACGGCAACGGTTTGGAGGAGCGCGTCCGCGCCGCGGCGCCCGACGGCGTCCAGGCGTTCGTCGACGCATTCGGGCCGGAGTACGTCGACCTTGCGCTGGCGCTCGGCGTCCCACGCGAGCGAATCGAAACGGTCGTCTCGTTCGAGCGCGCGGCCGAGGTCGGCGCCCGTATGGAGGGCAGCGCCGCGGGATCGACCCCCGAGGTCATGAGCGCGCTTGCCGATCTGGCTGCCGCCGGCACGCTCGAGGTCCCGATCGCCGCGACCTACCCGCTGGAGCGGGTGCAGGATGCCTTCGCCGAGCTCGAGCAGCGCCATACGCGCGGCAAGATCGTCCTGATCCCCTGAGGACCGCGGAGCGTGACGATGTCGCGGGTCAGGCCAGCGACTCGAGCGGTGTGTCGCTATCGATCAGCTTCGCCACCTCGACTGGCGTGCGTGATCGGATCAGCTCCTGGACGTGCTCGTTCACGTCCCAGACGTTGACGTTCATCCCGGCCGTGACCATCCCGTCGCGCAGCCAGAAGGCGATGAACTCGCCGCCGTCACGGTCGCCGCGGAACACGACCCGGTCGCTCGGCGCCGACAGCCCCGAATACTCCATTCCTACGTCGTACTGATCGGAGAAGAAATACGGGAGGTCCTTGTAGGCAAGCTCGCTGCCGAGCATCGCGTGCGCGGCAGCCGGACCCTGGTGCAGCGCGTTTGACCAGTGCTCGACGCGCACATGTCGCTCGTAGAACGGGTGCAGGTGGTTGGCCACATCGCCGGCGGCGAATATGTTCGCCGCCGAAGTCCGCAAGCATTCGTCGACGACGATGCCGTTGTCGGTCTCGAGGCCGGCGGTCTGGGCAAGCTCGACGTTGGGGATGGCGCCGGCACCGACGACGACGAAGTCGCACTCGACGACCCGCCCGGATTCCGTGCGCACGCGCCGCACCGCGGAGCCGTCCCCTTCGAATGCGGCCAGGCCATCGCCCAGCACCAACTCGACGCCTTGGGTGGCGTGGACGCCCCTGTAGAACTCGCCGATCTCAGGTCCGAGCACCTGCAGCGGTAGCTCCTGGTCGGAGATCAGCGTGACGTCGAGGCCGCGCTGCCGTGCGCTCGCGGCGATCTCGCAACCGATCCAGCCGCTGCCGATCACGGCGACGTGGCCACCGGCATCGAGCCGCTCACGGATTACGTCGCTGTCGGCGATCGTGCGCAGGTAGTGGATGCCTTCGAGCTCGGCGCCTGGGAGCTGCAGCCGCCGCGCGCTGGCGCCGGTGGCGATCAGCAGCGCGTCGAAGTTGATGTCCGCGCCGTGACGCTCGAGCTGCACCTGCTTGGCGCGTGGATCGATCGCGGTGGCGGCATGGCCGAGCAGCAGCTCGATCTCCTTCTCGTCGTAGAAGGACTCAGCCTCGACGAACAGGCCGGCTCTCTCCGACTGGCCGCGCAGGTAGTCCTTGCTGAGCGGCGGGCGCTCGTACGGCAACTCCGACTCGCGGCCGATCAGTAGCACGCGTCCGTCGAACCCGTTCTCCCGCAGTTCGATCGCGGCCTTGGCGCCCGCGAGACTGGCGCCGACGATCACAAAGGTCTGATTGCTCATGACCTACTTCTACCTGACCACGGCGCGGTCGTGCGTAAGTTGCGCCAAACCGCCGCGCATCTGGTTGGTAACGGATGCAAACCACGCACTCAAAACAGACGTGGATTGCCTTGCCAGATCCCGCCACGACGCGTCGGTGTTCGGCGAGCTGCACGGGCCGCTGTCACGTCTGCACGCAAACCTAACGTTCGTGTAAGGAACCACCATCTGGGGCAATCCTCCGGATATGCACACTGAAAGCGAACGTTCTCAGGCAACGTCGGAGGAGACCCGCGGCTTCATCAAAGGGGTGACCGCGCCCAATAACCGTTTCGCACTCGGGATCGCGATCCTGGCGACCCTCGGCGGGTTCCTGTTCGGCTACGACACCGGCGTCGTCGGTGGCGCGCTACCGCTGATCACCAAGAAGCTGAGCCTCACCGCCGGGGGCGAGTCGTGGGTGACCGGATCGCTGCTGCTCGGTGCCGTGAGCGGCGCGCTGTTGTCGGGCTACCTGGCCGACCGCGTCGGCCGCAGGTGGACGCTCTTCGTCGCCGGCGTGATCTACACCGGCGCGGCGATCGCCGCGTCGCTGACCGACGCGCTGTTCCCGCTGGGTATCGCCCGTGGCGTGCTCGGCCTGGCGGTCGGTACCGCGTCGTTCGTCGCTCCGATGTACATCGGCGAGCACTCGCCCAAGGAGCTGCGCGGCGGCATGACCGCGCTCAACCAGGTGGCGATCACCTTCGGAATCCTGATCGCGTACCTGATCGACGACGCCTTCAAGGGCGTGGTCGAGGGATGGCGCTGGATGTTCGCGCTCGGCGCCGCGCCCGGCATGATCCTGGCGATCTCGATGTTGTTTGTGCCCGAGACGCCGCGCTGGCTGGTCGAGCACGGCCACCAGGACCGCGCCAGAAAGGTCCTCGCCCGGCACCGCTCCGAGCAGGACGCCGACGCGGAGATCAAGGAGATCAAGGAGGTCTCCGAGGAGCAGGGTCAGTTCAGGCTGCCCAATCTCGTCGGCGCGCGTGTGCGGCCGCTGCTGCTGATCGGCGTGATGATGGCGATCATGCAGCAGTTGATCGGCATCAACACCGTGATCTACTACGGCGCCACGATCCTCGGCTTCGCCGGGCTCTCGGTCTCGAGTTCGATCGCCGAGGCCGTGTTCATCGGCCTGGTGAATCTCGTCTTCGCCGTCGTCGCGGTCTTCCTGCTGGACCGTGTCGGCCGCCGGCCGCCGCTGCTGATCGGTACGGCCGGCTCCGTGATCGGCCTGGTCGTGCTGGGCTGGTACTTCGACATGGGCCCCAAGTTCCAGCACGCCAACCCGTGGATCGCGCTGGCCGCGATGATGTTCTACATCGCGATGTTCGAGATCAGCCTGGGGCCGATCTTCTGGGTAATGATCGCCGAGATCTTCCCGCTGCGGGCCCGCGCGAAGGCGATGGCCGTGTGCACCATGTTCAACTGGCTCTTCAACTTCTTCGTCTCGTACTGGTTCCTGAACCTCGTCAAGGCGATCGGTCAGCCGGAGACGTTCTGGCTGTACGCGCTGTTCGGCGTGATCGCGATCGTGTTCTTCGCCTGGCGCGTGCCCGAGACCAAGAACCGCAGCCTCGAGCAGATCGAGCGCGAGGTGCGTGGCGAGCCGCAGCTGACCCCACAACAGCTGCGCGACCGCCGGCAGCAGCGGCGCGACCGTGCGGCCGAACGTTCACGCGGTGGTGGACCGCGCCATGGCCATGGCAGCTCATTGACGCGCTAGCAGCTAGCGGGCCTCCCGGGAGACCCCAGTCGGCGCAGCTACGGCTGCACGACGGACTCTGTGGCGGCGCGGGATCACACCCCGCGGCCGTCACGTCCGGGGGGTCATCGGTTCACGCGATGGCCGCGCAACTCGGGCAGCTGTTGGGGCGGCGGACGACAAAAGCAACCTGCGATCCTGATAAGCAAGACAATTCGCTCATGAAGATTGCGATCGCCGGCGGAACTGGAGTTGTCGGGCGCCATGTCGTGCGCGAGCTGCAAGCGGCCGGGCATCAGACGGTTGTGCTGGCGCGCTCGTGCGGCGTCGACCTGACCACGGGCGCCGGCCTTGACGAGGCACTACGGGACGTCGGCGCGGTGATCGACGTGAGCAATACGAACACGACCCGGCGAGGCGCCGCGGTCGCCTTCTTCGCCGCGGTCACCAGCAAGCTGCTCAGCGCCGAGGCCCGCGCAGGCGTCGGTCACCACGTCGCGCTCTCGATCGTCGGCATCGACATGGTGCCGCTGGGCTACTACCAGGGCAAGCTGCGCCAGGAGGAGCTGTGCCTGGCCAGCGGCGTCGTGCCCGCCACCACGGTCCTGCGGGCCACCCAGCTCCATGAGTTCCCGGCGCAGCTGCTTGCGCGCATGCCGGCGGGGCTGCCGATCGTGCCGGTGCCCACGATGCGCTCGCAGACGGTGGCGGCGCGCGAGGTGGCCGCGGCGCTGGTCGCGGTCGCACCGGCGCGGCCCGCCGGTCGGCTGCCCGATCTGGCAGGCCCGCAGATCGAGGACATGGCCGATCTGGTCAGGCGCGTGTTGCGGGCGCGTCGCCGGCGTGCCCGCGTGCTGGCACTGCGCTTGCCTGGCCGTGCCGGCCGCGGAATGGCCGATGGCTCGCTGATCCCGAGCGCGCCGGGTCCGCGCGGGACGTTGACCTTCGACGCCTGGCTCGCCGGCGAGGATGCCCGCGAGTGGCTTTGAGTCGCCGCATCTCAGCGCCGAAGTAGCCGCATCTCAGCGCCGGAAGTCGCCGCATCTCAGCGCCGGGAGGTTCAGGCAAGCGCGCCCTCGCCGCTGCTTCGGGCGCGTGCTGCGGGCTCTGCCCCGACCCGCTTGTCCCCGAGCCGCTCGGCCAGCCACGAGGCGAGCGCCATGATCGTTAGCGCCGGGTTTGCCGACCCTCAGTTGATCGCGAGCGCCGGGCCAGGGTGCCGCTATTGGCGGCAACAGTGAGCCTCTTCGGAAGCACCGTGGACAGCGCGAACGGTCGCGTCGTCAGCGTGCACCACTTCACCGGGATCAATGTCCGCAGCGTGTCGCTGCTTTTGGTCCTGTCCGGGATCGAGTGGTGCCTTTGGTCGCGATCGATGCGTGGCTTCATTGACAGCCGCTATCAGCCTCGGCCACCACGGGTGCGTGCGCTGCCTCGGCTGCGACGGTCATAGCTCCTCGGACCCATCCCAACGAGGACTCGTAGGACCCGTCCGGTCGTTACGGGTACGCCGACTGCGACGCCGCGAGCGGCAAAGCGTTGCGCTTTGGCGGGATCCCGCGCGGTGACGACGATCTCCTGGGCGGGCATTCGAGATCAGCTGCGAGGTGATCGGTGAGGATCAATAGATCGCCGCCCAGATCAATGGCGGGCATCCGCAGTTCATGGCGCACTTCATGCTTGGCATGTATCGCGCTGCTCGCGATGGCTTCTTCGCCAGCGTCGATCCGCTTCTTGGCCAGTTGCTCGGCCGGGAACCTCAGACCGTCTACGACCTTCTCGCAGACAAAACAACAACCTGAGTCACGAGAGGACACGTGACGTATCTTGCGTTAGGGGCACTCTGCTCGAGAGCAGGGGCGGGTGCCGATGACTATCGCATTTGGGCTTGGCGTCACCGCGGAGACGTGACGGTGAAACAGATTTGGGACCTGCTCAATGTGCCCGTGGCGGGCCGAAAGCACGACTGCCGCATATGGCTGGATCCCGTAACGGCAGAACCCTCGGCCGCACTTCCGGAGCGGCCGAGAGTTCCGGATGTTCGTGGAGGCGACGGTGCTGCCAGGACTGCGCTCGTTATGCTCGGCAACGATGAGACTCGCCGCGATTGGTGATCGAGATCCAAGCTATCTCACCCATCGCGAGCTGGATGCCGCCTTCGCGTTGATGGATGACACCATCGACTGCGGCTGGACCCCGTCCGATAGTCGCGAGGCCCGAGACCTCGACGATGTCGGCGGCGTTTGGTTGCTTCCTGGTACGCCGTATCGCGACGACTCCGCTGCCTATGCGGCGATCGACTACTGCCTTGAGACCGAGACACCGTTTCTGGGGACCTGCGGCGGATTTCAGTACGCCTGCATCGCGCTCGCGCGAAAGCTCGCGGGGCTCAGCGAAGCAGCTCATGCTGAGAACGACCCAGGGGCAGAGATGATCGTGGTGGCGCCGTTGGCCTGCTCACTGTACGGCGAGCGTCGCATGGTCGAGCCTGTTGTTGGGACACGTCTGGCGCAACTCTGCGGTGAGAGGCCATTCGTCGGCTTTCACTGGTGCGGATTCGGGCTGGACCCGACGATGGAGTCTCGGCTCGAGGGTGCCGGCGTCGTGCTTAGCGCGCGTGCCGAGGATGCGGGGGTGGAGGCGATCGAGTTGTCCGACCATCCCTTCTTCATCGCGACTGCTTTTCAGCCGCAGATGGGCGCCAGCGAGGCCCGCCAACTGCATCCGCTCATCACGGCGTTGATCGACTCAGGCCGCCGCAGACAGGTTGCCAGGACAACGAGCGTCTGACTGGGCAGGCTTCTGGACTGTCGCCGACGCGCAGTGTGGCACCGGTTTCTCCTATCCGCGCGAGGGAGGGACCGCGCGAGGGAGGGACGCGGGGTTGGGGTCCCGGGGATACATGTGTGCACAACGAGCGGGGCCGCCGCGCGGTGGGCTAGGCGGCGTGTAGGTACTGCCGGAGCGCTTCGCGTATCAGTTCGGAGGTAGTGGTTCCTTCGGACTGCGCTCGCTCGAGCAGCTCACGCTGGAGCTCTGGGTCAAGTCGGACCGATTCGACACTGGCTGGGGATGAGCCGAGCGTGGGGCGTCCGCGTTTGCCGCGTCGTGTGATCAGAGCGTCGATGTCGTAGCCTGCCTCGGCCTCGGCGGCGAGCTGCTCGACGACCTCGTCGGTGATCTCTTGACCGGAGTTGTTGTGACCGTGAATGGAGGGTTTGGTCATGGTCCGAGAAGCCGGCGGTACTGGTCGCGCATCGGCATAAAGTGGGTCACGATCTGTGTGCCTTCTGCGGTGATCATGACGAGAACCTCAAGCAGGTTCCCGGCCGTGTCAGGGCCGATGAGCAGCCATCGGTCGGGTCTTCCCGGCGTCGTCGAGTGCGAGTGCATTGTTGGTCGCGTGGAGGGTGTCTGTATCGGCGACGCCGTGTTTGCGGGCCGATTCGTGAATCTCCACACGCTAATTGTAATACGAAAAGCTGGTCCTCGTCCATCGGCAATCGCAGAAAGGACAGGACGATGGAACCCATACTGCTGGATGCGGCACACCGGGCCTCGGACACCACGTGAGACAGCTTGATCTGAACGACTGGGGAGTACCCTTCGGCTTGTGACCGCGAAGGAACGTCGCTTGGAGCGCGCACCCGATTGGAGCGAGGAGCAGGCCCTCCGCGCACTACGCGCAGTCGCGAGCCCGCGCAAACGAGGGCGCCGCCGGGCATCGGTGGAGCTGCAGCCCTCGCCCCTTTAGGAACTCCCGCGGCTACCGCTCGGCGGTTATGACTTCATCGCCCACGACCGCTTCTGCCTCGCCGCCGATCCGTCAGGTCTCCGCAGACGCAGGCGGGAAGCGCAGCCGTGCGTCGATCTGCCCGCGCGCGACTGCTCAGTTGCGGATCCGTTGGCGGTGCCGGTCAGCGTGTGACCCTCAGCTTGGCATGCATGCCCAGCTGCAGGTGGCCGGGCATCGAGCAGTAGAGCTCATAGTGGCCGGCCCGCAGGTGCCAGGTCGCCTGGCTGATCTTGCCCGGCATCGTGACCTTCACGCGACCGACGATCGGACCGACCATGTGGCCAGCGGCGTTCACACGCCGGATCATCGTGTCGTGCATATCCTGTCCACGGTTCCAGAGCTCCACGTACACGCTGCCGGCGGGCACGCTGCTGCGCGAGGGCCAAAGCGACCATTCCTGCGCGTTGATCAGCAGGTTCGCCGGCGCGTGCTTCTTGCTGGCCGCCGTCGCGACACCGCCGCAGGCGGCGACCGGCAGCAATGTGCAGAGGACGGTTGCGAGCGTGCGCCTCATGCCAGCAGCTGGTAGCGGGGGAAGCGCCCGGCGGCGGGGATCACGGCGCCCCCGTCATGGTCGAACCACTGTTCGAGCAGCGAGGCGTAGACGCCACGGAAGTCGACGTTGACCACCTGGTTGCCGTTCACGTCGAGCCTGCCGAGGTCCGGGAACTCACCGATCATGCCGCCGTTGACGCGGCTGCCGATCAGCAGTGAGGTGCCCGCGGCGCCGTGATCGGTGCCGTCGGAGCCGTTCTCCAACGCCCGCCGGCCGAACTCGGACCACACGTGCACCAGCACGCGGTCGGCGACGCCGCGCGCCTCGAGGTCGGCCTGGAATGCGGCCAACGAGTCGGACACCAGCGCCACGCCCGTGTCGAAGGTGTCGGCCTGGCTCGAGTGCGTGTCGAATTGCACGTCTGTGGTCAGCGCCACGCACTTGAGCGGGACGCCAGCGTGAATCATCGACGCCAGTCCGGCGAGGCGCGCGGGAAGGTCGTCGTCGCTGGAGCTTGGGTAGCTGACGCTCGAGCTGTAGACCGCGCCGGGATTGGTCTGGGTGTTGGAGTTGCTCTGGTCCTTGGACCAGGGCTTCAGCGTGCGCCGCACGACGCCGACCTCGGAGGCAGCGCTCGCCACCTGCTTGATCGCGGCGTCGGCGGAGCGGCGCTGCCTGTCGCCCAGCGACGAGGCCGACGCGAGCGTCCACTCCTGGACATTCCCCCAGACGCCGTTGACCCACACGGCGAAGTCGTTGGGCTGGTCGATCGCGGCCACCGGGTTCCTGGCGGTGGCGAGCGTCGGGTTCATCTGGCCGTCGAGCGACAGGCCCTGGAAGGGGTTGCTGAGATCACCGGTGAGGTCCAGGTAGCGGCCAAGCCAGCCGGTGGTCAGGGACGCGTCGGTGCTACCCACCTCCCAGTAGTGGCGCGAGGTGAAGTGCGACATGTCCTCGTCGGCGTAGCCGATGCCGGGGAACACCAGCACCTTGCCCGCGTTGTGCATGTTCGCGATCGACTGGGCAGCGGGATGCCAGGTGAGGCTGGCGTCCTCGCGGAACGGCACGCCCGAGCCGGGCGCGACCGCCAGCGTCGGACGCAGTTTCTCGTAGAGGGGATCACCGGCCGGCGCGAGCAGCGAGAGCGAGTCGAGTCCGCCCTGCAGGAACAGCGAGATCAGGATCGGGCTGTTTGCCGGCCGCAACGTTGCCGCCCGTGCGATCCCGTCACCGAGCATGCCGTCGGTGAGGCCCGCCCGTCCCGCACCGTAGACCAGCGCGAGCCCACCGACGGCGCCGACGATGAAGCGGCGGCGGTCGATGCCGACGCCCGCCGGAATCGGCATGCGCGGGTCCCACTCGCGCGGCACGGGACGGGTGCCGCTGGCCAGCGCCCGCCGGATCGCCTGCGAGCGCGTGAAGGCGTCGCAGTGGTTTGTCGGCTGCGGCGCGCGTGGATCGGGACTGTCGTTCATGCGGTCATCCAATCCGGGGTCATCGGGATCAGCGCGCGCAGCGCGTTCTGACGCAGGTTGCGGAACTCGACCTGCTCCCACTTCTGGTTCTGCCCATGCTGGATCCGGCGGCCGAGCTCGAGCAGGTGCTCACGCGCCAGCTCGGAGAGCGGCTGCCCGCCCCAGAACGCGATTGCATGTGCGTAGGCATCCGAGGGGTTCTCCTCGAGCCCGAAGGGATACTTCTTGCCGTCGAGCGTCTTCTTGCCGAGCGCCGTGTTGACGGCCTGCAGCCGCCCCGCCC
>JBOGYJ010000254.1:0-2483 GCA_050696795.1 Solirubrobacteraceae bacterium | reverse complement strand
GTCTGGAACTCGGCCAGAGCCATCTGCAGGTCACCGCCATCGCGCAGTTTCTCGCCCGCCTCCACGTGGTGCTGGCCCGTCTCAAAGCGCAGCCGCATCGTCTTCATCTTATATTCGGCGTTGGTAGGGTCGGCCTGCAGAGCCTTCTGGTAATGAGCCAGGGCGGTGTCGTAGTCCTGAACAGCTTCGGCTTTCTTGCCATCGCTGAATTCAGATCCCCCATGGGGACACCCGGCCAGGCACAGGACGATGACGCCCTGGAAGGCGGCGACGGTCGCCCCGCCCAGGCACTTGCCGATCACGATCGAGCTGCGCCTCACCGGCGCGACCATCATCTCGCGCAGGAAGCCGAACTCGCGGTCCCAGACGATCGAGGCGGCGCTGAACATCGCCGTGAACATCACGGTCATGCAGAGAATGCCCGGGTAGAGGAAGGTCTTCAGGTCGACGCCGTGGGTGCCGGAACTGACCAGCCGCTGCAGGCCACCGCCGAGCACGAACAGGAACAGGAACGGCTGTACCAGCGAGGTCACGATCCGCATGCGGTCCTTGACGAAGCGGATCAGCTCGCGGCGCCAGACGATCTTGATCGCGCGCAACTCCGAGGTGAAGGTGCGCTTCGGGACCTGGACGCGAACGACATCGAAGGCCTCGATCGCGGCCGCGCCCGTCTGGCTCTCCGCCGATCGTGTGGGTTCGCTCGTGGCGCTCATCGGCGGCCACCTCCTCCCATCATCTGCATCATCACGCGGTTGCGGTGCTTGGAGGGGTCCTCCTCGGCGTCGCGGATCGTCGAGCCGGTGAAGGACATGAAGACGTCGTCGAGCGTCGGGCGTGAGACGCTGACGCCGCGGATCGACAGCTCGAGCTCGGCGAAGAGCCGCGGCACGAACTGCTCGCCGCCTTCGACGCCGAACGTGACAGCGCCCTCGGAGATCACTGCATCGATTCCGAACCGCTGCTTGAGTGCGGCGATCGCGTCGTCGTTGTCATCGGTCTGAATCGTGATGCGATCGGCGCCGACGCCGGCCTTCAGCGTTTGGGGCGTGTCGAGCGCGACGATCTCGCCCTTGTCCATGATCGCGATCCGGTCGCACCACTCCGCCTCATCCATGTAGTGCGTGGTCATGAAGATCGTGATCTCCTCACGCTCCTGCAGCTGGCGGATGTAGGTCCAAATCGACCGCCGCGTCTGGGGATCAAGGCCGATCGTGGGCTCGTCCAGGAACAGCACGCGCGGTGAGTGCATCAGTCCGCGCGCGATCTCCAGGCGGCGACGCATGCCGCCCGAGAACATCATCACCTGGCCGTCCTTGCGGTCCAGCAGCCCGACCATCCGCAGTACCTGCTCCATGCGCGGCCGCACCAGATCGCCGGGCACTCCGTAGAGCTCGGCGTGCAGCTTGAGGTTCTGCTGGGCGGTCAGGTAGCCGTCGAGCGTCGGGTCCTGGAACACCAGACCGATGTTGCGGCGGACGTCGTCGCGTTCCTTGACAATGTCGTGCCCGGCCACCCTGGCCTCGCCGGCGGTCGGCTTCAGCAGCGTGCAGAGCATGTTGATGGTTGTGCTCTTGCCCGCCCCGTTGGGGCCGAGGAAGCCAAACACTTCCGCGGCCCCAACCTCGAAGCTGACGCCCTTGACGGCCTCGAACTCGCCGAACTGCTTCTTCAGGTTGCTGACACTGATCGCGGGTCCGGCTGTAGCTCCCATGTTCTGGAGCTTACGTGTCACTCGTCACCTGCCAGCAGGCGGTAGAGCTTTTTGCGTGCCTCCTCGAGGATGTTCAGCGCCTCTTCGACCTGTTCGGGGGTCCCATCCTGGAAGACGTGCGCGGCGGTGCGCGCGAGTCCTCCGATCGTGTGGCGGAAGCGCGCCCGCGGATGCCCCTCCTCGTCGGCCTCGGGCTCCCATGGAGCCTTCCGCTCGCTTCGCTCCGCGAGGTGTGCACGGCCGGCGTCGGTCAGCTCGAACGAGCGGCCCGACTCGCCCTCGGTCGAGACGCTGTGGATCAGCCCCTCGTCCTCGAGCTGTTGCAGCGCCGGATAGACCGAGCCGGGGCTCGGGCGCCAGCGACCCTCGCTGCGCTCCTCCAGTCCCTGCATCAGCTGGTAGCCGTTGAGCGGGTGCTCGACGGAGAGCAGCATCAGCAGTGCCAGGCGTACATCACCACGGCGGCGCCGGCGTCCGCCTGGTCCGCCTGGTCCAAACGGTGGTCCACCGAATCCGGGGCCACCCCAACGTGCCCGCGGCCCTGGGCTGAACTGCGCGTCTGTTCGACATCCGCGCGGCCCTGGACCGAAGTCCCCGCGCTCGAAGACGAATCTTTCGTTCTTCATGGTTTCCTTTCTCTCTGTATCAAGACACGTCAAAGATATATCGGTATCCATCGGTTGTCAAGTAAAGCGGTTCGGCCGCCGCTTGCGGTGATTGGCGCCCGCAGCTCGTCCGGCCGCGACGCGGGGGGAGTTTTGCCGCGTAGAGC
>JBOGYJ010000253.1:0-8246 GCA_050696795.1 Solirubrobacteraceae bacterium | reverse complement strand
ACGCAGCGCTCGCCGATCGTGACGCCGCTGGTGATGACCACGTGCGCCCCGCACCAGACGTTGTCCCCCACCCGTGTCGGCCCCTGGCTGCTGAAGCCCTGCCACGGCACCGGCCGCTCGCGATCGTCGAAGCGGTGGTTGGAGTCGGTGATCACACAGCCGTTGGCGAACATGCAGTGCGCGCCGATCTCGACGAGCTCGAGCGCGGCCACCATCACGCCCAGGTTGAAGAAGCTGCCGGCGCCGATCCTCACCCGCGCCGGTGCGGGCATCGTGATCCAGACACCGGGCTCGAACAGCACATGCGGACCGATCTCCAGGCGCCCGTCGCGGAGTGCCTCCAGCACCTCCCCGTGCAACGGCCAGCGGGCGAAGGCCTGGCGGCGCGCGAGCTGGTAATGGAGCCGGGCCCGGTTCCAGGGCAGGCTGCCCCGCTCATACCAGCGCCACTTCTGTAGCCAGAGCCGGCCTGCTGAGCTGATCTCGGCGCGGTCCACGCCGTCAGTATCAGGCTTCGACCGGCTGCCTGCTGCGACGGCGAGTCGCCGGCGGCTTGGCCGGCGCCGTCTTCGCGCCCAGCAGCGGCTTGAGAAAGCCTCCCGTGTAGGACGCCGGAACCGCTGAGATCTGCTCCGGCGTGCCCACGGCGATCAGGCTGCCGCCCTCGTCACCGCCCTCGGGCCCGAGGTCGATCAGGTAATCGGAGACCTTCATCACGTCGAGGTTGTGCTCGATCACGACGATCGAGTTGCCCGCGTCCACGAGCCGCTGGAGGACCTCGAGCAGGTTCTGGATGTCGGCGAAGTGCAGCCCTGTGGTCGGCTCGTCGAGGATGTAGATCGTGCGCCCCGTCGCCACCTTGCAGAGCTCCGCGGCGAGCTTCACGCGCTGGGCCTCGCCGCCTGAGAGGGTCGTGGCCGGCTGTCCGAGTCGCATGTAGCCGAGGCCGACGTCGCCCAGGGTCTGCACGCGGCGCCGGATCTTGGGGATGTGCTCGAAGAACTCGAGCGCCTCGGCGATCGGCATCTCCAGCACGTCGGCGATCGTCTTGCCCTTGAAGCGCACCTCGAGCGTCTCGCGGTTGTAGCGCTTGCCGTGGCACTGCTCGCACGGCACGTACACGTCCGGCAGGAAGTGCATCTCGATCTTGATCTGCCCGTCGCCCTTGCAGACCTCGCAGCGGCCGCCCTTGACGTTGAACGAGAAGCGCCCCGGCTTGTAGCCGCGGGCGCGGGCCTCGGGCGTACGCGCGAATAGGTCGCGGATCTGGTCGACCAGCCCGATGTAGGTGGCCGGGTTGGATCGCGGTGTGCGGCCGATCGGCGACTGATCGACCGAGATGATCTTGTCGAGCTGCTCGAGCCCGCTGATCGAGCGGTGCGCGCCGGCCCGGACCCGTGTGGCGCTCAACCGGTTGGCAACCGCCTTGAACAGTACCTCGTTGACGAGCGTCGACTTGCCCGAGCCCGACACCCCGGTGACGCTGCAGAGCACGCCCAGCGGCACCCTCACGTCGATGTCCTTGAGGTTGTTCGCGGCCGCGCCCTTGATCTCGATGTAGCCGGCGGGCTTGCGGCGCTTCTTCGGCACCTCGATCCGCCGCGTGCCATTGAGGAACTGACCCGTGAGCGAGTCCTCGACGCCGGCGACCTCCTCGGCGGTGCCCTGCGCGACCACGTGTCCCCCGTGCTCGCCGGCGAGCGGGCCGATGTCGAGCACGTGGTCGGCGGCGCGCATCGTGTCCTCGTCGTGCTCGACGACCAGCACCGTGTTGCCGAGGTCGCGCAGCCGCTCGAGCGTCGCGATCAGCCTGTGGTTGTCGCGCTGGTGCAGCCCGATCGAGGGCTCGTCGAGGATGTAGAGCACGCCCACCAGCGACGAGCCGATCTGGGTCGCCAGCCTGATCCGCTGCGCCTCCCCGCCCGAGAGCGTCGCAGCCGCGCGCTCCATGCTGAGGTAGCCGACGCCGACGTTCTCGAGGAAGCTCAGACGCTCCTCGAGCTCGCGCAGGATCAGGTGGGCGATCCGGCGGTCATGCTCGGAGAGCTGCAGCTCGCGCACCCAGCCCAGCGCCCGCTGCGCCGACAGCGCCGTGAACTCGTTGATCGGCAGCCCGCTGACCAGCACCGCCCGCGACTCGGGCCGCAGACGCGCGCCCTGGCACTCGGGGCAGGGCCGGAGCGTCATGTACTCCTCGATCTTCTGCTTGACGAAGTCGGACTCGGTCTCGTTGTAGCGGCGCTGGAGTCCCCTGACGATGCCCTCGAACGCCGTCGTGTAGTTGCGCCGGCGCCCGAAGCGGTTGCGGTAGGCCACCTGGAAGCGGTCGCCACCTGAGCCGTACATGAAGAAGTCGCGCTGGTCCTCCGCGAGCTCAGCCCAGGGCACGTCGGTGTCGACGCCATAGCGCTCGGAGATCGCCTGGATCAGTTGCTCGTAGTAGTCCGAGGCGCTGGCCGCCCACGGCGCGATCGCGCCCTCGGCAATCGAGCGGCCCGGATCGGGCACGACCAGCTCGGGGTCGATCTCCATCTGCGAGCCCAGACCGGTGCAGCGCGGGCAGGCGCCGTGCGGAGAGTTGAAGCTGAAGATCCGCGGCTCGAGCTCAACCAGACTGGGACCGTGCTCCGGGCAGGCGAACTTCTCGCTGTACAGCGTCACCTCATTCGAATCGACCAGCTCGATCTCGACCAGCCCGCCGGCCAGCGAGACCGCGGTCTCGATCGAGTCGGCCAGGCGCTTGCGTAGATCGTCCTTCATCACCAGACGGTCGACGACGATCGAGATGTCGTGCTTGAACTTCTTGTCGAGCGCGATCTCCTCGTCGAGCCGGCGCAGCTCACCGTCGATCTTGGCGCGGGTGAAGCCCTCGCCCCGCAACTCCTCGAGTTGCTTGCCGTACTCGCCCTTGCGGCCACGCACGATCGGCGCCATCACCATGAAGCGCGTCCCCTCGACCAGTTCCATCACCTGGTCGATGATCTGCTCGGCCGATTGGCCCGTGATCGGCCTGCCGCAGATGTGGCAGTGCGGCCGCCCGATCCGCGCCCACAGCAGCCGCAGGTAGTCGTAGATCTCGGTGACCGTGCCCACCGTCGAGCGCGGGTTGCGCGAGGTCGTCTTCTGGTCGATCGAGATCGCCGGCGAAAGCCCCTCGATCGAGTCCACGTCGGGCTTGTCCATCTGCCCCAGGAACTGGCGCGCGTACGCGGACAGCGACTCGACGTAGCGCCGCTGTCCCTCGGCATAGATCGTGTCGAACGCGAGCGACGACTTGCCCGACCCCGAGAGCCCCGTGATGACCGTCAGCGAGTTCCGCGGGATCGCCACGGTGATGTCCTTGAGGTTGTGCTCGCGCGCGCCCGAAACGATCAGCTGATTCACGACACCGATGATATTCGCCCGAACAGACGTTCTGGTCCGCTCCGGCGAGGAATCTCGCACTATGCGGTCAGGATCAGTCCGCGACCGACGCGTAGACCTCGTCCAGCAGCAGCTGCCGGTCCTCGAGCTCGAAGTTCTCGGCGAGGTAGCGGTCGGTCTCCTCGCGTGGCGTGCCGTTGAGCGCCATGTTGAGCGCCACCAGACGCGCGCCCTCGAGGTCCTCGGGTAGGTCCTCGGGTAGCTCCTCGGCGGCGCTCGTCTCACTCACCGCCGCCTCGGCGACGGAGTCCTCCACCCCGCCCTCAGCCGCCGGCGCCGCAGCGACGCTGCTGGCCAGCGGGCCAGTAGCGGAGGGCTCCGGCTCGGTCGAGAACTGGGCGCGCGGGCCGACCGCGTCGCGCACGCCGTCGAAGTTGCCCTCGAGCAGCTGCAGGTCGGCGTTGAGGCGGTTGGCCCCGGTGCGCAGGCCGTCGATCAGGCCCGAGAGCTCCGACTCCATCGCGCTCAGGCGCTGCAGCATCACGGCGGTGGACTCGGACACGCGGCCGACGTAGTCGCGCGCCTGGGTGGTCGCGTCGCTGCGCTGTGCCTGCGCCTCCTGGGCGGCCTCGGCCCTGATCTCGCGGGCCTCGGTCTCGGCCTGGCGCAGGATCTCGGCGGCGCCGGCCTCGGCCGCCTCGACGATCGCGCGCACCTGCTCGCTGGCGGAGGAGGCGAGCGACTCGTTGTGGCGGCGAGCGCTGACCCGCAGCTCCTCGACCTGTGACGCGATCTCGGTTAGATGCGCATCGACGGCCGCCGGGTCATATCCGCGACGCCCGATCGGGAAGTCGCGCTTTTCGATGCTCTGCCTGTCCAGCGCCATTACGGCGCCGAAGCCTAGCGAACCCGCCCCTCGGCCACAGCAACATCCAGCTCACGTTTGAGATCGCGGATCTCATCGCGTAGCCGTGCGGCGTACTCGAAGCGCAGATCCTCGGCTGCGGCGAGCATCTCCTCCTCGAGCTCGACGATCTTGCGCTCGATCTCGGCGGGCGGCATCGTGCCGGCCGCCTCGCGCTGCCGGCGACGCCGGGATTTGGGCACCTTGGTCTCGGACTGCAGGAACTCGGCGATGTCGGAGATGCCCTTGGTGATCGTCTCCGGGGTGATCCCGTGCTGCTCGTTGTAGGCGACCTGGATGGCGCGACGGCGGTCGGTCTCCTCGATCGCGGTCTTCATCGCCGCGCTCTCCTTGTCGGCGTACATCAGCACGCGGCCCTCGACATTGCGGGCGGCGCGGCCGATCGTCTGGATCAGCGACGTGGCCCCGCGCAGGAAGCCCTCCTTGTCGGCGTCGAGGATCGCGACGAGACTGACCTCAGGGAGGTCGAGGCCTTCCCTGAGCAGGTTCACGCCGACGAGCACGTCGAACTCGCCGAGCCGCAGCTCGCGGATGATCTGGATGCGCTCGAGCGTGTCGACCTCGGAGTGCAGGTATCTGACCTTGAAGCCCATCTCCAGCAGGTAGTCGGTGAGATCCTCGGACATCTTCTTGGTGAGCGTGGTCACCAGCGTGCGTTCGTCGCGCTCGACGCGAGCCTTGATCTCGTTCATCAGGTCGTCGATCTGGTTCCTGGTCTCGCGGACCTCGATCGCAGGGTCGACGATGCCGGTCGGTCGCACGATCTGCTCGACGATCCTGGTGGCGTTGGCACGCTCGTACTGGCCGGGCGTGGCGGATACGAACACGATCTGCGGGGTGATGCCGAGGAACTCCTGGAAGGTCTGCGGACGGTTGTCCATCGCACTCGGGAGACGGAAGCCGTAGTCGACGAGCGTCTGCTTCCGGCTGCGATCGCCCTCGTACATGCCGCCGATCTGCGGCACGGTCTGGTGGGACTCGTCGATGAAGCAGACGAAGTCGTCGGGGAAGTAGTCGAGCAGGCAGTAGGGACGCTCGCCGGCCTTGCGCCCGTCGAGGATGCGGCTGTAGTTCTCGATGCCGCTGCAGAAGCCCATCTCGCGCAGCATCTCCATGTCGTACTGGGTGCGCTGTCGCAGGCGGTGGGACTCCAGCAGCTTGCCACTTGCATCCAGCTCCCTGGTCCGCTCCTCGAGCTCTGCGCCGATCGCGGCGACCGCTTCCTCGATGTGCCCCTCGCGGACGTTGTAGTGCGAGGCCGGCCAGATCGCGACGTGCTCGAGGTCGTCCTCGATCAGCTCGCCCGTGACCGGGTCGAAGTGCTGCAGGTGCTCGACCTCGTCGCCGAACATGCTGATCCGGTAGGAGGTCTCGGCGTAGGCGGGCCAGATCTCGAGCGTCTCGCCTCTGACCCTGAACGTGCCGCGCGCGAGCGCCGTGTCGTTGCGGCTGTATTGGATGCTGACGAGCTTGCGCAGCAAGCCGTCGCGGTCGATCATCGCGCCGCGGGTGAGTGTCTGCAGGTTCTCGTCGTATACCTCGGGGGAGCCGAGTCCGTAGATCGATGAGACTGATGCGACGATCAGAACGTCCCGTCTGGCGAACAGCGCCGCGGTGGCGGCGTGCCGCAGGCGGTCGATCTCCTGGTTGATCGCCGAGTCCTTCTCGATGTAGAGGTCCTTGCTGGGGACGTAGGCCTCGGGCTGGTAGTAGTCGTAGTAGGAGACGAAGTACTCGACCGCATTGCGCGGGAAGAAGGTGCGGAACTCGTTGCACAGCTGGGCGGCGAGCGTCTTGTTGTGCGCGATCACCAGCGCCGGGCGGTTGACCTCGGCGATCGTCGCCGCCATCGTCATCGTCTTGCCGGTGCCGGTCGCGCCGAGCAGCGTCATCATCCGCTCGCCGTTCTCGATCCCCTGGGCGAGGCCCATGATCGCCTGCGGCTGGTCGGCCGTCGGGCTGAAGGTGGCGTCAAGCTCGAATCCAGGCATCGGTGGCTATCGATGCTAGCGGCGGGGATGACAGCTTCTGACCGCATTGCCTTCGGGGGTGGCCGCGCTTGGCCACCCCCTCGGTGCAGCGTCACGGCCTGACGCCCGGCACTGCTCGAGCGCGGCTACTCGGACCGGGTCGAGTCGATCGTCGTCGGTCCGCGAGTCCAGACCTCGGCTAGCCAGGCGAAGGGCAGCGTGACGGCGATCGTGTCGCCGCGGCGCTCGAGGCGACGATCCTCGTCGCCTGTCGGCCATCGTCAGCTCGATCGCAAGGTCAGGCTGGGCGAGCCACGAGCGAAGTGCCGATAGCACGCGCCCGTAGAGCGCGGCCTGCAGCTGCGGGCGTGCGGGTGGGGATCGCGGTTTATGTGGATGTCGAGTGGGTCGGTGAGGCCGCGCGAGGCGATGGTGAGGACTCGCAGGTCGTTGCGCCGGCGTTCCCACGCACGCACTCGTTCGAGACATGGGACCGTCTCTCCGGCGAGGACGGCGAGCGTCCTCTCGGCCTCTGGATCGTCGTGTCGCAGGCCGACGAGCTCGTCGTCTCGCTGCTGGTGCGCGGATCGGTCGGCGCGGCGGGCGCCGGCGTCGAGTACCTGAGCTGACTGGAGGAGGCCGACCTGCCGGACCCCGAAGCGGTCCTCGCCGACCCGGACGGGTTCCTGTTGCCCGAGCGTGGCGACCGCGCCCATGCCGCGCTGACGTCGGTGGTGGCGGCGGTGGTGGCGGCGGCCGCCGACCCGACCCCTGACCGCTGGGCGCGTGGCTGGCGGGCGTTCGGGAAGGCGGCCGGGGCGGCACCCGATGTCGCGGCAACGGCGGCCCGAACACTCGCGCGGTGCCGACCTCCGGGCGCCGCGCTGCCGCCCGAGCTCGCGACGTTCACGCCACTGCTGCGCGACGCAGGCCTGCTGTGAGCGCCGCGCCTCCCGACCGCAAGGTCGCGTCCGCGCGCCTGTGGGCCACGTCGAAGGCCCCGTATCTCGCGAGTGCGATCTTCGCCTCCTCGGTACGGCTCGACCCCGGCGGCTGGCAGCGCTGGGCTGAGACGGTGCTGCCATCGCGCACCGACTGGCGCCGAGCGCCGGCGGCCGAGATCCGTCGTGGCATCGCGCTCACCGCCGGCACCGTCGACTACAGCTACCACCGTCCGGCGCGGCGCGCCCACCTCCACGACGACATCGTGCTCCCGACGATGGTGCGTCCGGTCCCGGAGGTCGCGATCGTGTGCGACACCTCGGGCTCGATGCACGATGGCCTCGCGCGCGGGCATTGGCCGAGGTTGACGGGATCCTCCGCCGCGCCGGGTTGACGAGCTCACGAAGGGGTTTGCGCGGCACGTCTCCGCGGAGACGTCGCAGCTCTCCGTGCGACGTTCACAGGCGCCCAAATTGCCCGAGGTTTCCGGGTTTCCGTCCGGGCATCACGCAACAATACGAACGTGTGTTCGATTATTTGTGAGACTCGCGCAACTCAACAGGAGCAGCCGCTCGAACTGCTGGAGCGAGAGATCTGCACGCTGGCTGCACACCTCGCGGCCGCGACCTGCCGCTGGCTGTTGCTGATCGCAGAATTCGACGCGCGCGCGGGCTGGGCCGAGTGGGGCGTCACGTCCTGCGCACACTGGCTCTCCTGGCGCTGCGGGATCGGGATACACGCCGCTCGCGAGCATACGCGCGTGGCTCGGATGCTCGGCGGGCTGCCGCTTGTACGGGAGGCATTCGCTTCGGGCGAGCTCTCCTACAGCAAGGTGCGGGCTCTGACGCGCGTGGCCAGCGAGAAGACGGAGGCTCAGCTGGTCGAGCTCGCCCGCCACGCTACCGGTGCACAGCTCGAGCAGGTCGCAGGCCAGTACGGGCGGGTGTTGCGCGCGACCTCAGATCACGCACAGGCGGTACACGAGCGTCAGCGGCTGAGCACCCATTGGGACGACGACGGGATGCTCGTCGTCGAGGGACGGCTCG
>JBOGYJ010000252.1:0-1829 GCA_050696795.1 Solirubrobacteraceae bacterium | reverse complement strand
ACGATCAACACGTGGTTGACCTGCAGCTGCGGGAAGACATCGGCCTTCAGCGTCCTGATCAGCAGCTCCTCGCCGCCATCGGAGTAGGCCCACTACCGTTTCCTTAGGCGGCTAGCACGGTGATCGCGTCCTCGGGACGCTTGGTCGGCTTGGGTGGGTTGCGGTGCTCGGGCCGCTTGACACCCCAGTTGCTCATCTTGCGCTTGATCACGCGGGGGTTGCGGCGCAGACGCCGTTCGGGGAGCGGTGCGGCGAGGATCTCAGCGATCGCTTGCCCATGTGCGTCGTTGATCGTCCGGGGGAAAAAATCCCGGCTGGGTGCGGGCGGTTCGGCGGGCGGCCCGGAGGCTCGTGGTGAATGACAATCGGTCGGGGTCGAGGCCGCCGTGGAGGGCGGCGTCGTGCATCAGCCGGCGGATCGCGTAGTGGGTGCAGAGATACCCGTAGGCTTCCTGGTAGACGCCGTCTGGTTGTTTTGAGCGCAGCACCACCCGCGGGCCGCGTTGGTGGACCTTGAGCTCGTCGAGGGTGTTCTCCAGCTCCCAGCGCTCGTGGTAGAGGCCGCCGAGCTCAGCGGCGGGTGCCTGCTCGGGCTCGAGGATCGTTGAGATCAGCCGGTAGCGCTGCTCGGGGTCGGTGCGGGCGCCGTCATCGAGCTGGTACTCGATCACGCGGGCCTGCTGGCCGTCGCGGTGAGCGCGCTGATCGGGCTGGTTTTTGTAGATGCGGGTCAGATACGAGCCGTCCGGAAGCTGCTGCTCGCGCGGCAACAGCAACGTCGCCGACACGCGCCACAGCAGCTGCGCCCCAGTCGCGCGGGCGTTCTGGAAGCGGCCGAAGCTATAGAACCCACGGTCAGCAAGGCACAGCATCCCCTGGTCAAGCCCGCCCAACAGCTCGTCGGCGAGGGCGTTCTCAGAGCTCGACAACGGCCCCAGCGCCGCCGCGCAGATCGCGTGCGTGCCCGTCTCCGACAAGGCGACCATCCGCAGCTGCGGGAACGCGCCAACACCCTGCCCACGGCCAGTACCTGGCCGTCCGAACTCCTGCTCGTTCGCCGGCGTGTTCGCGACATCCAAGCACGTCCCATCCAAGCTCATCAGCCGCAGACCGCGGTAGAACGCCCCAGCCGTCCGCGGCCCGGCGATCGGCCCGGCGACCGCCTCAAACAGCCGCCGCACCGGCTCACGGCCCAGCCGCGAGCGCGCCTTGAAGATCGACCCCTTCGCCGGGACCTCCCACGCCTGCGCCCACCCAGACTGCCACGCCAACCCCTCCACCAACATCCGCATCACCTCCTCATACGAGCAGTCCGCGAACAACGCCATCGCCAGCACGTAATACACCACCACCCTCGCCGGCAACAACCGATGCCGCTGCTCCACGCGCCCCGCCTCGGCGACCACCCTGTCCACCAACCCCGGCGGGAAAACCCGTGTCAGCACCCCAATCGAGATGTGATCCGAAAGGCGCTGATCAGTCGCAGGCTTGACCCAGCCAGATCGAGGCACGCCGCAACAATAACCCGCCCACCGGACACTAAGGAAACGGTATTGCGGCTAGGCCACGGCTAGGCCCGGAAGGCGCCCGCAGACGCGCTCCAGGTACTCCCAGCCACCGGGATCCCGGTCGATGACCGCTAGACGCGGCCTGTTGGCGCGCTGGGCCGCGGCTCCAGCCGCATTGCCGGCCAGCGCGTCCCTTGCTTGCGGCAGCATGGCTGGAAGTATAAATGCCCAGGCCCCCGAATCCGTCCCTGACCGCATCCGGTTACAGGATCTTCACATGCAAGCTGCACAGATTCCGGAGCGGCCGTCTCTGTGCAAGCT
>JBOGYJ010000251.1:0-3506 GCA_050696795.1 Solirubrobacteraceae bacterium | reverse complement strand
CGACCACGATCTCAGGCCACGAGACCGACAACCTGACCGCGATCGCCGCGGTGGTGATCGGTGGCACCAGCCTGTTCGGCGGGGTCGGCGCGATGGCCGGCACGGTCGTCGGCGTGTTCATCCCCGTCGTGCTCGCCAGTGGTCTGGTGATCGTCGGGGTGCAGTCCTTCTGGCAGCAGGTGATGATCGGAGTGATCCTCGTTGTTGCCGTGTACTTCGACCAGCTGCGTCGCCGCGCGAGGTCGCGCGCATGACACGGGAGCTGGCCGTTGGCTCAAGGGTCGGGCCGTTGACTCAGGAGTCACGGGCCCGAAACACCGGGTGCCGGCCTCGAGCCGGTGCCGTCGGCAAGCAGACCGGCAGGCTGATGCCGCCGGGTGAAAGAGGAGGAGAAGAAGTTGATGCAAGCCATTAGGTCGGGCACCGCAATCGCGACGCTGACCGCACTCACGCTCGGACTGGCGACCGCAGGCGCGAACGCCGCTTCGAGCAACAAGAACCTGGTGCTGATCCAGGGCACCAAGGCCGACAACTTCTACGTCACGATGGGTTGTGGCGCGAAGGCCGAGGCCAAGAAGCTTGGTTACAGCATGTCGGTGCAGGGCCCGGTGAGCTTCTCGGCCGCCCAGCAGATCCCGATCGTGCATTCGGTCACGGCAAGCAAGCCGGCCGCGGTGATGATCGCGCCGACGGACCTGCACGCCCTGATCACGCCGATGCAGCAGATGAAGAGCGCTGGCATCAAGGTGATCCAGGTCGACACGCACGTCGCCAAGAGCGGCATCGCGTCGGCGTCGATCTCGTCCAACAACCAGCGCGGCGGCGCGCTGGCGGCGGACGCCCTGGCCAAGCTGATCCACAACAAGGGCTCGGTCGTCGTGATGAACGAGCAGGCCGGCGTCTCCACTACCGAGGCCCGCATCGCCGGCTTCACCAAGGAGATCAAGAAGTACAAGAACATCAAGGTGCTGCAGACGCAGTACACCGGTGACAGCCCGGCCCCGGCGGCGCAGAAGATCAACGCGCTGTACTCCGCCAACCCAACGCTGTCCGGTGTGTTCGCGACCAACGTGCTCGTCGCCGAGGGCGTCGACACCGGCCTCAAGCAGACCGGTGCCGCCGGCAAGGTGAAGATCGTCGGCTACGATGCCGACCCCGAGCAGGTCGCCGACCTCAAGAAGGGCGTCGTCCAGGCGCTCGTCGCCCAGCAGCCCTATCAGGAGGGCGTCGACGGCGTGCAGCAGGCCGTCAACGCGATCAAGGGCAAGAAGACCAAGTCGATCCTGACGAACCTGGCCGTGCTGACCAAGTCGAACCTCAAGGCTCAGCGCAAGTTCATCTACAAGAGCCACTGCTGATTCGTGGGGGCGGGCGCGTCGTCGCCCGCCCCTGCAACCCTTGAACCGATGATCGTCGTCGCCGGAGAGGCGCTCGTAGACCTGATCCCCACGCCGGCGGGCGATCTCGGGATCCACCCAGGCGGCGGGCCGTTCAACACCGCCCGCTGGCTCGGGCGCCTGGGCGCCGAGGTGGGCTTCCTGGGTGCGCTCGCCGCTGACCCGCTTGGTCAGCGTCTCCGCGAACAGCTGGTCGCGGCCGGAGTCGCACTCGACCTGCTGGTCGCGACCAGGCTGCCGACGACGCTCGCGCTCGCCCAGCTCGATTGCGACGGCGCCGCCCGCTACAGCTTCTATACCTCTGAGACCTCGATCCCGGACGTCTGGCCCGAGCAGGTCGCGGAGCTGCTCCCGCCCGAGCTCGACGCGCTGTATCTGGGGAGCATCGGCCTGATGCTCGAGCCCGCGGCAACCTCCGGACTGCGGGCGGTGGAGCTCGCGCGCCAGCGTGGCGCGCCGGTGATGGTCGACCCCAACATCCGCGCCGCACTGATCGCGGACCGCGCCGTGTATCTGGCGCGGCTCGAGGCGGTGCTGGCGCAGACCGACGTTTTGAAGCTGAGCGTCGATGACCTCGCCTGGCTGGCGCCGGGCGGGCCGCTGCAGACGGCGGCTCGCCGGTGGCTGGACCACGGCCCTCAGGCCGTGTTACTGACCGCCGGCGCCGATGGCGCCACCGTGCTCACCGCCAGCGATGTGGTGCCGATCCCGCCTGTCGCCGTCGAGGTGGTTGACACGATCGGTGCGGGCGACGCCTTCAGCGCCGGCTTTCTGTGGCACTGGTTGCTACGCGGGAAGCAAAATGCACCCACAGGGGGTAAAACGCTTCCCGCGTCCGATGCACTCACCGCCGAACTGGTGGATTCGGCCACGTTTGCCGCTCGTGTGGCGGCGATCGCCTGCAGCGTGCAGGGCGCCGCGCCACCGGCCGACATCGGCGCGCTGCTCGACGCGCGCTAGGCGGGGTCGTCGGCCGCCGGGTGCTTGGCCTTCACCGGCCACACACCGAACAGGCGGTGAAAGGCGCGTACCGAGAGCTGCCGGGCCACAGCGGTTGCCGCCGCGAGCGTCGCACCTTCGAGCGCCGCGGTGGCGGCGACGCGACCGAGGCTCAGCTCGGGCTCCTTTGCCGACGGCGGCTTGGGCTGATCCGAGACCCGTCCCCAGATCGCCTTGAAGGCCTTCCTGCCGGCGCGGGCGCCGAGCATGCCGAAGACGATCGAGAAGGGCGTGTAGACGAGCTTCTTCATCCACCGCTCAGGCTACCCCAATGGTCCTGGCTGCTCCACACACGCGCAGCGCTCGTGCGGAAGCGCTCAATATCGGGCCAATCCTCGCCGATAACTGAAGCTAACCGGCGGGATACCGAAAACGCACAGGAATTGGGTATTTACATCCCATCGCAGGCGGATGGAGGTGAGTCATGCAGGACGAACTCGACGAGGGCCAGAGCGGCGACGCGGAGGAGCTGCTGAAACGGGCGCTGCTGGACGCGGCCTCGGCCGTCAGCGTGTCGCTGCGGATCGACCAACTGCCGCTGAGCGAGGCGGTGACCGTGATCTTCTATGCCCGCCGCGACCTCGGCACGCTGCAGACCTACTTGACGCCCGGCAGCCGGGGCGCCGGCAGCAGCATCTCACCGTCAGAGCTGCTCCGGGTGCCGTGTGATCTGGACCTCGGCGACGCAACCGACCGCGAGGAGGCCGAGCACCTCTACGCCGAGCAGGCGCGCACGCTGCGCGACACGCTCGTCGGTGCCGACATCGTGCTCGAGCTGTGGCGCGAGGCGCTGGCCGAGCTGCTCGGCGACGTCGTCGTCGAGATGGCGACCGAACTGCCTGCGCGGGCGCCGCTGCCGCGGTTGATGCCGACGGCGCTGGTGGCGCCCGAGTCCCAGGTCGTGGTCACGCCGGTCTGCAACCCGCGCACGCTCGCCGAGGGCCACCCGCCCGTCGGCATCGCCTGCATCCAGCAGGAGGTCGCGCGCGTCTACCCGTTGGCCGAGGACCCCGAGGGCTGCGTGATCGACTTCATGGAGCGCGCGGCCCGCCACGCGCACGACCTGGCCGACCAGATCGCGCACCAGGAGGCGTCTGTGGAGCGCTTCCT
>JBOGYJ010000250.1:0-5363 GCA_050696795.1 Solirubrobacteraceae bacterium | reverse complement strand
CGACCGCGGTCGCGCGCCCACCACCGATCGAGCCAGATGAGCGCCACCCGAACCAAAGACCAGGCAGCCGAGCCGCTGCTCAAGCTCGAGCACGTCGACAAGGCCTTCGCCGGAGCTCACGCGCTACGTGACGTGTCACTGGAGCTGTATCCCGGCGAAGCGCACGCGCTGCTCGGTGAGAACGGCGCCGGCAAGTCGACCCTGGTGAAGATCATGGGCGGTGTGCATCAACCCGACAGCGGCGCCTTCACGATCGACGGCGACCCCGTCTTCCTGACCGGTCCCGCCGACTCGGCGGCGCGCGGCATCGCGGTGATCTACCAGGAGCCGACGCTGTTTCCCGATCTGTCGGTGGCGGAGAACGTCTTCATCGGCCGCCAGCCGTTGCGCAGCGGCCGCCGCATCGACGCGCGCGCCATGCGCCGCGCGGTCACAGACATCTTCGAGCGGCTCGGCGTGGTGATCGATCCCGACCGGATCGCGCGTGGCCTCTCGATCGCCGAGCAGCAACTGGTCGAGATCGCCAAGGCGCTGACCGGCAACGCCCGTGTGCTGATCATGGACGAGCCCACCGCCGCGCTCTCGCCGGTCGAGGTCAAGCGCCTGTTCGGCGTCGTCGAGACGCTCCGCGCCGAGGGCGCGGCCGTGGTCTTCATCTCGCACCGGCTCGAGGAGGTGTTCGCGATCTGCCAGCGCGTGACCGTGCTGCGCGACGGCTCGCGGATCCTCTCGCAGCAGATCGGAGGGCTGACGCAGGACGATCTCGTGCGGGCGATGGTCGGCCGTGACGTCCAGGACCTGGGGCATGCGCCGCGCACCGCGGGCCGGTCGGTCCTGAAGGTTGAGCACCTCACTCGTGAGGGCGTGTTCGTCGATGTCTCGCTCGAGGTCCGCGAGGGCGAGGTCGTCGCTCTCGCCGGCCTGGTCGGCTCGGGTCGCAGCGAGGTGGCACGCGCGATCTTCGGCATCGACCGCTACGACGCCGGCGCCGTCGAGGTATCCGGACGGCGCCTGGCTCGCGGCTCGCCCTCGCGTGCGATGCGCGCCGGCGTCGGCTTCGTCCCGGAGGATCGGCGCCAGCAGGGGCTGGTGATGGAGATGTCGACTGCACGCAACATCTCGCTGCCGTCGCTTCGCAAGCTGAGGCGCTCCGGCGTGATCCGGCCCGCGCAGGAGATCGCCTTCGGGACCGACTGGGCCGATCGGCTGCGCGTCAAGTACGGCCGTGTCTCGAACCCGGTGTCGCTGCTCTCCGGCGGTAATCAGCAGAAGGTTGTGCTGGCCAAGTGGCTCGCGCGCCGGCCGGCGCTGCTGATCGTCGACGAGCCGACGCGTGGGATCGACATCGGCACCAAGGCCGAGGTGCATGCGCTGATCTCGAGTCTGGCCGAGGAAGGGGTCGCCGTGCTGGTGATCAGCTCGGAGCTGCCTGAGGTGCTCGCTCTGGCCGACCGCGTGCTGGTCATGCGCGAGGGTCGGATCGTTGCCGAGATGCCGCGCGCGGAAGCGAGCGAAGAGGCGATCGTGGCCGCCGGTACGGCCGAGCACAAGGCGATCGACGCGGCCGGGGCGGCCGCATGAGTGCCGCCGAGCAGTTGGCACCGCCAGCCGGTCCGCCAGCCTCCGCCAAGATGCTCGGTGAGCCGAGCGGGCTCGTCGACTTCGTGCTCCGCGCGCGCACCTTCGGGATCGTCGCGATCCTCGCGCTGCTGGTGCTGGTCACGACGCTGATCCAGCCCGGCTTCCTGCACGGCTCGAACATCCGTTTCATCCTCGGCGACGCCACGCTCTACGTGCTGGTGGCGGTCGGCGAGACGTTCGTCGTACTGAGCCGTGAGGTCGATCTGTCGATCGGCTCGGTGATCGGCCTCTCGGCGTATGTCTCTGCCAACACCTTCCAGGCGCATCCGGGCACGGCGATCCCGATCGTCTTCCTGATCGGCATCGGCGTCGGCGTCGCCTGCGGCATCGTCACCGGCCTGATCACCGCCATCGGCCGGGTCCCGAGCCTGGTCGTGACGCTCGCGATGCTCTACATCATCCGCGGCGTCGACACGATCATCGTCGGCAGTGGCCAGGTCGTCGCCAACTCGCTGCCGAACTCGTTCGTGAACATCTTCCACGCCACCATCGTGGGCATCCCGGACCTGGCCGTGGTGACCGCCGTGCTGGTCGGCATCGCCGCCTACTACCTGCGCTCCTACCGCTCCGGCCGGGACCTCTACGCGATCGGCTCGGATCCCGCCGCCGCACGCCTGGCCGGCATTCCGATCGGCCGCCGCGTCTTCTGCGCGTTCGTGATCTCGGGCGCGTGCGCAGGCCTCGGCGGTGTCTTCTGGGCGACGCAGTACAACACGATCGACGCGACCGCCGCCAACGGCATCGCGCTGCAGATCATCGCCGCGGTGGTGGTCGGCGGCGTGGCGATCTTCGGGGGCAGCGGTTCGGTCGTCGGCGCCGCCCTCGGTGCGCTGTTGTTGCAGACGATCAACGTTGCGCTCAACGTGCTCGGAGTCCCGTCGATCTGGACCGAGGCGATCGCCGGCTTCCTGCTGATCGTCGCGATCACGATGGATCGTGGGATCCAGTTGCGCCTGGCGGCGGCGTTGCGCAGGCGAAGGGCCAACCTCGGTGCCTGAGTCAAGCGCCAAGCCGGCTCAGACGGCCGGCCGCAGCGGCACCGAGCGGCTGCGCGCGACCCTGCGTTGGGAGAGCGCGCTGGCGCTGGCGCTCGTGATCGTGTTCGTGGCGGGGACCCAGATCTCCGGCCAGTTCACCAGTAGCTACAACCTCTTCACGACCTGCACGAACATCGGTGACCTGGCGATCATGGCCCTGCCGATGACCCTGATCATCCTCACGGGTGAGATCGATCTGTCGGTCGCCTCGACGCTCGCGCTCTCGTCCGAGCTCCTGGGCGATCTCTGGCTTCACCACTGGGCGATGCCACTCGCGATCCTCGTCTGCCTGATGATGGGCGTCTGCGCCGGGGCCGTGAACGGCCTGCTCGTGACGCGCGTGGGGCTGCCGTCACTGGCGGTGACGATCGGCACGCTGACGCTCTACCGCGGCCTGGCCGATGTGATTCTCGGGCCGGTCTCGGTCTCCAGCTTCCCGGCCTCCTACACGTCGGTGGGGATCGACGGCTTCCTCGGGATCTCATCGATCTCCTGGTCGGTGGCGGCCTTTGCGGTGCTGACGCTGGCGACCGGGCTGATGCTGAGATTCAGCTCGCTCGGGCGCGCGCTGTACGCGATCGGGCTCAACCAGGAGGCTGCCTTCCACGCCGGCATCCGCGTCAAGCGGACCAAGCTCTGGCTGTTCGTGCTCTCCGGCTTCATCTGCGCCGCGGTCGGCATCCTCTACACGTTCGAGCTCTCCTCGGCGGCCGAGAACATCGGTATCGGCTTCGAGCTGCAGGTCGTGACGATCGTGCTGCTAGGTGGGGTTTCGATCTTCGGCGGCAAGGGCTCGATCGTCGGGGTGGCGCTCGCGGCCATCGTCTACGCGCTCTTGCGCAGCGCGCTCTTGCTCACGAGCTCGTTCAACGAGAACGACTTCCAGGTCGTCTCCGGTGGGCTGCTGATCCTCAGCGTGCTGATTCCGAACTTGGCCGCGTTCAGCGCCCGCGGACGCGAGCTGATGAACCGCCGGCGCGGACGTGCGCAGCTCGGAGCCCTTGGCGCCGATGCCCCAACGGGAGCGCGCGGCGATGGCTGAGGGCGTGCGCATGGCTGCTGTCGACCTAGGCGCTGAGAGCGGACGGGTGGTGCTCGGCGCGTTTGACGGCCAGCGCCTCGAGCTCGACGTCGCGCACCGCTTCGCCAACCGGCCGCTGTGGCTCCCCGACGGGCTGCACTGGAACCTGCCGGCGCTGTTCCTCGAGACTCTTCATGGGCTGGGGGTGGCGGCAGCGAGCGGGACGCTGCGCAGCGTCGGCGTCGACAGCTGGGGCTGCGACTATGCGCTGCTCGACGCCGGCGAGCGGCTGCTCGGGCTGCCATACCACTACCGCGACGGCCGCACGACCCCCGCAGTGGTCGCGCAGGCGCACGCACGGGTGGGTCGCGATTAGCTGTACGCCCGCACCGGCATCCAGACGATGCCGATCAACACCATCTTCCAGCTCTGCGCCGATGAGGGAAGCGGAGCGCTGGCCGCGGCCGAGCGCATCGCACTGATCCCCGACCTGATCGGCAAGTGGCTCACCGGCACGCTTGCCAACGAGCTGACGGTCGCCTCGACCACGGGCCTGCTCGAGGCGACGAGCCCGCGCTGGGTCGAGGATCTGATCGCCCGTCTGGGCCTCCCGTCAGCTCCGTTCGCAGCTGCGGTCGTCCCGCCGGGGACGCCGTTGGGGCGGGTGCTGGCGCAGCACGCCGACGCGGCGGGTGGCGGCGCCGGGACCGCGGTGCATACGGTGGCGGGGCACGATACGGCCTCGGCGTTCGTCGCGGCCCCGCTGGGCGGCGGCCATGCCGCCGTGCTCTCGTCCGGCACCTGGTCCCTGCTCGGCGTGGAGCTGGCCGCGCCCGAGCTGGGGCCTGAAGCGTCCGCCTACAACCTGACCAATGAGCGTGGCGCGAGCGGCACGGTGCGCCTGCTGCGCAACGTGATGGGGCTGTGGTTGCTGCAGGAGTGCCGCCGCGCCTGGGCCCGTGCCGGCCGGGAGCTCGGGTACCAGCGGTTGCAGCAGCTCGCCCGTGAGTCACGGCCGGACGTGGCGCTGTTCGATCCCGACCACGAGACACTCCTGCACGGCGGCGACATGCCGGCGAAGATCGAGCGCTTGTGCAGCGCCGGGGGCCAGCGGGCCCCCGGCGGTCCGGGCGAGCTGTGCCGCGCGATCCTGGCGTCGCTGGCCTGCAAGTACCGGCTCGTGCTCGCCCAGCTAGAGCTTGTCGGCGGGCGCCAGATCGAGGCCGTTCACGTGGTCGGGGGCGGCGCCAACAACGAGCTTCTCTGCCAACTGACGGCTGACGTGCTCGGCCGGCTGGTGATCGCCGGACCCGTCGAGGCCACGGCGCTCGGAAACCTGCTCGTGCAGGGAATCGCGCTGGGCGTGGTCGACGACCTCACGCACGCGCGCGCGGTCTCCCGTAGCTCCGTGGAGCTGCGGAGTTACGAGCCACAGCATCCGCGTCTGGGTGAGGAGACCTTCCAGCGCTTCCTGTCGGTCACGGGTCTCGCGTCCGTGGCGCCAACAAAGACTGCCGCCTGAACTGGAGCACGCCGATGACCGAGAACGACACCCAGTACGAAGCGCTCGCCGAGCGCATTGCAGCCGCCGCGGGCCGAGATCTGAGCAGCATCGAGGCGACCCTGGGCCGGCTCGAGGTCGAGACGCCCTCCTGGGGCTACGG
>JBOGYJ010000249.1:0-3646 GCA_050696795.1 Solirubrobacteraceae bacterium | reverse complement strand
CCGCGCAACTCAGGTCTCTCGAGGACGACCACGAGATGCTCGTCGTCAGCAGAAAGGAGGTCCGGAGACTGTCGCTGGTGGATCAGTCCGTAACTCTCGCGTGGCGTAGCCCGAGTGTCGCTGCCGTGAGAATGCATGTGCGCTGCGATGCGACCTGAATCGTGGCGGGCCGTCCACCTTCGCTGACCTGACCAGGACCCGTGACATGCCAGCGCTCTTCGATCACGTCGGCCAAGCACACGGTCGTCGCGATCTCGTAGCGGTCGTCGCCGCAATCGTGAACACTCCGCCACCTTCCACCTCGGAGGGGATTACGACGCGATCACGATCCTGAGGCGTGTGATCTGACAGGTCAGTTCCCGGCGAGCGCGCGTTCTATGTTGGCAGCCAACAGTAGGTCGTAGTAGGGCCCGGGTGTGCGCAGTGCCTCCAGCACCTGGGGCTGCGTCTGTCGGCCGTTGTCCTGGCTCACCCCATAGCAGTGCGCAGCCGTGAAGTTCCAGGTGGGTGCGCGTTGCTCCCGACGCCTCCTCTCCGCCGCGGCTCCGGGGAGGCGCGGCGGAGAGTGGATGCGGCTTCAGCTCGTGGCGAGGGTCGGCGTGCCGCTTGTCGTGGCCCGGCCGGACTCGCCGGCCGGGGTCTGATCTGCCGTCAGGTTCTGAAGTGCCGTCCAGGCCGCGATTCCGCCGGCTCCGACCAGGACCCCGGCGACGATCAGTCCGAGGCGGTATCCGCCGAGGAATGCGGTGACCGCCGTGTGTCCGGCGTGCAGCTCGGCCGTCTGCCGGGCGCGCAGGATGACGCCGATCACGGTGATGCCGAGCAGGCCGGCGACCTCGCGAGAGGCGTTGAACACCGCGGACGCCACGCCCTCACGTTCAGCGGGCATCGTCTTGAGGATCGTCGAGGTCAGCGGGATCGTCAGACCGCCGCCGATGCCGATGATCGCGAAGCCGGGCATCAGGTCACCGAACGTGGCATGGGCGCCGAGGAAGCTGATCGAGAGGATGCCGGCTCCCATCAGGGCCATGGCGCCACCGACGGTACGGTGCGCTCCGAGTCTCGCCGAGATCATCTCTGAGGTGCCCGCCCCGACTGCCATCAGGACAGCCATCGGGACGAATGCCACGCCGGCGGTCGTCGCCGAGAAGCGCAGCACATGCTGGAGGTAGAGGGAGGTGAAGAAGTAGATGCCGAACAGTCCGAAGGCCCAGAGCATCAGCGCGATGGTGGCACCGGTGAATGTGCGATTCGTGAACAGCGACAGGTCAATCATCGGGTCATCGGCGCTGCGCTCGGCCAGCACGAAGGCGATCGCTGAGATTACGGCGCCAGCCATCGCGATGATGATCGGGGCTGAGGTCCAGCCGACCTGAGGACCCTGGATCAGGGCGTAGGTGAGGGTCAGCAGAAAGGTGGCCGAGGTGCTCACGCCGCGGGCGTCGATGTTGCTTCGCGCGAGCGTCGGTACCGTCGGGATCGCGCGGGCGCCGAGCCACATGGTGGCGATGCCGATCGGGACGTTGATGAAGAAGATCCAGTGCCAGCTGACGTGCTGGGAGAGAACCCCTCCGAGCAGCGGCCCGACGGCGAGTGCGACCGCACCGGCCGCGCTCCAGGCGCCGACCGCCTGAGCCTGCTGCTTGGGCTCGCGGAAGGTGGCGGCGATGATAGCCAGGGTCGTTGGCGTGACCATTGCAGCTCCGAGCCCCTGCAGCGCGCGGCTTGCGATCAGCAGTGTGTCCTGTTCGACCAGCCCGGCAAGGAGCGAAGCCGTTGTGAAGATCGTCAGGCCCGCCATGAACAGTCGCTTCTGGCCGAAGAGGTCAGCGAGCCGGCCTCCCGCGAGCAGCAACCCGGCGAAGACCAGGATGTAGGCGCTGACAACCCATTCCACACCCGACCCGTTGAGGTGCAGGCTGCGCTGGATCGTTGGGATCGCGACGTTGATGATGTTGTTGTCCAGGTAGGTCATGAACGTGGCCAGCGAGACAGCCAGCAGCGTCCAGCGGCGGCCGCTCAGGCCACGGGTGCCGGTCGGGATGGGGATGGTGTCTGTGCTCATAACGCCTTTCGGTAGCCGGGTTCGCGACTATCTCTTGTAGATGTACGTCGTATAGCTACGACGTATAGTGCCTGTACGGCGTATAGTTGTCAAGCGTGAGCCCAAAGACAACGCGCAGAGCCAACGGCAAGCTCGACCGCGAGGCCGTGATCGACGCCGCGTTGCGGCTCGCTGGTGAGGAGGGCCTGGAAGCGATCAGCTTCCGGCGCTTGGCCGATCAGTTCGAGGTCACGCCAATGGCGCTCTACTGGCACTTCAAGGACAAGGAGGAGCTGCTCGGCTCGATCGCCGACCGCCTCTGGAAACACGCCGCGGAGACCATCGACCACTCCATGCAGCAGCTCGACCCGGCGGGCGATGACGGGTGGGGGCAGCTCCGCCTCACCCTGGATGCGCTCGTCGACGCGATGCGGGAGCATCCCGCCGTCGCCGAGCTGGTCCCCTTCCGCGTCATGTCAAACGACGCCGGTCTCGGCATTACCGAGCGGACGCTCACGTTCCTCGTCGAGCGGGGCCTGGAACCCGCTCAGGCCTCAGACGTGGCGCGTTTCATGCTCAACAGTGCCGTGATGCTGGTCAGCACCCAACCTGGCGTGGAGATCCCCGACCGTGAGCAGCGCATCGAGCTCCAGCGCCAGAAGCGCATCGCGCTCTCCTCGCTGCCCCCCGATCGCTATCCCCTCACGATCGCGTGCTCGGGATACCTGACCGACTGCGAATTCGCAGACCCCTACTTCGAGCGCGGTCTTGAGCTGATCGTGGCCGGCGTACGCGCGCAGGCCACGGCCGCGCCCGTCGCTCTGCTGGGGCAGGACGCCGAGCGAGCCTGAAGCTCACCCGGCCGCACGAAAATCGACGTGTTTGGTGTCGCAACCGATGCTCACGAGCTGCATCTCGACGAGCCGACGGTGATCGTCGTCACTGCAGACGCAGATGACCGCGCCTCCCGGGCGCTTAGCCTACGCCGCCACCCCCACGCCGAGACCCGAAGTCTGGCGAAGTGCGACCGTACCTTCGGGGAAGGCAAAGCAGGGCCACGGCAGGAGATGCAGGACCGACCTGCTCCTCGCCAAAACCGCGTCTCGCTGCTCGCCGGCTGGCGGTTAGCGGCGTGGGGATCCAGAAGTCTCGACGACGGCCGTTGAGACTGCCGGTTCCACGAATCTGCAGAACCCCTTGGAAGCGTGATCGCGCATGCCGAGGCTGCTGCTCTCGACGCAGAGCAGCCACCACGGCGAGCGCGGGATGCACCGCGAGCGGCCGCTTGCGGCCAAACCTCAGCGCCGACACTCGAGCGGCCCCACGACCGTGCTCCACCGACACGCGGCAGCCGGGCGGGCACGGCGCCCCCGTGAGCGGCGAGCACGTGATCCAGATGTCGCGACTTTCCGCAACTCAGTCGGGGCTTATGCAACGACGCTGGTCGCGCCTGTCGCGCACCTTGCACCAAGCAGCGCGCTCCGGCAGCCGGCGGACGCCGGAACGCCTGAGGCGCCAGCGCAGGGTCGTTCAGACGTCAATCGAGAGGTTGAAGCCGGTGATCTCCGCAGCTACAAGCGCGGACGGCTCCGGCGATGCTGC